>CAYGWP010000360.1:0-7104 GCA_964353455.1 uncultured Anaerolineales bacterium
GCCACGGGTTGCGAGGAGGGTCCCCTATGCCTTGCCTGAACCAGGATGACCATCGCCTGACCCGCCGCGATGTGCTTCGCGGGGTTGGCCTAGGCGCCGTGAGTGCACTGGCGGCAGGGTGTGCGCCGCGCGCCATGGCCCGCGGCGAGATGTCCGCGCCGCAGCAGGCATCCCCCCGCAAGCCCAACATCATCTTCATCCTGGCCGACGACCTCGGTTACGGCGACGTCGGCTGCTACGGCCAGAAGAAGGTCCGTACGCCCAACATCGACGCCCTTGCCGCCGACGGAATGCGGTTCACCCAGGTCTATTCCGGCAGCACTGTCTGCGCCCCGTCGCGCTGCGCCCTCATGACGGGCCTCCACACGGGCCACTGCCAGGTGCGCGGCAACTCGCTGGTGCCCCTCAGGCCCGAGGACAGGACCGTTGCCGAGGTCCTCAAGGCCGCCGGCTACACGACCGCCATCATCGGCAAGTGGGGCCTGGGCGAGCCCGACTCGACCGGCATCCCCACCCGCAAGGGCTTCGATTACTGGTTCGGGTACCTGAACCAGCGCCATGCGCACAACTCGTGGCCTACGTACTTATGGAGAAATGAGGAAAAGGTCCCCCTCAAGAACGTCGTGCCGCAGGAGGATGCGGTGGGGGCCGGCGTGGCGAGCGAGAGGCGAGAGTTCTCCGGCGACCTCTTCACGAAAGAGGCCCTCCAGTTCGTCGAGCGGAGCAAGGACAAGCCGTTCTTCCTGTACCTCACGTACACCATTCCGCACGCCAACAACGAGGCCGGCAAGCAGGGCATGGAGGTGCCGAGCGACGAGCCGTACTCGGCCGAGGACTGGCCGCAGGTCGAGAAGAACTTCGCCGCCGCCGTCACGCGCATGGATGCCGATATCGGCAGACTCGTGGCCCTCATCGGGAAACTCGGCCTCAGCGAGAACACCGTCATCTTCTTCACGAGCGACAACGGCCCGCACCGCGAGGGCGGACACGACCCCACGTTCTTCCAGAGCGGCGGCCCGCTTCGCGGCATCAAGCGCAGCCTATATGAGGGCGGCATACGCGTGCCGATGATCGTCCGCTGGCCCGGCCGCGTGAAGGCCGGCTCGGTGAGCGACCAGGCGTGGGCGTTCTGGGATTTTCTGCCGACGGCCGCCGAGATCGCCGGCGCGAGGCCTCCCGCCGGCATAGATGGGCTGTCGATGCTCCCTGCAATCGAAGGCCGCCCCCAGACCGGACACGAGTACCTGTACTGGGAATTCCACGAGGGCGGGTTCGCGCAGGCCGTCCGCATGGGCGACTGGAAGGGCGTCCGTCGCGGTCTCGGCGGCGCGACCGAACTCTATAACCTCCGCGATGACCTTGGCGAAACGAAAGATGTGGCCGCCGGGCACCCCGACGTCGTCAAGCGCATCGAGGAGATTTTCCGTACGGCCCATGTTGACTCGCCTGAGTTTCCCGTGAAAAAGGCGCCAGCGAAATAGCATATGCCACCAACACGCGCCGCGCAAGCGCGGCGGCTAAATGGGTTTGGCGCACCGCAACTCGAAGCCGCCGACGTGGCCGTCGTCGGCGCGGGGCCGGCGGGTCTCATGGCCGCAATCGCCGCGGCCGAGCGCGGGGCACATGTCGCGGTCCTCGAGCAACTCGACCGCCCCGGCGCAAGACTCCTCGCGACCGGCGGCGGTCGGTGCAACCTTACGAACCTCCTGCCGCCAGCCGAGTTCATGGCCCGATTCGGACGCCACGGCCGGTTCATGCAGCCGGCGCTCGAGGCCCTCGACCAGATCGGCCTCAGGCAGTTCCTCCACTCGCTCGGCGTCCCGACGCACGCACCCGACGGCCTGCACGTCTATCCCACTTCGGACTCGGCCGTCACGGTCCAGAGCGCGCTCTGGCGGCGGGCGCGCGAACTTGGCGTCGCGGTGCACCTTGCCGCCCGCGTGTCGGCCCTGTGGATCGAGGCCGGGGCGCTTCGCGGCCTCCAGATGGAAGGGCGGCGCCTGGCCGCGCGCCGCATCATCCTTGCGACCGGCGGACGAAGTTACCCGTCGCTCGGCGGAAGCGGGGCGGGTTACACCCTCGCGCGGCAGGCGAGCCATACGATCGTGGAGCCGACGCCCGCCCTCGTGCCGCTCGTTGTCGCGGAGCCGTGGACCAGCAAGTGCGCCGGCGTCGCCGTCTCGCCCGCGCGCATCTGGATTCCGCTTGCCGGCCGGCCGCGCGCGGGCCTTACGGGCGATGTGCTCTTCACGCACACCGGCCTCTCGGGCCCCGCGATCCTCGACCTTTCGGGCGATGTCGCGGTCCTGCTGGCGACGCACAAGACCGTGCCCCTTCGGATCGACCTCGCGCCCGGCACATCGGCCGACCAGTGGCGGCGGCGGTTCGAGAAGTGGCGGATGCGGCACGGCCGCGCGACCGTCGCTGGACTCCTCGATCAGCACCTCCCCAAGTCGCTGGCCCGCGCGCTTTGCGAGGCCTGTCTCATCAGTCCGGCGATGCGGCCGTCGCAGGTCACTCAAGGGGCGCAGGCAGCGCTCGTCGAGCGTCTGACGGCCCTGCCGCTCACGGTCACGGGCACCGAGGGCTGGGACCGCGCGATGGTGACGCGAGGCGGGGTGAGCCTGAAGGAGGTGGACCCGCGGACCCTGGCGAGCCGGCGCCTGCGGGGCCTCGCGCTGGCCGGCGAGATACTGGACCTCGACGGCCCGAGCGGCGGGTTCAATCTCCAGTGGGCCTTCTCGAGCGGCAGGCTTGCAGGTATAACGATGTCTGGTTAGAGCGGTTTAGTGTTGCGTGTGTGCGCGGCGGGTCTCCCGTACGTGTCTGGCGTTGATTGCCGGGTGGCGGGGCCACGCAAAGGCACAGCCCGCCCGAGGCGGGTAAACTGTGGCCGTGCCGCCCGCCGAAGCAAAGCACCCCTAACGAAGCGAGAGCCGGTCTCATGTCAGGCTCTCCACGGCCTGCTACGGCTGCGAGGGCTTGCGGAATCGCAGGAATACCTGGTTCTTGAGGTAGTGGAACTCGGCGTCGAGCGCCAGGCCGGCGTCGGTCGCGACTTTGACGAGGCTCTCGCGCGGGATGTGTTTGCCGCGGTCGAACGGCACCTCGTCCTTGTCGCGCCAGTCGATGATGAAGAGGAATCCGCCGGGCTTCAGGGCCTGCACGACGTTCTTAAGGAGCGGCCCGCGCAGTTTCTCGTCCACGTGGTGCAGGACGTCCGAGAGGAGCACCACGTCGGCGCATGACGGCTGGAGTTTCGTGTCGGTCGGCTCGCTGAGAACCGTCTCGACGTTCTTGCGGTTCTCTCGGGCGGCCTGGTCCTTGGTCGCCGCCAGGGCCTTGGCGTCGATGTCGGTGGCGAAGACCTTGCCCTTCTCGCCCACGGCGGCGGCAAGGCGGAAGGTGAAGTACCCGCGGCCCGCGCCGACGTCGGCCACGGTAGCGCCGGCCTTCAGGCCCATGTCCGCGATGATGCGGTCGGGCTGCTGCCACTCGTCGCGCTTCTCGGCAGCAAGCCCATCAAGCGTCCAGAGCGCGATGCTGAGCATGGCCGCCGCGCACGCCGCGCGCCCGCCCGCCGCCAGTGTGAGTCTCGCCATCCTTCTGCCGACCTTTCGCCTGTGATCCCGCGGCTATTAGCGCGTTTCACGATTGCCCGTATCGCCGTGTGCCCCGCCCTACGGACTGGCGGGCGAAGACGCGATATGGCCCGTCCCACGCCCGCCAGTCAGTCGGGCGGGCGTGGCACACGTGTTCTGCTGCGCGCAAGCGCGAACTGCCATGGTCGCCGAATCGCACGGGCTACGGTTTGGCGGGCGATTCCGGCTGCTTCTTGCCGAAGATGCCCTCGAGCAATTTGCCCGCGCCCTTCGTGGCGGCCTCGCCGGCCTCCTTGGCCGATTTGCCGAGGCCCTCGAGCCTCTTTCCGAGTCCGTCGCCCAGGCGCTTGAAGTCCGCATCAGGGACCACGCCCTTGCACTTTTCGACGACGGCGGCCAGCACCGCCGGGACGATCTTCCGCATCAGTTCGCTGACGGTTGCCCCGCCGCCGGCGCTGTCGGACCCGACGTCGGTCAGCACGATCTCGGGCACCTTCACGTCAAGCGTGGTGGCCTGGCCGCCCACCGGCAGCACCTGGACGTGGGCGACCACGTTGCGGATCACCACGCGGTCGGCCTTGACCTTCTTGCCGCCGGGTTCCTTGGAGTCCTGTGCCTTGCCGCCGCCCGTCCCCTGGGCGTTATGCATGATGGCCGAGACGTTGGTCGATCCGATCTTCTGCTCGAGGTTCATGTCGAGGCCGTCGATCTCGAAGCGGCTGACCTCGATCACATCGCCCATGAGGCTGCCGGGCCGCACGCCCAGGTCCAGCCGGTCGGCCTTCATGAGGTGCGGCGTCTTGAAGCCTTCGGGGTTCCCGACCACGAGGCCCCGAATGCCGATCTCGCCCCTGAGGAGGCCGACGCTGACCGAGTCAACGCGGGTATCGACGCCGAGGGCGTACCAGCCGCCGCGCTCGATGGCGGTCTTGGCGATGGAATCGATCGTGAGGTAACCCACAATCAGGCCCAGGACGATGACGGCAAGCACGATGAGGGCGATCTTCAGAAGTTTCTTCATGGCAGGTTCCTCCCCGGCTGCCCCCCCGTGGCCTCTCCGTCACTATGCCGAACCTGCGGCCGGTTTGCCACAAGTTTCCGGGGGTTTGGTGATGCGTCACTTCCGGGAGCTTGCCTCGGCGGGTGGCCGAAAGTTTAGCGGCGACTCGAAGTTATGAGTTTAGCCGCGACTCGAAGAGGAGCGCGTGTTGCCGTTCGAAAACGCGCTCCTCTTCGAGTCGCGGCTAAACGTGCCACCCCCATGAGTGACGCAGTACGCGCCCGGGACTTGCGAGACGCTTGCACGGTTCCGTCGGCGCGGCTATGATGCCCGGCGGCAAAGCGAATCGGAGGAACTCGCATGGCGAAGGCGAAGAAGGATGGCAGCGGGAAGAAGGTGGTAATCCTCCTCGGCAGCCCCCGCAAGGATGGCAACAGCGCGGCCATTGCCGAGCGGATCGCCGAGGGGGCGTCGGCGGCGGGGGCCACGGTCGAATCATTCTATCTCCATGCGATGAAGATCGCCCCGTGCCGGGCGTGCGAATCGTGCCACAAGCCGGGCGCAAAGGGCTGCGCGATACAGGATGACATGCAGGGCCTGTATCCCAAACTCCGCGCGGCCGATGCGATCGTCTATGCCAGCCCCATCTACTGGTTCACGATGTCGGCCCAACTGAAACTGGCGATGGACCGGTGCTACGCCCTGGGGGGCGAGGGCGGCTCGGCACTGGCCGGAAAGCGGATCGGCCTGGCGTTCTCGTTCGGCGGCGAGGACCCGTTCGATTCCGGATGCACGAACGCCATCCGCACGTTCCAGGACGCCTTCGGGTTCATCGGCGCCCCGATCGTCGGCATGGTCTATGGCTCGGCCGGCGCCGCCGGCGACATCAAGTCCAATAAGAAGGTGATGGACGAGGCGATTGCGTTGGGCAAGAAACTCGCCAGCAGTTAGCCGAAGGACCTGTGTGCCACGGCCGGCTTGCCCGGCCGTGTTTCAGTCATCGGCTAGGGCTCACGGCCGGGCAAGCCGGCCGTGGCACACCAGCAAGGGGCAACGCAATGATGAGCATGAAACGCTACATCTATATTTTCACGATCGGAGCCATCATGGCCACGATGCCAGGGAGTGCGGCGGGCGAATCGCCGGAAAAGTCGCCGGAGAAGTCGGTGACGCCCGGCATGAAGGCGCTCTTTAAGGAACCCCGCCAGAGCGAGGATGCGGGGCGGGAGCAACTTGCGGCCTTCGCAAAGACCTACCACACCCAGGAGGAGTGGGCGGCGCGGGCGAAGAACATCCGCGAATGTCTCCTCAAGGAGGCGCACCTGGACCCGATGCCGGCGAAGTGCGACCTTAAGCCCGTCATCCGCGGCCGCCAGGAGCGCAAGGGCTACACCGTCGAGAACGTCGCCTTCGAGAGCCTGCCGGGGTTCTTCGTCACGGGGAACCTGTACCGGCCCGCCGCCGGGAAGGCCCCGATGGCCGCCGTCCTCTGCCCGCACGGCCACTCCAAGCAGGGCCGCCTTGAGGCGTACACGCAGACGCGGTGCGCGGTCCTTGCGCGGATGGGGGCGATCGTCTTCGCCTACGATATGGTCGGCCGGAGCGAATCGACGCAGGTGGCCCACAACGACCCGAACGTCCTGACGCTGCAACTGTGGGATTCGATTCGGGCGGTGGATTTCCTCGTGTCGCTCGACGGCGTTGACTCCAAGCGCCTCGGCATGACGGGCGAATCGGGCGGCGGCACGCAGACGTTCATGCTGAACGCCGTCGATGACCGCGTGGCGGTGACGGCCCCGTGCGTGATGGTCTCGGCCCACTTTTTCGGCGGGTGCCAGTGCGAGAGCGGCCTGCCCATCCACAAGAGCGCCGGCCACGACACCAACAACGTGGAACTTGCGGCCATGGCCGCGCCCAGAGCGCAACTCATCATCTCCGACGGCAAGGATTGGACGAAGAACGTGCCCGGCGTGGAGTTCCCGTACATCTGGAACGTCTATCGGCTGTACAAGGCCCAGGACAAGGTCGAGAACGCGCACTTCGCCGACGAGGGTCACGATTACGGCCCGACAAAACGCATGGCCATGTATAGGTTTTTCGCCCGGCACCTGAAACTCGACCTGTCGAAGGTCTCTCTGCCGGGCGGCGGGATAGACGAATCGGATGCGGCCATCGACCCGCCCGACTCGCTACGTGTCTTCACGGCCGAGAATCCTCGGCCCGACACCGCGCTTAAGGACACTCATGCCGTGGCCGATGCGCTGGAGAAGGCGCGCCAGGCCGCCAAGTAGGCCGGGGCGCGCCCCGGCTTCCTTACTTCAACGACGCCGACGCGAAAGGCGCGAAGACCGCGAAGGGCGCCAAGGAACGCTTGGTTAGAAGTAGGCCGGGGCGCGCCCCGGCTCTGCCGCCGATGAGACGGGAACCACAACGCTCTTTCCGGGCACTTTCCAGTCGGGCACATTGGTTGGACCGCCCTCAATTGGCGGAGGATTGCCGAGG
>CAYGWP010000361.1:0-5742 GCA_964353455.1 uncultured Anaerolineales bacterium
TGAATGGTCGTTCCAGACCTTGTTGCTGGCCACATCGAACTTGCAGGCCACGAGTTCGCCTTCGGCCTGTAGGAACGGCTCTGTGCTGGGTTGCGCAAGTGCGCCGGCGAACACCGAACAGCGAACGCCGAACACCGAACATCGAATAGCGAATATCCAAGGGGCGCAACTGACGGCGAAAAGGCAGCGGCCAACACCAAACAGCAAACGCCGAACACCGAACATCGAATAGCGAATATCCAAGGGCACAACTGACGGCCTTGGACATTCGGTGTTCGGTGTTGGATATTCGCTGCTGCCCGCTGATGGGTTCACACATGCCGCAGGCGGCGCCCGATGCCCCAGACGATCAGTTCCGGCGCGACCAGGTTATCCGGCCATGCGGCGATGAGGAGCATGGTCCTGGCGGGCATTACAGGCATCGGATGGCGACCTCCCGAGCAGACTGACGCAGTACCCTTTCACCCGGGGTTGGCTTGCAAGGAGTGCGGGCGGCGGCTAGAATCAGCGAGGCGAATGGGAGTTGCCGCGGGCCTTTCGGGAGCGGACATGCTCGGCATCTTCGACTTTCTGCGGCGAGGGCGGCCGAAGCGGACGGCGCGGCAGGAGACCGGACGCGAAGGAGAGCGGGCGGCGGAGAAGTATCTGAAGAAGCACGGATACCGGATCGTCGCCCGCAACGTGACGTACCCGGAGGGCGAGGTGGACCTGGTGTCCCTGGAGAGGAAGAGCGGGGCCGTGTGCTTTGTCGAGGTCCGCAGCCGCGCGGTCGCTGTGGGGAGAGCCCCGCGCATCTCCCCAGAGGAGTCGGTCACGCGGGCGAAGCGGCGGCGGATCGTCTATGCGGCCCACAAGTTTCTGTCGCGTCGGCGTGCCGCCGCCGAGCGGATCATCAGGTTCGACGTTGTGGCGGTGCGATTCGCGGGTGATGACCGAAGGCAGCCTGACGTGCGTCATTACCCCGGCGCGTTCGACGCGAAGGGGCGTTTGCTGTAAAGCACATTTAGCCGCCGCGCTCGCGCGGCGCTTGCCTTAAGGCCATGCGATGACCGAGCCATGTATCGACAGCCACGCCCACGTGCACTTCGACCGCCTGGCGGACGACATGCCGGGCGTGCTGGACCGCGCCCGCGCGGCCGGCGTTGAGGCCATCGTCAACGTCGGCACCGGCCCGACGGAGAACTCGCGCGTGGTGGAACTGGCCCAGCGCGAGCGGATGCTGTATGCGGCCGTCGGGTTCCATCCGCACGGGGCCGGCAAGATCAAGATCGTGGACTGGCCGGTGCTGGCGGACCTGGCCCGCCGCCCGAAGGTGGTCGCCCTGGGCGAGTTCGGCCTTGATTACCACTACGAGCACTCGCCGCCCACGGTGCAGCGGGAGGTCTTCGCCCAGGGCGTCCGGCTGGCCCGCGACCTTGACCTGCCGCTAATCATCCACACGCGCGAGGCCGATGCCGACACGCTGGCCGTGCTCGATGCGGCGGGCGGCCCGCATCGCGGCGTGTTTCATTGCTTCACGGGGTCGCCCGACCTTGCCCGGGAGGCGCTGGCCCGCGGGCTCTACGTCTCGTTCTCGGGGATCGTGACGTTCCCGAACTCCGAGGGCGTGCGGCAGGCCGCAAAGGTCGTTCCGCTGGAACGCCTGCTGGTGGAGACCGACGCCCCCTACTGCGCCCCCGTGCCCATGCGCGGCAAGGTGAACGAGCCTGCTTACGTCATCCACACGATCCGCTTCCTGGCGGGCCTGTGGGGCCTTACGGAGGATGATGTCCGCCGCATCACGACGCGGAATGCCGCGCACCTCTTCGGCCTGCCCGTCAAGGCGGGCGGCCCGTGCATCGTGTATCCGATCCGCCGCAGCCTTTACGTGAACGTGACCAACGAGTGCTCGAACCGGTGCACGTTCTGCCCGCGGGCGACGGGCGAGTTGATTGTGAAGGGCCATGACCTGAGACTTCCGCGCGAGCCGACGGCCGAGGAGATTCTGAAGGCCCTCGCCGATTCCGGCGCCGGGCAATACGAGGAAGTGGTCTTCTGCGGCTTCGGTGAACCCACCCTGCGGCTGGATGTGGTGAAGGAGGTGGCGCGGACCGTGAGGGAGCGGTGGCGACTGAGGACGCGCCTCGATACGAACGGTCAGGGTTCGGCCATTGCGGGCCGCGACATTGCGGCGGAACTTGTCGGCCTCATCGACTCGGTGAGCGTGAGCCTGGACGCCCCCGACGCCGCGACGTACGAGCGGCTGTGCAGGCCCACGATTCCGAACGCCTTTGCGGCGGTCTGCGCGTTTATCCGCGCATGCAGCGGCTGCATCCCGCAAGTCCGCGCGACGGCCGTCGCCCTGCCCGGCCTCGACCTCGAAGCCGTCCGCCGCGTGGCCGAGAAGGACCTGGGCGTGGCGTTCGAGGTAAGGGCGTACAACGTTGTAGGTTGAAACGTAGGGTGGTCGCCTGGGCGACCACGCGCTGCCGCGTATTGACCGGCGTGCAGTCCGCGCGCTAGAATCCGGGTGAGGAGCCTCCCATGAAACTGATCGTAACGCTTGAGCGCGACGAGACGGGCATGATTGTGGCCGAGTGCCCGGCGATTCCCGGCTGCATCTCCCAAGGCAAGACCGAGGACGAGGCCGTCGCCAACATCCGCGAGGCCATCGAGGCATGCATCGAGGCCCGTGCCGCCAACGGCATGCCCATCACCGTTGCGACTCGCGAGATTGAGGTCAAGGTCTGATGCCCAAACTGCCGGTCGTCTCGGGGGCAGAGGCGGTCAAGGCATTCCAGCGAGCCGGTTGGCGAGCGGACCGGCAGCGCGGCAGTCACGTGGTGATGCTCAAGTCGGGCCACATCGCCAGCCTCTCGATTCCCCAACACCGCGAACTTGCCCCCGGCACGCTCCGGTCCCTTATTCGCGCCGCGGGAATGACGGTCGAGGAATTCGTGAGCCTTCATCAACGGTAGTCGGCGACCCGGCCTCGACCTTGAAGCCGTCCGCCGCGTGGCCGAGAGGGACCTCGGCGTGGCATTCGAGGCGAGGGCGTATAACGTGGTGGGGTGAGCGCGCCGGCGTGTGCCACGGCCCGCCAGTCCGTCGGGCGGGCCGTGCGTAATGCAACGGTTCTGGCAGAGGTCGCTGGTGGACAGTTGCCGCGGTTGCCGATAGAATCAGAGACGAACCGCGGGAGACGTGCGACGATGGTGGCGCTGAACGACATTTTGAGCCGGCGAGACGAAATCCTCCGGATTGCCGCACGGCACGGAGCGCACAACGTGCGGGTCTTCGGGTCCGTGGTCAGGGGCGATGCCGGCGAGGATAGCGACGTGGATTTCCTGGTCCGCCTGGACGATGACCGGTCGCTGATCGACCACATCGCCCTCATCCGCGAGTTGGAGGACCTCATCGGTTGCCGCGTGGATGTGGTGACCGAGGACACTTTGCACCGTGTTATCCGCGCCCGCGTGCTTGCCGAAGGGGTGCCCCTGTGAAAGACGACCGCCTCTACCTGGAACACATCCGCGAGGCCATCGAGAGGATCACGGCCTACAGCGCGGCAGGCCGCGAGGAGTTCCTTCACAACACGATGGCCCAGGATGCCGTCATCCGCAACTTCGAGATCATCGGCGAAGCGGCCAAACGTCTCAGCGACGACGCGAAGCGAAAGCACCCCGAACTCCCGTGGAGCGACATTGCGCGGTTCAGGGACTTCCTGATCCACCACTACACGGGCGTGAACCTGAAGCGGGTCTGGGACGTGATCGAAACGCATCTGCCTGCGCTGCGCGCCGCCGTGGACCGCCTCTTGGGGGCCTAAAAGCCACGTCACGCCGAGCCCGACTCGGACCTGTCCGCGCTCCGCGTATTTATGCCGTTCGTTCCGCGCTTGCCTCCCCCCATTTCCTTTGACCCTCGCCACCCGCCGGGGCGGTATAATCCCCGCCGGATCGCACCGCTCGGCCGCGAACCTTTCCGCCGCCGGGCCGTGTCGCAACTCTATGGAGGAACCGGTCGCATGAGACCCTGGCATGCCCTTGCGATTGCGGCGGCCGTCCTGGCATCGGACGCCCAAGCCGCCACCCACCTCTATTCCCGGGCGAAGGACACGCGGCGGGTGGCCGTCGTGCGGACCTACGAAATCCCCGTCGCCAAGGGGAGGAAAAACGTCGCCGCCGTCCCTGCCCTCATGACTTTCTGGGGATCAACCAATCAACAGATTATAGTTCAATCCGATTTCACTTACAGCCTGGCCCCTGACAAGATCGAGATCACGGCCGACAACCGCGGCATGCCACGCCGAAACTACGAACTGACCTGGCTCGCGCCGGACGCCGACAAGATAACCGTCACACAGCGGCTGGCCGTCGAACTGAACAGTTGCAACACCCTCTGGACCGCCGCCAACCTTCCCTATTCTCCCAACGTCGCCGCCGCCTTGCCCGGCAGCCTCGCCGGGACACCCAAGATCAACCCCGAGAACCCCGACCTGGACGCAATCGTAAAGCCAATCCTCGCCAGAACCAAGTGGGCCGCGGAGGCCGTTGACCTTGCCTACGACTGGGTCCGCGATAACGTTCCCTTCAAGTCCGGCGCCAATGAAGGCTCCGACGTCATCCTCAAAAACCGTAACGGCAACTGCGACGGCCAATCGTTCCTCTTCTGCGCCATCCTGCGGCGGATGGGCATCCCCGCCGAACCCGTTGACGGCAAGTTCATCGGCTCCGACAGCGGACACGGCTTCGCCGAGGTTTACTTCCCCGACGCCGGCTGGGTCTTCTACGACCTCTCGAACTCCAACAAGGGATTCAAAGAACTTGATTGCCTGATGACGGTCGGTTGGGCCTACCGCGTCGACAACGGCAAGTCCGACTCCTGGCACAATAGCCCGTTCTACAAAACGCAGGACCTTGTTCCCTACGCCGGCGACACTCCTCTTGGGGCCGTCATCCGCCCCACTCCCAAAGCCACCATCGCCGGCGTAAAAGTGGTCAGGCAGAAGACGCCTTCCAACGTTATGGTGCGTCACCAGCCGCTCTCAAGCCTGATCATAGACCTCGCGGTACCGCCCGGAAAACGCCCGTACTCAGCCGACAAACTCACCGCCCCGCCGCCCCGCGCGTCTTCCAAGCCGTCGCCATAAGATCGGAGCACGGGCAGAATCGACTGGTGAGTTCCCGGGGACGCAATGCTGAACTTTATTGACAGGTAAGGATGCCGAACGAAGTCGGATTGAGGGAATCGGTGGCCGCCTGGGCGACCGCCAATCCGCTCAAGTTTTTTCATCTGTGTCATCTGCGTTCATCTGCGGATTCAAGCCGTTGCAGTCTTGCCATCTGCTCCGCGCTCCGAGTTCCGCGCTCCACGCTTCCGTTAGCAGGCAATTGACCCCAGGCCGAGATGCCGGTACTATCGCGGCTATGGACGCCTCGCCCAACATCGATGAGCGGCTACGCCGGTTCAGCGAGACCTACCGCCGCATCAAGGAGGAGGTCCGGCGGGTCATCGTCGGGCATGACGAGGTACTGGAGGGCGTGCTGCTCTGCCTCCTCACGGAAGGCCATGCAATCCTTGAGGGCGTGCCGGGCATCGGAAAGACCCTGCTCGTGCGGACTCTGGCCGAGGCGCTGGACCTGGAATTCAAGCGCATCCAGTTCACGCCCGACCTGATGCCGGCCGACATCGTCGGCACCAACGTCATCATCGAGACCGAGGGCGGCCGCCGCGACTGGGAGTTCCGCCCCGGCCCGGTCT
>CAYGWP010000362.1:0-11483 GCA_964353455.1 uncultured Anaerolineales bacterium
CTTGTGGGAGAGGGGCAGGGGTGAGGGGTGGAGCAACGGCAAACCCCTCACCCGGCCTGCGGCCACCCTCTCCCGCAAGGGGAGAGGGTTAACGGCATGGTGCGCTAAACACGTACGGCCGACCCGCCGCGCGAAGGAAAAACCCTACTTCGCCGGCGCGGGCACGGCCGACCCGGAGGGAACCTCGCCCTTCTCCTGGACCGCCCACATGTAGTGCCGCGAGGTGATAAAGAGAATCCCGTTGGCGGCCACGGGCGATGCCCACGCCGGGGCGCCCAGGTTCATCTTTGCCAGGACCTTCTTCTCCTTGCCGGCCGCAAGCACCCAAAGCGCTTTCTCGGTAGGCATGTACACCTTTCCATCTGCTACCAGCGTGGAGCCCCAGGTCTGCGAGTTCCCGTCATGGACCCAGTACACGTGGCCCGTCTCGGCGTCGAGGCAGTGGCATCGGCCCGCCACGTCGGCGACGTAGAGGAGGCCGTCGGCGATCGAGACGGTCGAGAGCGTCCGGTCCAGACCCTGGTAGCACCAGACCTTACCCGACTGCGTGATGTCGCCGGTCTTGGCGGCGTCGATGCACCAGAGCGCCCCGCGGCCGCGGCCGTGGGCCGGGTCGCGCCCGATGCCCACGTACACCCGGTTCTTGTAGAAGACCGGCGTGGCGATGATCTCGCTCATGCCGACGAACGTGCCGTTGCTCAGGTTGATCGTGTCGGACCGCCGCCGGTCGCCCCGGCAGTAGTGGGTGATCATGTCCAGATCGCCGAACTTCATGTACTCCGGCGGGTTGCAATCGACGGACCAGACGACCCTCAGTTTCGCGGGCTTCTGGGCGGCGGCCGTCGGGGCCTCGTAAGCGTAGCACCTGCCGTCGCCGCCGCCCATGAAGATGAGGGTCTTCACGCCGACCTTTCCGAGCGACGGCGACGACCACTGGCCGTGCAGCATCCGGTCGGCCATCCGCACGTCGTCCAGCGCCACGAGGCGGCCGGTCTTTTTCTCCAGGACGATCAGGTTCGGCGCATCGGGGGCGGGGACCTTGCGGAACTCATCATGTTTGGCGGCCTCGGCCTGGCGGTCGATCCCGTTGGCCGTCAGGACGTACACGAAGTCGCCGCTGACGACGGGCGAACAGTTGCAGGCGTCCGACGGACGCACGCCCAGCGCCCACATGTCGAACGTCCACAGGACCTCGGCGTCGCGCGGGGCCTCCGGCCACGGGGACTTCGTCTCGGCCGCCGGCTCCTTGCCCTTGGCGGGCGCCGCAGGCTTCGCCGGCGCGGACTTCCCGGACGCGGGCTTCTCGGGCGCGGCCAAGTCCCTCTTGACAGCCGGCGGCGCGGCGGCCTTCGGCTTGCCGGCCGTGCTCATGCACACCACCTCCAGCCGGTGCGTCACGAAATAGACGCGGTCGCCCTCGACCGCCGCCGACGAGCAGACGCCAAGTTGCCGCGGGAACCGGCTGAACTCAAACTTCCGTCCGTCCACCATCTGCGGCACGTCTTCACGCACGGGGGCACGCCACTGCCATATCGGCTTGCCTGTCGCCTCATCGAGGCAGAGGAATACCCCCTGGTCGTCGCGCATCGTGCCGACGAAAATCTTTCCGCCGGCGATCGCGGGCGTTGAGCATGTCATCGCGCCGATGCGCGCGACCCACTTCACGTTCTTTGCGGTCTCGAGTTTCACGCCGCCGCCCTGCGGGTCCTTCTCGCCGGGGACGAATGCCTCGGCCAGGCCCTTTTCCTGCGAGACCCTGTTGCGGCCGTCCTGTCCGCCGCCCCACGACGGCCAGTCTGCGGCCGGCGCGGCCGGCGAAGAGATGAGGAGGGCCGTGAGGCCCAGGGCGACCACAATCGCGCGGCACACGGTCATTGCTTCCTCCTTCGACCTCATTTCAGGCCCGGCTGTTCGCGGTCTTTCATTTCGAGGTCCACGCCGTCTCGGCGGAGTGCATCCTGGATTTCGCGGACGGCCAGGTCGCGCGGCAGGCATCCCTTCCGGGCCGACATGGCCGCGGCAATCCCGGCGGCGTGCCCGGTGGCCATGCAATTGCCCATGCTCTTGCCGGCCGACGCCGCGACGTGCGTGGCCGAGATGCATCGGCCCGCCACCAGCAGCCCTTCGATCTTCTCGGGCAGGATCGCCCGGTAAGGCACATCGTGAATCTTCATCTTCTCGAACCGCACGAACCCCAGGTCAAGGAACCCGCTGCGCCAGGCTATTGTATCGTCGAAAGTGCGGCCGGCCTTGGCATCCTCTTCCGTGAGGACGTACGCGCCTTTTACGCGGCGGGTCTCGCGGACGCCGACCTGCGGCCCGGCGGCGGCAAGTTCCAGGTCCTTGAGTTCCTCGCCGCCGAACTCGCGCATCGCCTGGACCATCTGAACGGCCTGGCGGCGGCTGAGGCACTCGGCTTTCGTCCGCTCGGCCGGGTCGGTCGCGTCGAACTGGCCCAGGTCCCGCACCCCGGCGTGGTTGATAAAGAAATTAACATGGCTATTCGCAATCGGTGTGAGGCCCCAGCCTTTCGGGATGAGCGGGTACTTCTCGCGGGCCTTCCGGGCGACCTCGCCGATGTTTGCCTTCCGCACATCCGCCCGCCCCGCGTTCGTCACCGAGAGGCACAGCGTCATGGGCGTGAGCGACCCGGCCTCCTTCATCGTCTCGGCCCCGGCGAAGAACGCCACGTCGGCATCCCCCGTGGAATCGACGATGCACTTTGCGCGGATCGCCATCGGCCCCTGCTTGGTGGCCGCGATGACGCCGGCAGCACGCCCGCCCTCGACGATCGCATCGGCCGCACGCACGTGCACGAGGTACCGGCACCCGGCGGCGTCGAGGGCGTCGATGACCGCCGCCTTCAGGTACTCCACGTTACAGAAGAGTTCGTGCTGCCCGATCCGGACCGCCTGGTCGCCGTAGGCCCGGAGTTTCTCGATCAGGAGTTCGTGGACCTTCGACCGCGGCCTGCCGTGCGGCCGCACCTGGTTGATCGGCATGCCCATGCACCATGCGGCAACGCCGCCGAAGAAGGAGTGGTTCTCCACCAGGAGGGTCTTTGCGCCCGCGCGTGCCGCCCCGAGCGCCGCCCCGATGCCCGCCGGGCCGCCGCCGACCACGAGGACGTCCACCTCGTCAAGCGTTCCGCGCGATGCGCCGGCCACGCGAGTTGCCGCCCACGGCGTCGCCCCGCCCGCGCCTTGCGCTGCCGCACCCACTGCGGCCGCAGCCCCCGCCGCCAGCACGCCCCGCCGGGTCACCTTGCGCCTTGCGCCCATAATCTCTTCCTATGCTGGTGGTACTTGTATGCTTCATCGGCCCGCGGGCACGGCGAAGACCTGCTCGCCTTCGATGCGGATGGGCTGGCCGTTGACAGTCGGCTCGCCGCGGCCGTGGGCGAGGATGCGGTACGACTTGGGCGGGGCCGCCGCGCCCTGCGGGACGATGTGGAACCGCCCGCCGCCGTCATCCACGATGACGCCCTCCGCGAGGAGCCAGTAATCGGCCGTCGCGGCGATGGACTGGAACCCGCGCAGGCGGTCGGCCTCGGACTCCATCTCGGGAATCGAGTCGAAGAAGCCCACCGCGTACGCGGCCGAGAAGAAGTCGCCGCGCCGCACCGCCAGCCCGCCGATCTCCTGGATGAAGCACACGTATCCGCGCTGGTGGCACCACGCCTCGCTCACGACGCCGGGGTCGAGCGTGATGCCGGCCAGGTACGGCATGCCGGGGCCGCGGAGTTTCTGGGCGCGGATCATCCGCCCCGGCATCGGCTGCCGCCCGCGCTGGTAAAGGTGCCGCGCATCGGGCGGAAAGTTCTCGAAGAAGTCGGATGCCGGGATGCGGCCCTCATACGAGAGGTACGCCTCCTCGAACGTGTCGCCGCGCGTGTGCTTGATGTGGCCGGGCATGTCGATGCGGAGGAACACGTTCGGCACGTCGTTGGCGCTTTCGATACGGTCGGACGCGAGGACGTAACGCCGCCCGGCCGGGAAGATGATCGTCTGCATCCACTTCGACCCCGGCGCGTAGCCCGGGGCGGCCTGGGTGTACCGCCACCCTTGCCGGACGGCGACGAAATCGCGCCCGACGACGAACTCGGAATCAACGTGCTTCGCCTGGGTGCAGATCTGCGGGAGTTCAATGTAATGCTTTGCGATATTTCCATGATACGGGTTGCCGAATTCGTACGGCAGGCCCCCCTCGGCGCCCGGCCCCATGAGGAAATCAACGATGTCGAGGCCGAACGAGCGGTCGCGCGCCGCCGTCTTCCGGTCGAGAAAAGTGCCGGCCTTGATGCCGCTGACGTACCCGTTCGGCCAGACCTCGGCCGAGAGGCGGTCGGTCTCGATGATGATGCGTTCGTCCTGGCCGCGCGAGGCCGTCGGCGGCGGGGTGTCTGGCGTCGGAGAAGTCATCTTTTGCCTCGCAGGTTGGTCGGGGGCGCGCGTGTCAGCACAGCCGCACAGCATGGTGAACACAATGCCGGCGGCGGCAATAGTATGACAGGTTGAATACATCATAGTTAGCCGCCCGCCTTGGCGGGCGCGTGTTCGCGCGAACAGCACGGCCGGGCAAGACCGGCCGTGGCACACGCGTTAGGCGCGGCGTTGCCGGGGCGCGCCCCGGCCTACGTCGGCCGCGTCTTATAGACCCGAACGTAATCGAACATGACGCTGTCGGGCAACTTCGCGTCGGCGATGTTGCCGGCCCACTTGCCGACCTCTATGCTCAGGATGATGTACTGGGGCGCGTGCGAGACGGCCTTGTCGGTCCGCCACGTCTCCTTGCCGTCAACGTAGAAGACGTACGCCTCGGGCGTCCAGTCGAGGCCGACCGTGTGCCAGCCCTCGCCGATGCCCGGCTGGTCGTGGACGTGGGCGGCCGACTTATGGTCCTTGCCGTATCCGTCCCAGTGCAGGGTGTGCTGGATCTTGTCGGGCTTATTGCGGAGATATTCAAAGATGTCGATCTCCGTGCCGCTGGTTTTCGGGTCGCCGACGACCTTGCCCATATGCTGGGGCATGAGCCAGAAGGCCGACCAGTGGCCCTGCTGGGCCTGGAGTTTGACTCGGCACTCGAAGTAGCCGAAGGTCCGCTCGAACTTGCCGCGGGTCTCGATCATGGATGTGTGGTACTCGCTGCCGACCTTGGAGGTGGTGATGAGCAGGTGGCCCAGCCCGTCGAGGGTCGCCGCCTCCTTGACGGTTACGCCGTCGCGGCGTTTGCCGGGGTAGTGATAGCCCCACTTCGAGGCGTCGAGGGTCTTGCCGTCGAACTCATCGCTCCAGACGAGGTTATCGTCGGCGGGCGGTTTCGGCGCATCGGCGGCCGGGGCGGCGGCCGCAAGCGCCAGGATGCACGCGGCGAGTCCGCAAAGAATGTTCATATCATGTAACATGGATGCGTCAGCCTCTCTTTCGGCTTGCCGCAATCAGGGCGAGAAGTTCCTGCTTCGCGGCGGCGTCGGTCCCCGTGTCGAGGTCCAGGGCCTCGCCGAAACACGCGGCGGCCCTGGCCCACTCCTCATCCTCGAACGCAAGGATACCTTCAACGTACTTGGAATACGAGGGCATTGCCGCCTGGAGCCGCGCGTGGTCGTCCATGGCGGCCAGGAGGTCCATGATGCGGCCCGTGCGGTTGTGGAAGCGGTTGAGGTCCTCGTTCTTGCCGCCGTGCAGGAGTTCCAGGCGGAAGAGCCGCCGGAACGGTTCGAGCCAGACCTTGCGGCCGCTGCCGGTGCACTCGATGACCATGGCGAGGAGTGCCTCGGTGTCGAGGGAATTGAGGTCCTGCGGGCGCTTCGCGCCGAGCGCATCGGCCAGGGCGAACGACTTGCCGAAGCACGTGGCCGCAAGGGCGTACGAGCGGCGGGCCGTCTCGTAGTCGCCGGAGAGAAGGTGGGCATCGCCCATCCTGAGGTGGACCTGGGAGTAGTGCGGCTCGAGTCTGATGGCTGCGGCAAACTCCCCGATTGCCTTCTCCATGTCGCCTGCCTCAAGGTACTGCTCGCCTAGGTCCTTGTGATAGACGGGCGTTGCCGTGCCGCCCGGTTCCTTTGCGCAGCCCGTGCAGAGCAGGGCGGGGAGGGCGAGGGCGAGGAGGCTGATGGCGTTTCGGCCTGTCATCGGGCCTCCGGCGAGGCGGCAGCACGCGCGGCGGCCTTCTGCGGGGTTGGCATCTCGTCCCACGTTCGCCCTTCGAGCAGTCGTCCGGCCTTCTTCTTGTTGACGCCGCCCCATTGCTTGAAGAAGAAGGGCACCTTGGCCTTGATGCACTGGTCTCGGATGTTCGTAACCCATTCGGGTTGCATCGGTCGGGCGCCCACGCCGGATTCGCCGCCGACCACGACCCAGTCAATGCCGCCCAGGTCCAGGTTGGGAATCGGCCCCAGGAGCGGCTCAAGCGACAGGAACTTGACGGCCGCGTGCGTCTGGCGCAGGTGGTCGATGCGGAAGGCGTAGTCAGCGGTCTCGACGGTCACGCCCATCCAGACGTGCAGCGGCCAATCAATGAGGCCGTCCAGTTCGGCCAGTCGCTCGGCCCGCTTGGTGAGGATCTGGTACGTGTGCCAGTCGGCCCGGCGTATGAACTGGAACACCTTCTGGATGAACTCCAGCGGCACGTCTTCGTGGAATAGGTCGCTCATGGAATTGACGAAGACCATCTGCGGCTTCTTCCACCGCAGGGGCAGTTGTAGCGCGAGGGGATGTAGAGCCACCGCGAAGCCCTGGGTATAGTTTTGCTGTCCCATGCCCTTTAGGCGCAGGGCCATGCGCTCGGCGTAGCAGTGACGACAGCCGGCGCTGATCTTCGTGCAGCCCGTGACCGGGTTCCACGTGGCTTCGGTCCACTCGATTAAGGATCGTGCGCCGATGCTATTCCTCCTTCGCCTTCAGAATATGCTGGGCGATCCTGATTGCGATTTCGCCGCCGCGTCCGGAGTTTCCTACAGCGAAGCATAGTTGGAAAATCGGGTTGCCCCTGGAATTGGGCAGTAGGCGCGGGTTGTCCGCCACCTTTGCGAACACAGTTCGCAGTTTCTCCTGATAATAGCCGGATATCGTCTCGAACGTACAGGCCTTCCGGAGTTCCTCTCGCTTGCCGAGAAGGTCGCTGACGGCTTCCTTCCTGTAGAACATCTCGAACCAGTCTTCGGCTCCGAACATGCGGTTGAGTCGGCTGCGCCACGCGGCGGGGAGTCTGGCGGGGTCCTTGGTCAGCAAGCGGTTCACGCCGATGCCGAGTGGAAAGAGGATCCAGACGTCCATGGCCCGGGTTCGCGCCACGGCCTCCATAGTGCGCCAGTCGATCTGCATCCCAAATGGGTCGAGGAACAGCACGGCGCGCCATTCCTTCCAGTTGCCCCTCGCACACCATTCCTGAAGCAAGGTGTTGGCGTCACCTTGGTACAACCGGATCGCTTCGGCCTTGCTCGGGAAGTCTTCCTTGAGGCGTTGCAACCTCTCGAATCGCTTGGGGTCCCTCTCGATAAACACGTACCGATGGAACGGAGGTTGCACTTGAAGCGCCATGCGCGCCGAGCCATCCAGAAGGCTCTGCGGCTCTTCCTCGGCTAACTCGTCAAACAGCAGCGGCTTGCCGCCTATCTTTTCCTTCAGTTCTCTGTAGCCTGTCCCTGCAAAGGCATCGATGTAGGCCAACTGAAACGGGCTTTTCTCGAGGGCGGTGGTGTATCGAGAGAGATAAGCACGGAGCATCTCCAACTTCTGCTGCGTCCAGTCCCCGCCGAACATCTGCAGTTTCTGTTGAGCCATTGCTCCCCCCGCTGCACGGCGTGTCCTTCGCCGCACGCGTTTCCGATTCTGCCGCCACAGAAGGCGAGCGTCAAGGGCCAACGATGCTAATTAAGTTGGTAATACTTCCGCAGTAGCCACTCGGCCGTCACGATGACGAGGAAGAGGCCGAAGAGGATGCTGAAGAGGCCGGGGATGGTCTGGATGCCGAACTCGCGGTGGATGTCTTCCTTGATGGTGAGGTTGCGGAGGCGGTCAACGAGGTCGCCGAAGTTGGCGGGTTCGTAGTATTCGCCGCCGGTGGCCTGGGCGAGTTTCTTAAGGACCGTCCGGTCTATCGAGAGGCGGTCGAACTCCTGGTTCGGCCGGCCGACGGCGAACTGGACCTCCTCGATGCCGAGGCGTTTCTGGTCCTTGCGGGCCTCCACCACGCAGCGGTACTGGCCGGGGTCGAGGACCCCCAGTTCGGCCTCATAGACGCCCACCGAGCCGCCCTGGAGTGCGAGGGGGAAGGTCTTCTGTTCGCTGCCGGGGCCGATGAGGACTCCCGTCACGTCGGCGAAGTTGGTGGCGCGGCCTTCCTCGGCGCGGACCTTCGCGCGGACGTTCACCTTTTCGCCCGGGTTGTAGAAGGGCTTCAGCACGAGCAGGCTCAGGCCCGGCTGGTTCGAGACCTCCTTGATCTCCTTGTTCGCGAGCCACCGGACCATCTGCGTCCAGAACTTGATGTACGGCGACTCGCGCCCGAGCGCGCGGTACGGCAGGTACCACTGGTATGTGGTGTCGGCGGCGAAGGCGGCGGTGCGGCCCTTGCCGTACTGCTGGACCGCGAGGACCGTCAGGGGTCCGAACTCATTGGCGCGCTCCGGATGGATCGCGAGGATGTCGGCCCCTGGGCGCTTCGCGCCGAGGATATTGCATCCTTTTAGATATGGCAACTTTTCCTGCGGCGCGCCCGACTGGTACGCGAAGAAGTCGGTCGTGCCGTGGAAGATGGGGTGGTTCGCCCCCTCGGCCGTGAGTTTCAGGACGAACGGCGTGGTTTCCTGTCCCGTGGTCCGCGGGCCGACGGTGACCGGCAGGATGTCCTCGACGGGGGTTCCCGCGTATCCGCCGGGTCCGAAACTGCTGTATCCGCCCAGCATGATGAGGCCCCGCCCCTCGGCGATGACCGTCTTCAGGTTCTCCATCTGCGGGCCGGTGAAGAGGCTGCGGTCAACATCGCCGATGATAAATATGTCGAACCGCCGCATGTCGTCGATGGTCTGCGGGAACCCCGTCAGGGTGATGCCGGCCATGCTGCCCGACTGTAGAAACTCGCCCTGCTTGATCTGCACCAGCGCGAGGACCTCGACGTTCGGGTCGGTCTCGAGGATGCTCTTCAGGGGCTTGTATTCGGGCCGCACGACGCCCTCGATGTAGAGGACCCGGATCTTCGGGTCCGTCGCGAGCATGTGGACCTGCCGCTCGTTGTTCTCGGTGCGGCGCTCGGCCGGGTCGGGCCGGATGCGGACGGTGTAGGTGTGCCGGCCGACGGTCGTAGGAGTCAGCGTGAGCGTGACGGACTGGGAGCCGGGCAGGCCGTCGAGGCGCAGGGGTTCGGCCGCAACGGGGGCGTCGCCCTCCCGCAGTTCCACCTCGACCGACCGGTCCGCCAGGCCCACCGCCTCGACATCGACGGTGATCTTGGCGAGGTTGTTGACGATGGTTTCCTCGGGCGCCCGGACGTTCTCGATGCTGATGTCCTGGTACCCGCTGGACGCCGTGAGGTCGGTGCCGACGCCGACGGTGTAGATGCGTGGCGGCCCGAGGGCGGTGACGTCTTCCACCACGCTGCCGCCGGAGTTGTGGAGCCCGTCGGTCATGAGGATGACGCCGGTGGTCTGGGATTTGCGTGCGGTGGCCAGGACGTCCTTCAGTGCCCGCGTGATATTGGTGGCATCGCCCTTGGGGTCGGGCCACTCGCCCGGCTGGGCCTCGTGGGAACGGACGTCGAACCAGAAGAGTTTGATGTCGAAGGCGGTCAGGAGCCGCTTCATGTAGTCCTCGACCTGCTTGGCCGCAAGCGACATGCGGTTGGGCGTGTCGGGGTAATCGCTTACCGACATCGACCGCGAGGCATCGACAAGAATATACAGGTCGGTCCGGTGTTCCAGCCGCTCCTCGAAACTGAGGATGGGCTTGAAGATGAGGAGCACCAGCACCAGGATCGCCAGGACCCTGAGTGCCAGCAGCATGGCCATTGGCAGGCGGCCCAGGTAATGATAGACGCGCAGATAGAAGAAGAGGACCCAGACGGCGCACGAGAGGACCAGCATGATCATGAGGGCAAGTTGCGCGGCCGTCGTGGGGTTGCCTGCGGCGGCCATTGTCATCGGCACGAGCATGGCGGCAAGCGCCATTCCGAGGAGTATCTGCCACCAGGGGATCGCCGGCTCTGCGGCCTCGGCGGCGATCTGTGCGGCCTCATCGCTGGCCGCGGGGGCCGCCGTCTCCCGACGCCTCAGCCAGCCCACCAGCGCCAGAACCGGCGGCACCAATAGCAGCGGTGCAAGACGCCACGACCGCGTCTTGACGACCCAGATGGCCAGCAGAATCCAGAAAACGGCGGCGCCCACCAGGGTCACCGCCCAGGCCGTCGCCGTCAGGCCTTCCGGATAAAAGAGAAGCCGCGTTTCGCCGGCCGCAAGGATCATCAGTTTCCCGAAAACCCCTCACCCCTGGCCCCTCTCCCGCACGGGGAGAGGGGGACAACTGCTAGCGGCGTTTCTGCCCCGTGCCGACCTCGGCCGCAAGGGACGCCCGCCACCGCTTCTCCAGGCCCGCGCAATCGAAGCCGTAGGCGGCCTGCATGGCGGCATCCACGGTCTTGCCTTCCTTGAGGAGGCGTATGAAGTCCTTGAACTTCGTGCGGCTCATCCTCTGAAGGTAATCAACCAGCGTATAGGCCACAGAGTACTCCGGAATCTTGAGGTCTTCGCCCATCTGGCAGGCGAGGACGTGCTGGATGCCGGACCCGGCCCGCGCGATGGCCATCGCGGCGCCCGACTTCCGTGCCTTGAGCGACGGGTCGTTGACGACCGCCATGAACTCCGCCAGGCCCTCGTGCAGCCACAAGGGCAGGGCGACGGGGCGACGGTACAACTGGAAGAACGCGTGTGTCCCCTCGTGTGCGAAGAGTTCCTGGAGGCGGCGGGGGTCACGCTCGTCAAGAGGAATGCAGATATGCACAAGTTGCGGGTCGCCGGGCGGAAAACTCTCCCAGGCGAAGTACGCCCCGGCGTCCCTTACGTCCTGCTCGTCGAACTGCCTGGCGAACGCCTCAAACGCCGGCCGCCCCGAGAAGATGATGAGGACGCACTTGCCGTCCCACACGCGCTCCTTCGGCTCGATGCCGAACTGCGTGCAGAGGTTCCCGTAAAGGGCCTCGCACCACTTCGTGAACTGTGCGGTCATGGCGGCGTCGGCGTCGCTGAAGAGGATGTAGTGCGGGGTCTCTGAGACGCGGAGCCTGGTGCGGAGCCTGGCGTTGATGGCCTCCGCCCTGCGCCGCTGCTGGGCGGCGATCGATTCCTGGTTGAACGTGCCGTCGGCGTTCTTGTAGTCGGGCGGCAGGAAGAACGAATCGCCGGCCGACTTGGCCGGATGCGTGCCGCCGGCCTTGCCGCCCGCCAGTCCGTCAGGGCGGGCGACCGTCGGCCCTGCGGCCGGCTGGTCCGCGGA
>CAYGWP010000363.1:0-11115 GCA_964353455.1 uncultured Anaerolineales bacterium
GACCGGCGGCGGCCTCGAGGCCTGGGCGCCGCAGCGACTCGTCTTCGGCGGCGACTGGGCCGGACGGATAGAGGGTGTTGCTATCTATAATCGTGCCCTATCTTCAGAGGAGGCGGCGAGGCATTTCGCCGCCGCCACGGGGCGCCTCACGGACCGCAGGCCCGCCGAGCGGCTCGTTGTCGAGGCCCGCCTGGCTGAACTGGCCGCGACGCCCGACCCGAAAACAATCGCCCCGTACGTGCGGGCGCTCGTCGTCGGGACCTTCGACGTGGAGAAGGTCGTCGAGGGGCGCTGCGACGGGCGGCGCATCCAGGTCGCACGCTGGGCCATCCTTGACCGGACGGCGCTGGCCCCGGCGCGGCAGGTCGGCCGGCCCTATAGACTGGTCCTCGAGCGGTTCGAGGACCATCCCGAACTGGAATCGGAGCGGCTCGTGACGGACTCCGTCAAGGCTGACGTCGCGCTCTACTACGACCCTGAAAGATAGCCCGGCCCTGCGGCCGCGGCGCACGAGCCGAAAATGGTTTTCAGTTCACACGTATTCATATATTACTTCCTGCCGCTGGCGCTGGGGGTCTATTACCTGCTGCCCCACCGGGGGCGCAACCTCGCCCTGACACTCCTCAGTTACGTCTTCTACGGCTGGGCGAACCCGCTCTTCAGCGTCCTGATGCTGGCCTCCACGATGATCGACTACGTCTGCGGCATGGTGGTGTCGGGGCAACTGCGGCGCGAGGCCTGGTCGAAGCCGGTGCCGATCCTCGATCGCGGCGGGCCGCGGACCCGGACGCAGAAGATCGCCCTGGTGGCGACTATCTGCTCGAACCTCGCGCTGCTGGGGTTCTTCAAGTACTTCAACTTTGCCGCGGGGAACTATAGTTCGCTTGTCGATTGGCTGGGCCTCGCGGGCCTGCGCCTGGACCTTGCTTTCAAGGTCGTCCTGCCTCTGGGCATCAGTTTTTATACATTTCAGTCGATGAGTTACGGGATCGACGTGTACCGCGGCGATGCGCACGCCATCCGCAACTTTGTCGATTTTGCCTGCTACGTCTCCATGTTTCCGCAACTTGTGGCCGGGCCGATCATCCGGTTCCAGGAGGTTGCGGTGCAGTTGCGGCACAGGACGTGCACGGCCGAGAAGTTTGCGCGGGGCGTGGCGTTTGTCGCGCTCGGGCTGGCGAAGAAGATACTGCTGGCGAACCCGTGCGGAAAGGTCGCCGACGCCGTCTTCGGCGCAGGCTCCGTCGGCACGGCCGATTCCTGGTTCGGCGCGTGCGCGTACGCGTTCCAGATTTACTTCGACTTCAGCGCCTACAGCGACATGGCGATCGGCCTGGGCCTCATGCTCGGCTTCGTGTACGCCAAGAACTTCGATTCGCCGTACCGGTCGCAGTCGATCACCGAGTTCTGGCGCCGGTGGCACCTCTCGCTCTCATCGTGGCTGCGCGATTATCTCTACATACCTTTGGGCGGCAACCGGAAGAGCGAGGCCCGCACGTACTTCAACCTCATGGCCGTGATGCTCCTGGGCGGCCTCTGGCACGGTGCCGCGTGGACGTTCGTCATCTGGGGCGGAATCCACGGCGCGATGCTCGTTGTCGAACGGTTCCGCGACAAGACCGCCCTTTACCACTTGCTGCCGCCTGTTGCGCGGACGGCCGTTACGTTCGTCATCCTCCTCTTCACGTGGGTCTTCTTCCGGTCCGACGACCTGCCGCGCGCCCTCCAATACTGTGCCGCCATGCTCGGGATGGGCGGGGGAGCCGAGGGCGGCGCGGGACTCATCGCAGGCATCATCTATGAACCGTACTACATAGCCACGTTCCTTGCGGCAGCGGTCGTCACCTGGGGGTTCCCGCAGACGTGGGACTGGACGCGCGCGATCACCTGGCCGAAGGTGGCCGGGATCGCCGTGCTCCTCTGGCTGTCGCTAATCGTGCTGGGAACGCAGATGTTTAACCCGTTCATCTACTTCATCTTTTAGGCTCGACGATGTCACCGGAACCCGTACCAATACGGACTCGCGAACTGGTCGCCCGGGAGGAGGTGGGCCGCACGACCATCAGCCGCGCGGCCGCACGCGCGCTCATCGCCATATTTCTGGCCACGATCCTCTCCGTGCCGCTCGCGCAGCATGTCTATGTTGCCGCGGAGTACGTTGCGGGCCGGCGCGACTCGCCCCTGCCTTATGCCTACGCCATCTTCGATGCCGTGCCGCAGGCCGTTGCCGAGGCGCGGGAGGAGGGCGGGTCTCCGGCGGAGTGCATCGCCGCGGGTAACCGCTCGATGGTCAGGTTCATCCGCAATTACAGGGCCGTGCTGGAGGAGGGTTCGGTCGCCGTCGGCGCGATTCGGCCCTATGCCCAGTTCGTGCTGACCGGCTGGCTCGGCGCGGGGACCGAGGATGCGTACGTCGGCCGCGACGGCTGGCTCTTCTACCGGCCGACGCTCGACTATCTTGTTGGCCGGCCGTTCCTCGACCCGGGTCAACTTGCCCGCCGCGCCGACCGCGCCGCTCCCGACGGCTCATATCCGCAGCCTGACCCGCGGCCGGCGATCCTGGAGTTCCACCGGCAACTGTCGGCGCGCGGCATTCGGCTGATCCTTGTGCCCGCGCCGTCGAAGCCGATGATCTGCCCCGAGCACTTCTGGCCGGGCTTCGGCCGGATCAGCGAGCCGATTCACAACCAGTCTTTCGCGGCATTCAAGGCCGAGATGGAGCGCGAGGGCATTCCGGTCTTCGATGCGGCCCCGGCCCTCCTTGAGGCGAAGCGGTTCCGCTCGCAGTTCCTCGTGGCCGATACGCACTGGCGCCCCGACACGGTCGAGGAGGTGGCCGGGCGGCTTGCGAGGTTCATTGACGACGGCGGATTCCTCCCCCGGCGCAGGGCCGTCCAGTACCGCCGCGAGGCCGACGAGGTGACGAACCTCGGCGACGTGGCCCGCATGATCCGCCTGCCCGACGCGGCACAAATCTTTCCGCCCGAGACGGTACGCATTGAGCAGGTCCTTACGCCGCAGGGCGGCCTGTGGCGTCCGGACCGCGCGGCCGACGTCCTCGTCCTGGGCGACTCGTACTCAAACGTCTATTCGCTTGAGGCTATGGGTTGGGGCGAATCGGCCGGCCTCGTCGAGCAACTCTCGTTCGCCCTCCGGCGGCCGATCGACGCCATCCTCCGCAACGGCGCCGGCGCCTACGCCGCGCGTGAGTTGCTGAGCCGCGAACTCGCGCGCGGACACGACCGCCTGGCTGGCAAACGCCTCGTCATCTGGGAGTTCGCCGTGCGCGAACTCGTGGACGGCGACTGGCAACTCATGGACATGTCTGTCGGACGGCCGCCCCCCCAGCGATTCATCGTGCCGCCCACAGGCTCGCAAATCACCGTAACCGGACGCATCCACGACGTCTCTCACGTGCCGCGCCCCGGCAAGGTCCAGTACCGCAACCACATCATGTCCATCCACCTGGTGGATTTGCGCAGCGCCGAGGAATCTCTTGCCAACGGGCAGGCGCTCGTCTATACCTGGAGCATGCGGGACCAGACTTGGACGCCTGCGGCGAGGTTCCGGCCGGGCCAGGAGGTCACCCTGCGCCTCCGGCCGTGGCGAGACGTGGCCGATGAGTACGAAGGCATCAACCGAAGCGAAATCGAGGATGATGACGGGCAGGTAACGCTCCAGGAACCTTGCTGGGGAGAGGTCGTGCAACCATGACCCGATGCGGCGGATGGCTTGCGGCGGCCGCGGCGCTCGGCGCGCTGGCGGCCGCAGCGCTCGCCGAGACGGCCGAGGACGGCGCCGTCCTCGGCGGCGATGTGCTCCTGAAGGCGCCCGAGGGCGTCGCCGGGCCGGTCGAGACGGCCAAGACCCCGCCCGCCGTCTATGTCCGATTCTTCCGCGACCTGCCGGACGGCGGCAAGAGCACCCTCTGGTCCAACTGGGGCGAGGCCTGCATCGCCTCAAACGGCAGGTACTACGCCCCCATCGGCGACCACCTGGACATCTACGGCGGCACCGGACAGAGCCGCATCTACGAGTTCGACCCGGTGAGCCGCGCGCTCCGCGTGGCCGTGAACACCCGCGACGTGATCCCGGACCCGAAACTGGCCGGCGGCAAGATACACGCACGGGTCCAGCAGGCGGCAGACGGATGGCTTTACTATACCACCTACTGGGGCAAGATCCCAAAGCAGGCCGACTGGGACGCAGGCTTCAAGGGCTCGGCCCTACTGCGATTCGATCCGAATTCGGGCAAGGCCGAGTTTCTGGGCGTGCCGGTCCCGCAGCAGGGGCTGCCCACATCGCTGATGGACCCGCAGCGCGGCCTCATCTACTTCTACGCCGTCTATAGCGGCGACCTCGTCGTCTATGACATCTCCAAACGCGAGGTCAAGTACCGCGGCTCCGCCGACATCCAGTCCGGCAGCCGCAACATCATCCTCGACCTTGACGGCAACGCCTACTTCAGCACCAAGGACGGCCGCCTCGCCCGCTATAGCCCCGCCACAAACCAGGTGACCATGACGAAGGCCCAGATGCCGGCCAGCGCCAGGCCGCGCAGGGAATCCGCGAAGGCGAAATCCGCAAAGTCCGCCAAGTCCGCCAAGACCGAGCCGGCCGCCGACGCCGCAGGCGCCGACGCCGCCGAAGACGCCAAGGCCGCAGGCTCCAGCCTCCGCTCATCCAGCCGCGCTGCTCGCGACGGCGTCATCTACGGCATGACTCACGCCGGCCAAATGTTCGCCTTCGACCCGAAGGCCGAGACCATCACCGACCTGGGACCCAACTTTCAGGACGGCTACTACTGTGCCCACTGCGTCCTGAGCCCCGATGAGAAGTACCTCTATTACGCCCCCGGCTCGCACGGGAGCGGCGTGTCCGTCGGCGCGCCGGTGGTGCAGTACGACATTGCGGCCAAGCGGCGGAAGGTCCTGGCGTTCCTGGGGCCCGTGATGCGCGAGCGCCTCGCGTACAACATCGGCGGCTCGTTCAGCCTGACGATCACGGCCGACGGCGGGACGCTCATTGGGACGTTCAACGGCTCGCCGTACGACCCAGCCGCCAGGAGAGGGGCCGCCTTCGGCCGTCCGTCGATCGTCATGATCGAGATCCCGAAGTCGGAACGGTAGGGGGCCGAGATGTCCACGCGGGCAACCGTTGCCTTTGCGGCATTTCTGTTTGCTGCCGGCGCTGCGTTTGCCGGCGAGCCTCCGACGTTCGTCTTTACTGATGTCAATGAGTCGAGCGGCCTGCGTCCGCACTTGCAGGACTCGCTGAACCACGCGGTGGCCTGGGGCGATTTCGACGGCGACGGACGCCCGGACCTTTTCCTCGGCAACTTCTGCGACCGCGGTAACTCGCCCATGAAGCCGCAGATCGGCGCGGCCGGCTCCGTCCCCAACGGCCTCTACCGCCAGGCGAGCCCCGGAAAATTCCTCCGCGTGCCGATGCCGTCGGTGGAGACCCGCGGCCGCACCAGCGGCGCCGTCTTCGCCGACCTCGACAACGACGGCGACCTCGACCTCTTCATCAACAATAACAAGCACGAGAGGGTTTCCGAGAGGGGCGCCAAGAACGAGCCGTCGGCCCTGTACCGGAACGACGGCGGGCAGTTCGTCAATGTGAGCAAGGAGTCGGGGGCCTGCCCGGAGGATGCCGCGTTCGGCCGCGACGTCGGCCTCTTCGATTACGACGGCGACGGGCTGCTTGACCTCTTCGTGGTCGAAGACCGCGTCTTCCGCCCGAAGGCCCACTCGCGGCTCTACCGGAACCTGGGCGGCATGAGGTTCCAGGACGTGACCGCCACGGTCGGACTTCCGGACGACATCGACGGTTTCGGCATCGCCGTGGCTGATCTGAATGACGATGGCCGGCCGGACTTCTTCGTCTGCGGCATGACGCCCCGGCTCTTCCTGAGTCAGCCCGGCGGCAAGTACAAGGAGGCCGAGGCCCTGCGGCCCCTCTTTGACGTCCACTCGCGCAGCCGCGAGGAGTACGTCTGCGGTGCTGCCTTCGGCGACATAGACAATGATGGAGATATGGACCTTATTACCGGCACACACTTCGCCGACTCCCGCATCCGCGTGTACCTGAACGACGGCCTGCGTGACGGCGTGCCGCAGTTCCGCGACGTCACGGCCGCGCTGGGCATCCCGACGCTGCCCGTGAAGGCCCCCTCGTGCGCGATCGCGGACTTCGATAACGACGGTCTGCCGGACCTGTACTGGTCGGCGTGGTTCGTCGAGGGTCCGAAGCGCGAGCCGTTCATCTGCCGCGGCCTGGGCGTCCGCGACGGACTGCCGCGATTCGCCGTGCCTCCGCTTGCCGGGCTCGACATGGGCCTCGTCAGGCAGAACGGCGTGCCGGAGGGCAGGCGCGGCATGGTGTATTTTGTGGACGGGCCGCCGGTCGATTTCGACGGCGACGGGCGGCTAGACTTCTTCATCGGGTCCTGGGGCAGGGAAGGCTCGCACCTGATGCGCAACGAGTCGCCGAACGTCGCCGGCGGCCTCGACGTGGCCGTGGCCGGCGCGAGGATGAACCGCATGGGGATAGGGGCGAAGGTCCGCCTATTCGCCGACGGCAAACTTCTCGGCTATCGAGAAATCTCCATTAACGGCGGATACTCGGGAACCGGTGTGGCCGTGGCGCACTTCGGCCTCGGGTCCGTGAGGGCGGCGGATGTGGAGGTCTCCCTTCCGGGCCGCACCGCGGTGATCCGCGTGAGCGGCGCCAAGGCGAATCAGCGACTCCTTATCACGGAGAAATAGGTCGGCCGAACATGGGTAGGCATATCATCGCGTGCATGTTGGCCCTGGCTGCGGCAGGGCGGGCCGATGCCCAGGCCGAGCCGGTCGCCGGGGATGCAGCCCAGGCGTTCGCGGCCGAGTGCGCCGCCAAGGCCGCCCCCGCCGAGAAGACCGGCCTGGCGGCCGTCGCAGGACGCGACGGCTGGCTGTTCCTGGCGGCGGAACTCCGCCACGTCGGCGTCGGACGATTCTGGGGCGATGACGCCCCGAAGGTCTCCCGGGCCGTTAGGCCCGAAGATGCCGACCCGCTGCCGGCCATCCTCGACTTCCAGCGCCAACTTGCCGCCGCAGGCATCGAACTCATCGTCGTCCCCGTGCCGCCGAAGGCCCTCATCTATCCGGAGATGCTCTCGGACCGCGTGACCGCCGACAAGGACACGCCCCCGCCGCGACTCGATGCAAGCCTGCGAGAGTTCCTCCAGGTCCTCCGCGCTGCGGGCGTCAAGGTCATCGACCTCGTGCCGGAGTTCCTCGCCAACAGGTTCCACAAAGACGGGGCGCTCTACTGCAAGACCGACTCCCACCTCTCGGGGAACGGGTGCGTGCTGGCCGCGCGGAAGATCGGCGAGGAGGTCCGCGGCCGGCCGTACCTGGCGGCGGCCCCTGCGGCCGAGGCGGCGTACGAGTGGCGGACCATCGAGATTCCCGGCGACCTCAGGCAGGCGACGGCCGATCCGCAGGCGGCGAAGGAGAGGGTGCCGCTGAGGTTCGTCGGAAGGCGCGTCGAGGGAACGCTCGTGCCCCTCCAGGACGACAGGGCCAGCCCCATCGTCGTCCTCGGCGATTCCAGCAACCTCATGTTCCACGCGGGCGATGACATGCTTGCCACGGGGGCCGGCCTGCCCGACCAACTCGCCCTGCAACTCGGCGTCACGGTTGATGTGGCCGCCGTCCGCGGCTCAGGCGCGACCGCCGCACGCATCAACCTGATGCGCCGGGCTGCCGCCGACCGGAACTACCTCAAGGGCAAACGCCTCGTCATCTGGTGCTTCACGGCCCGCGACTTCACCGAGGGCGACGGCTGGCGCAAGGTGCCCGTGGTCAAGGAATCCTCGCCGTAACCGCCGTTGCCACTTTGAACCTTGAACCTTGAACTGTTGTTCCCCTGCGTCCCTTGTTTTTATATACTTTAGAAAAACGGCCTGCGCCGATTTTGCCGCCGGAAGGCGAAAAAAAGCGATTTTCGGACCCCAAAACGGCCCTGGCGCTAGCGCCAAGGGGGTTCAAGGGTCCGAATGTTAAGATGGGCAAGACGATTTTGAACTGTTTTAGATCGGTTTTGATCGGTTTTTGATCGGTTTTTGACGTTTTTTGACGTTTTTTTCGCCTTTTTGCATTGAATCTACGTATGAATGTGTATCCGGCGATATAGCCTATAGGATACTTTTTCGGGCGATTTCGCCTTCGGGAAAATCAGGTGCCAGGCATCCGACCACAATAAGTGGGGGCGGGGGGCACTATATGTAGTGGGGAAAGACGACAACGACAGCCTCACGCGGAGGCGCGGAGGCGCGGAGGGGTACTGGGGGGAAACGACAAAGGCAACAACGGATGTCAACGCGGAGGCCGCTGAGGACGCTGAGGGGAACCTGGGGTAAGACAAAAGGTAACGGACCCGGCGCGGAGAAGGCCGAGGACGCCGAGAAGCAACGACGGATCATCCGCGGATTACGCAGATGGAGGCAGATAATGGGGGGGTGACACAAAGACGGCGGGAGTTTTTCGCTTCGCGTTCGACGCTCCGAGGTCCGCGCTTGCTGCCCACGATTTTCGTTGACGCCTGCCCCCCGCAGACGTATCTTAACTCTTATCAGTCGTCGCGCCGCCGGCCGCGCTAGCAGCACGATGCCCAGCCCAAAACGCAGATAGAAGACACGACGGCCCTTGTTGACCGTGTCGTGTCTGACGGCTGGGCGAGCCGAGACAGGTGACGTCACCGGAACTCCGCTGACCTGTCATAACATGCGGCGGTCACTGGGGAAATGGTACTTGTGCTCCCTGATAGGCCCGGGCGACCCCTATCAGGGCTGCCGTAGTTTGCTGGACATACTTACCCGGCGGGTATTTTGGTTCAAAGCCAGACGCGATGCCCTGGCATCCAAACGCAGGAAGGGGATATTACATGCCGGAATTCAGATCTATCGCCCTATCCCTCATAGATATCTCGTCAGATAACGTTCGGCACCATGATCGCGACACGAAGATTGACGAACTGGCCGAGAGTATTGCAAAGCACGGCCTACTTCAACCGGTGGTGGTTGTGGAAAAGAAAGATGGCCGCTATGATCTGATTATCGGGCAGCGGCGGTTTGAGGCCCACCAGAGACTTCTGGCACAGGGCCTACGGAAGTACAATCAGATTGCGGCTATTGTTCTTCCCAAGATAGACCACTTCCATGCACGCCTCTACTCCCTGGGGGAGAACCTGCAGCGGGTGGATCTGAATCGTATTGATGTAATGCATGTCATTAAGTACCTATATGAGCATCTTGGCAAGAGTGTCCGGAAGGTCTCCGCCGAGCTAGGCGTGTCGCCTCAGACCGTGCGCAGTTACCTTAGACTGGAGCGCGCCGCCACCAAGGAGATGAAGCAACTCATTATCGCAGGAAAGCTGAGAAAAGGCGATGCCGAGAGGATAATTGAGGCTGCGGGCAGCGACGAAGCGAAAATGAACGAACTTGCCAGAAGGGTCCCAGGGCTGACGAAGCCTGAAAAAGAGCGTCTTGTTGAGGTCGCTTGGAGTAAGCCGACCGCACCGGTCAAGGAGTGGCTCGAAGAGGCCAAAGCCCCGCGATACCTTGAACGCCTTGTGGTTGCGTTGACACCGGCCGAAATCGATGCGCTGGAGAAAGCTGCTAGCAGCGAGGGGCGCAGCCGCGAGGAGATCGCGAAGGTGGCAATACTTGGGTGGTTGCGAGATAAAGGATACTACCGTACGGAAGAGGCATAAGAAGAATGAAGGGTAAAGAACGGGAGATATCTCACCTGGCGATTGCTATTGCCGGAACCCGGCGAAATCCCAAGAGCCTGCTGGTTGACCGCATAGCCACGGCCGAGAGTCTCATGGCCCTGCTTGAGATCTATGGCTCAACGGGGCAGGTTGCGAAGAAGGTGCAGATCTCCAAAGAAATGGTGCGAGAATTTCTGTACCTGCTTCGGCTTTCGGCGGATGCTCTCGAGTACTGGAGAAGCGGACGAATAGCCAGCGTGGATATGGGATATCGAATTAGCGCAAGGGTTCCCATGCACCTTCAGGCCAGGATGGCGGAAGCAGTGGTGAATGGGAATCTTACAAGCAAGGATGTTGATGCCATAACTCTGTTCATAAGGGAGCACCCATCAGTCTCTCCGGAAGATGCGGTTCGCCGCGTGATGAAATCCAAGGACACGGTAGTTTACGTGGCAGAGTACACCCTCAAGCCCAGCATCGCGAAGGAGTATTGCAGAACTGGGTTATCAGAAGATAATCTATGGCGCGCCGTAGAATGTGATTTGAAGAAGATGGCTGGCCGTAAGAACGTTGTCGATTGCAGACTGCAGGGGAGAGTGTTAAGGATCAAGATCAATCGCGATGGTCTGTCTCGGCTTAGGCAAGCGGCCAAAGCCGCAGGTGTGGGGCTGAGGGACTTGGCCTCGGCAATTGCGAGAAGGTCGCTGAGGTTGCGTGAGACATTGCATGGGGGCGGGTAAGTGATGGCCTACGGCAAAGTGGACAGGACAATTGACAGCGTTCAGTTGACCACGTTGATTGATAAGACGCACGGGCTGAGCCCATTAACTACGCAGCAGGCCGAGGGCAGTCCTTTGCACCATTTTGTGAGAGGGCTGATTTTTTCGGCTGAGCTGGTCGACATAGTCAAGAATCTGGTACACAACGGATACCATGCTGGATGGGGGCAGCTCGTAGATGACGCGGGCAAGATGTTGTCTCCCGAAAACGATCTGATTGTTTACCGTGGGACCTCGATGCATACCTGGGAAACAGGCAGCTTTACCTATTCGCTCATTCGAAGCAGGGACGCAGTTCTTGTAATACAGTGTCGGGCCATCGTGAAGAGTGTGGGGGCCGACTTGTGGGATTACGCGGACAAGGTAAAGCAGTTTTGTCCCGAGACCTGGCTTTTTGCTGAGTGCTGTTGGTCAAGAACCTCAGCAAGGTCCCTCCAAATACTGTAATGCTCCCCAAAAACTGGACAGGTGGTTAAGTTAGGTGAACCGGGGCGGGAGAGTCCAGGAATGGGAGAGGAAAAGAGGCGTCGGAGGAGGAGGCACGGAGCGGACTTCAAGGCGCGGGTTGCCCTTGAGG
>CAYGWP010000364.1:0-7369 GCA_964353455.1 uncultured Anaerolineales bacterium
CCGGACGGTGTTCTACGGCCCGGTGCGCGCCCCGACGGCGCCGAGCCGCGCGCCCCTGAGGCCCCTCACTATGCGGCAGACGGCCCCGAAGCGGGCGAGGTCCTTCTTGAATTCCTTCGTCTCGGGGTCGATACAGTGGAAGTCGGTAAGGCTGAACGGTATGCCGTACTGGTCGAGGTTATTACAGACCGACATTTTCCCGCAGAACGAATCGCGGCGGTCGGCCACGGTCATCTTCTTCTCTTCGTCGGGCCAGGCGTGCACCAGGACGGGGACCCGCAGGCCCGACATGCGCAGGGCGTTGGCCACGGCCTTCTCATCGCCGAAGTTGGGCAGGGTCACCAGGACGCCGCCGATCCGGTCCGCGTTTTTCTTGAAGAGGTCTGCGCAGAGGCGGGCATCGGCCAGCGACTCGACGGCCCCGCCCTTGGCCTCCTTCGCGCCCAGGCAGACGGTGTCGAAGCCCTGCTCCTTGAGGACCTTCAGGATGGCGGTGCGGCCCGTGTGGGCCAGGTGCGTCGGGAAAAAGCCTCGCGTTCCGACCAGGACGGCAAGGGTGGTTCTTTTCGCCATGGAAGGCTCCTTAACGGAAGTTCAAAGTGAAAAGTTGCACGTCGCCGTTTGCGGCGACGGCTAAACATGGATCACCTTTTCGCATCGGCCTTCGGCGCGGCCGGGGCGGGCGGCGGCGTGGCGGGCGCCGAGGGTATGTCGGCCGGCGCGGGAATCGTCACCGCGCCCGTTGCCGCCCACTCCGTTCCGCGCACCATCAGCGCTGCGCACCCCGGATGCGCCACGCTCGTCGCATCGTGGCCCAGGAGGTTCACGAACACGCGGCCCTTGCCGCAGGTCACCGTGAAGACCATCGGCTCGTTCGTGCCGGTGCCCTTGAACGCCGGCTCGGCGAAGGCGGTGACGAGGATATGCACGTTCTCAGCCGGGCCGCGCATGCCCTGGTACAACTCATCCTTGGCATGCCTCCACGTCGGCGGCAGGCCCCTGGTGATGGGGTGCTCGGCGTCGCGGATGCGAACCTCGTATGCCCACTGCGGCCCGTGTCCCGCGCCCGGCCCCTCGCCCTTGGGCGTGCGGACGACCTTGCCGGAATCGTCCATCGTGAGGCGGTCGCCGGTTGTGTTGCCCTGCCAGAGGAGGCCGACCATCTTCGTCCACTCGGGCCAGTTGGTGAAGGCGTTGTTGGCGGCATGGAAGATGACGAGGCCGCCGCCGTCGGCCATGTACTTTTCGAGGGCCTTGTTGGCCTCGGCCGGCCACGCCTGGCCGTTATAGTTCGAGAAGACGACCCGGTACTTGGCGAGATCGGGCTTGAAGTTCGCCCAGGCGTCGGCCGGGGCGCCCTTGGGCGGGCTCGTCAGGACATCGACCGTAAACCGCCCGGTCTTCTCGAGCATCACCTTGATGACGGGGGTGGTGGCGGCCCAGCCGTGGTTGTTCTGGCCGTCGATGAGAAGAACATTGATCTTCGCCTGCCCGGCGGCGGGTGCGGCAATCGCCGCCAGGGCGATGACGGCGGCGACCATAGCGAAATATCGACATGACTTTGGCATGGCAATACTCCTTGCGCAAGAGCGAGCCTACCCCAAGTTCGCGGCCGTTCAGCCGTCGCCGCGAACGGCGACTGGCATTTCGCAGTCGTTTAGCCGTCGCCGCGAACGGCGACGGACATTAGGACCGCGGCCGTGTGCGGCCGCGGCTAAACGTGGATTACTTTTTCGCCGGGGCGGGCACTTCCGGCGGAGGCGGAAACTCCTTCGGCGCAGCAATCGTCACCGCGCCCGTCGCCGCCCACTCCGTGCCGCGCTCTAGCAGTATCGCCGCATCCGGCGCCGCCGTCTGGATAACGTGATGCCCTAGCACCGTCACGAACACGCGGCCCTTGCCGAACGGGACCGTCCAGGCCACGGGTTCGTTCATGCCGGTGCCCTTCCATGCCGCATCATCCTTGGAGGAGAGGGCCGTGACGAGGATTTGCATGTCCTTTGCCGGGCCGCGGAGGCTGGCGTAGAGTTCATCGCTGATGTGCACCCACTTGGCGGGCACGCCCTTGGTGATTGGATGTTCCGCATTACGGACCGTGCACGGGAACTGGTGTGCCGCGCCGTGGTGTCCGCCCAGGCCCTCGCCGGCGGCGCGAAGGACGACCTTGCCGCCATCGTCCATCGCGATGCCCCCGGCGGTCTTCGCGTCGCGGGCCCAGCCTATGCCGATCATCTTGTTGTAGGCGTCCCACTGGGCGAAGGCCGCGACGGCAAAGTGATAGGCGACGAAGCCGCCGCCGTCGGCCACGTACTTCTCGAAGGCCTTCTGGACGTCCTCTGGCCACGGCTGGCCGCAATAGTTCGAGAGGACCGCCTGGCACTTGGAGAAATCGGGCTTGAACTTCTCCCATGCGGCCTTGTTGGCGGCCTTTGCGGCATCATCGGCGTTCTTCGGGAGGGAAGGCGGACTCGTCAGGACATCGACCGTAAAGCGGCCGGTCTTTTCGAGCATCTCCTTGATGGCCGGCGTGGTGGCCTTCCAGTCGTGTCCGTTCTGGCCGTCGATGATGAGGACGCTGACCTTCCCCGCCCCTGTGGCGGGGGCCGGCGCGGCGATTGCCGCCAGGGCGACGACCGCCGCCAGGGCGATGAGGCAACGATAGGCTGTGCGCATGTTCGACCATCCTTTCAGGGTGATAGGGTTCCCCGCCGCTTCGTCGGCGGGCCGTCCAGAGTACCCTGGCAGGTTGCGGAATCAAGCGTTTTCACGCGACGCCGCGCTTGACACCCCGCCGGGCCAGGCCGACAATGGGCCGACTTTGGTAAGGGCTGGTCGATGGCTGAACGCCGCAAAGAGAAACGGGCGCTGTGGCCGAACGGGGCGGGCGTGGCGAATGTCGCGTCTCAGCACGAGGCGGTCGCGCCGCACGCAGGACAAAAAGGGTCCAGGACCCCTAACGACTTTAAGGGTCCTGGACCCTTTTTGCCTGCACGCGGCCGATACCCGGCCATACGGGCGGCGATACAGGCATACCTGCTGGCCCTCATCTCGGCGGGACTCCTGACGCTCGCCCTGCCGCCGGCAGAAATCTCGTGGCTGGCGTACCTGGCCCTCATTCCACTCATCATCATGGCCGTGCGGACGCAGTCGGGCGGGCGGGTCTTCCGGGCGGCTTGGTTCGGCGGCACGGTCTTCTTCGCCATCAACCTCTACTGGCTCTGGATCGTGACGAAGGCCGGGTGCCTGGCGGTCATTCCGTACCTGGGCCTCTACTGGGCGGCGTTTGCGTGGGTCTTGAGGCGGATGTTTTTCGCCACGCGGCTGCCGCTGACGATCCTGGCGCCCGTCCTCTGGGTTGCGCTGGAACTCGTGCGGGCGTGGGGCCTCCTGGGCCTTCCGTGGATTTACGTCGGGCACACGCAGTACGAGAACCTCGCCCTTATTCAGATTTCCGACACGCTTGGGGCGTATGGTGTGAGTTTCCTCGTGTTGATGACGGCCGGCCTGGTGACCGATTTCCTCACGAGGCCGCTGTTCGTGAAGGCTTCGAGCCGCGACCGTGAGGTCGCGGGTACGCCCGAACGGGTACGCCGCTTCAGCCCCCTCTTAATTGCGATGGCTGCGCTCACGGCCGCGGCATGGGCAGGCACGGTCGGCTACGGCCTCTGGCGACTCGGCCAGAACGGGCGCGAGGCCGGGCCGGTCGTCGCAAGCATCCAGACGTGCGTCCCGCAGGAACTGAAGCAGGAGGCCCGCCTGCGGCAGATCGAGGAACTCGAAGAGAAGATGCTCGCCGAGCAGATCGACCTTACGGACCAGGCCCTCGCAAAGGCGAGGCAAGAGGGCCTCAAGGCCGACTTCATCATCTGGCCCGAAACGATGGTCCCCGGAATCCAGAACCAGGAATTCCTGGAAGGCGACCTGGCGAAAAGCATCTCCGACCCCGACATGCTCATCGTCTTCAACTATCTCCAGCGGCGGTCGCGGATGTACTGGGAGAAGGTCCGCCAGGCGGCCGCTGCCGACGGGGCGCCCATCCTCTTCGGCGCGCACGCCTGCGTCATCGAGGGGGCCTACCGCCTGCCCGGCGGCGGATACATGCCACGCGGCCCGCGATATAACACCGCGTACCTGGTCGCCCCGGACACCAAGCCGTACGCGGCCGTCCACACCTACGCCAAGTGCCACCTCGTCCCGTTCGGCGAGTACCTGCCGCTGGAGTTCTGGCCGGGCCTGCGCAACTGGCTTCTCACGTTCACTCCATATACCTATGATTATAGCCTGACGCCCGGCGGACACGACCAGGCGCCCTTCGTCCTGCGATATGAGGGCCGGGAGGCCCGCTTCCAGGTCCCCATCTGCTACGAGGACGCCATGCCGTACCGCGTGCGCGAGATGGTCCGCTCCAGCGATCCCGCGCGGCCGAAGGCGGTCGATTTCCTCGTCAACATCTCAAATGACGGCTGGTTCGGCGGCAGCATCGAACTGGACCAGCACCTGAACCTGTGCGTCTTCAGGGCGGTGGAGAACCGCGTGCCGATCGTCCGGTCGGTCAACACCGGCATCAGCGCCATCATCGCTTCCGACGGGCGGATCGAGACGGTCGTCCAGCAGAACGGGCGGCGCAGGTGGATAACCGGCGGCATCGTCGGCCGGCTTTATCTCGACGACCGCCTGGCGCCCTACACGCGTATCGGCGATGCCTTCGCCCTGGCGTGCCTGGCCGCATCGCTGGCCCTGGCCGCGGCAACCATCGTGATATGGCTACGCAAGCGCAAGGAGGCCCGCGCATGAAACGGGAGACCATCGCCCTGGGACTGGCGCTGGTGACGGCCGCAGGTTGCAGCATGGCACAGCAGCGGCCCGCCGCGCCGGAGGTCGATTCCGCCAAGGTCGCGGCGTACAGCGTCCTCGTCGAGGCCCTGCACAGCGGCCAGCCGCCGCTTCAGAAACTTGCGATCGAGGGGTTCCTTGAATCCGACGCCCCGCCGCCGCGGGATGCTCTCGAGCCGCTGGCCGACGGTCCGGACCCGCGAGTCCGCGCGATGGCCGTCACGCTCCTCGGGACGATGCGCCAGCCGGTCCTCGTGCCGCTGCTTCAGCGCAAGAGCCTCGACGCCGACCCTGCGGTGCGTCTTGCCGCCGCCTTCGGGCTGGCGATGGCGGGCGACGCCTCGCAGGTCATGGCCCTTCGCGACGCCCTGGCCTCGCCCGACGTGACGCTCCGCCGCACGGCCGCATGGCTGCTGGGCCTCATGAACAACCCGACCGCCGTCGGCATGCTGCGGCTGAAACTGGACGACCCCGACGCGGTGGTCGTCCTGCGCACGGCCGAGGCCCTCGGGCGACTGGGGTCGCACGACGGACTCCAGGCCGTGCGGATACTCGTGGAGTACGAGCGTCACGAGATCCGGTGGGCGGCCACGCGGCTGCTTGGCCGCATCGGCACGACCGCAGACATACCGCGACTCGAGAAACTCTGCCAGAGCCGGTTCCTGGACGTGAAGTTTGCGGCGATTGCGGCCATCGCCATGCTCGGCGACTTCAAGCGAATCGGCATGCTCATGGACCTCGTGGATGCACCCGAGGCCGAGGTGCGGGTCCTGGCCGCATGGGAACTCGGCGGCACAGGGTACACGCCGGCCATCGAGCGTCTTGCGCGCCTGCTGGCACAGCCGGACGCCACGGAACGTGCGGCCGGGGCGGCGGCGATCCTGCGGATTCAATCGACGCGGCAGCCCTGGCGGACGCGGATCCTGGCGGACCAGCCCACGCCGGAAGGGCCTCTGCCCCAGCCCGCCGGGCCGCCCGCTACGCCCAAGAATCCATGATCTGTGGGTGGCACGGCCACGCTGTTGCGTGGCCGTGGCAGTTGCGCGCCAAGACCACGGTCACGCAAAAGCGTGACCGTGCCACCCGATTGGGCCCGCGGCTCGTATAGTCAAGGGGGCCTTGCCGAGCGCAATTCCTTATCTGCACTGAATTTTTCCTTGACGCTAGGGGGTGTTAAACTAGAATCGCAATCTGATATTGCTTACGGGAGGCTGCCATCGCCAGGGGCGAATGCCTCGGGGCGGAAAGAGGCGCGCGGTTGTGGCAGCCCGATTCGTCCTGGCCGACGGCTGGTTCTTGAAAGGAGGAGACCTTGAGTACCCTGGGCAAGATTCTCACGGTTCTCGTGGCGCTTGTTTCCGTGGCGGTGGCGGTCCTGGTGGCACGCGAGTTTATCCTCGGCAACAACTACAGGTACCTCTACGAGGAGGCGGGCAAGAACGCCCAACTCGCCCTCGCCGACAGGGATGATGCCCTCGGCCAGCGCAACCTCGAGAAGGCCGCCCGCGACGCCGACCGCGCCAAGGCTCAGCAGCAGATTGAGACCATGACGTCGGAACTGAACGTCCGCAACGGCACTATCGCCACGCTCACCAACGAGAAGGAGAGCATGGGCAAGCAACTGGCCGACCTGACGGCACAGGTCACCGGCATCAAGACGAATCTCGACGCGCTCATCCGCGAGAAGGACGCCTGGCGCAAAGAGCGCGACGACGCCTCCAAGAAGGCCGACGACCTCACCACCATGTACGCCGAACTCGAGGCCAAGTACCGCAACGCAGCGGCCGACGTCCAGAACCTCAAGGAATCACTCCGCACCACACGCGAGGAGAAGGCGGCGATGGAAAGCCGCATCGCCTACATCCTCCAGAACCATCCCGACGTCAAACTCCCGGCGCAGGTGCCCGCCGTCCCGACCGCCCGTATCCAGGGCCTCGTGACCAAGGCCGACAATGAGGCCCACATCGCCGAGATCAACCTCGGCACTGACGACGGCGTCGTCAAGGGCATGAGGTTCATCGTCTATAGTCCCGCCGAGATGAAGTACGTGGCCACGCTTACCATAAACATGGTATCGACCAACAGCGCGGCCGGCGAACTTTCCGTCATCCGGGGCACGGTCAAGGCAAACGACAATGTCACGAATCGATTCGAGTAGTGCCAGTGGCGTCCGCGTTGCCGCCCAGCCTCTCAGCAACGTGTACACGGTGCTGCTGCTCGTGGGCCTTCTGGTCCTTGTGGGGGCCGGAGTCCTTCTGTGGTTCACCCTGGAAGGCCGCTACGGCGTCACGTTCGCCGTGACGGAGGCCGGCAAGAATGCCCTCGAGCGGCCCGAGCGCGAAAAGGCCAACGTCAACGCCCAACGCGCCAAACTGGAAGAGACCCGCAAGTTCATCAGCGGCTACCCGGAGGAGATGGGTCCGTACCCGGCCCCTGCGACGCCCGGAACCGAGGGCGGCGCACCGCCGACCCCACCGCCCGAGACGCCCGCGCCTGCACCGGCCCCCGCTCCGGCCGCGCCCGCTGCTCCGGCCGC
>CAYGWP010000365.1:0-6237 GCA_964353455.1 uncultured Anaerolineales bacterium
TCGCTCCACGCACCGGTCGATCTCCTGAAATGCCACAGACTAACCGGCCACACGTCATGGGAGGTGAGGCGGTCATCTCGCCCCGCAGCACTTCTTGTACTTCTTGCCGCTGCCGCAGGGGCAGGGGTCGTTGCGGCCGACCTTGGGCTTGTCGCGGACGATTGTTTTGACGGCCTCGCCTTCCTGGGCCATCTGCGCGCGCTGATGTGCGTCGAGGGCCGCCTGCTGCTGGGCGGCGTAGGCGCTGGCGGCGACGGCGTGTTCGCTCGACTGGCCGGCCCAGATTCGTGCGAGGGCGTCCTGCCGCACCCAGCGGGCCTTGAAGAAGAGGTCCGTGAACTTCTCGCGGGCCGACTCGAGCATCTTCTCGAAACTCGCGAGGCCCTCCTTCTTGAACTCAATCAGCGGATTCAGTTGCGCGTAGCCCCTCAGGCCCACGCCCGATTTCAGGTGGTCCATCACCAGCAGATGGTCTTTCCACGATGTGTCGTGGACCTGGAGGAGGAGGTATCGTTCGAGGGCGGTCATGCGGGTTCGGCGGTCGGCCTGGACGCGGGCGGCCAGGAATGCGGCGACCGTCTGCCCGGCATCTGCCGGCGCGGGTGATTCCTCGGCCGCTTCTTCGCCCGTCTCGGGGGGCGTCTCGCATGTCTGGACCAACTGCTGCGGCGTGACCTCGACGCTCAGGCGTTCGCCGGCCCACTGGGCAAGGCGCTGCCAGTTCTCGGGCCGGTCTTGGCCGCCGTGCGGCAGGTGGGCGCGGAGGCCTTCCTCAATCAAGCGGCCGACGCGGTTCGACTGGTAGAACTCCTGTGAGATCGCAAGCAGCCGCCGCCGCACCTCCCGCGGGTCGCGGTGGCGGATCGCCTCGGGCGAAACGTCCGTCAGGTAATACCGCGACGCCCATGCCGCAAGGCCGTCGAAGTCCTGCTGGCCCATGCCGGCCTGCGCCACCAGGTGCTCCTCGATGGCCGACTCAACCGGGTACGACCGCTCCTTCCCCTGGTACAGGGCATCGAGTCGCGCGAGGAGCATCTCCTGGGCGCCTGCGGCATCCTTGCCGTCGAACTCGGGCGGCGTGAGGCCGAACTCGAATTTCTTGTTGGCCCAGTCGGCCAGGGCCGCCAGGCGGAAATCGGGCTGGAGCATCGGCCCGAGGCCCGAGAAATCCATCGCGTCGATCCGCTCGTCGGCCGCGCGGGCCAGCGCCTCCAGTATCTCATCCCGGCCCAGCCGCTTCAGGTCCGACTCCTTGACCTTGACGCCCAGCCGTCCCTGGGCCCAGGCGGCGAGGGCGCGGTAATCGGCCTCGGGCGGGGGTTCTTCCTCGAACTGGTCATCCTCGCCGTCGGGCGGCTCGGCCTCGCCGGAGTCGGCGAATTCTTCCGGGACGAATTCGCCGAGTGTCTCCTCGATGGAATCGCGGGCGGACTGCTTGGCGAGGTCCCGCAGGAAATCGACGGCCTCTTCGGCGGACTTCTCGGCGAGGCGCTCGGCCTCGCACTGGACGCCCAGGTTCCGCCGGGCCCACTCGGCTATGGTTTCGAGGCTGTACGCCTGGGCCAGGTACGACTGGCACGCGTCCTCGACGCTCTCCGAGAGCATCTCTCGGACGACGTCGCGGAGGTCCTCGGCCTCAAGGAAGTTCTGGCGGCGGCCGTAGAAGATCTTTCGCTGGCGGTCCATCACCTCATCGTATTCCAGGAGATGTTTACGTATGTCGAAGTTACGTTCCTCGACCTTTTTCTGGGCGTTCTCGATGCCGCGCGACAGCCACCGGTGCTCCAGCGCCATCCCCTCTTCCATGCCGAGTTTCTGGAGGGCTGCCGAGACCCAGTCCTTGGCGAAGATCCGCATAAGGTCGTCTTCGAGGCAGAGGAAGAAGCGGCTGCTTCCGGGGTCGCCCTGGCGCCCCGTTCGGCCGCGCAACTGGTTGTCGATGCGGCGGGCCTCGTGCCGCTCGGTCCCGACGACGTGCAGTCCGCACGGCGGGTCGGCCACGCACTCGGTGCGGCCGCGATCCGGAAACGCCGGGTCCAGCCGCGGCTTGAAGCAGTGGGCGCACTTGGTCTTCGGGTCGTACTCCGGGCATCCGACGCAGCACTTGTTGCCGAAGTCGGACGGGATGACCTCGCGCTTCAGGTCCCACGGGCCGAAGCAGTTCGGCCAGACGACGCCGGAGCCGAGTTTGATGTCCGTGCCGCGGCCCGCCATGTTCGTCGCGATGGTGACGTTGCCCTTTTCCCTGCCGTCGGGCCCCAGGTGCCGCTGGCCCGCCTTGGCGACGATCTGCGCTTCCTTCTCGTGGAACTTGGCGTTGAGGACCTCGTGCGGGATGCCGTAGGTCCGGTCGAGGCTGCGGCTGAGTTTTTCGGAGTTCTCGATGCTGGTGGTGCCCACCAGGACGGGGCGGCCCATCTCGTAGCACCGCTTGATTTCCTCGACGAGTGCATCGTACTTTTCGCGGCCGGTGCGATAAACCACGTCCGCGTGGCCGATGCGCGAGAGCGGGCGGTTGGTCGGAATCGCCACCGTCTCGAGTTTGTAGATCTTGTCGAACTCCGCCGCCTCCGTCATGGCCGTGCCGGTCATGCCGGCCAGTTTCCGGTACATCCGGAAGAAGTTCTGGAGCGTGATGGTGGCGAGGGTCTGCGTCTCTTCTTTGACGCGGATGCGTTCCTTGGCCTCGACCGCCTGGTGGAGTCCGTCGGACCACTGGCGCCCGGGCATGAGGCGTCCCGTGAACTCATCGACAATAATAACTTCATCACCCTTAACGACATAATCCTTGTCGAGGCGGTAGAGGTTGTGTGCCCGGAGGGACTGGTCGATAAGGTGGGGCCATTCCATGTTATCCGAGACGTAGAAACTGCCGACGCCCACGAGTTCCTCCGCCCGGCGGATGCCTTCCTCCGAGAGCGGGCACTGGTGCTCCTTCTCCTTGACCTTGAAGTCGCGGCCGTCCTTGAGTTGCCGCGCCACGGCGTCGGCCGTCTGGTATTTCTCGGTCGATTCAAACGCCGGGCCGGAGATGATGAGCGGGGTCCGGGCCTCGTCAATCAGCACCGAGTCGCACTCATCGACGATGGCGAAGCACAGGTCGCCCTGGACCTGCTCGGCGCGGCTGGTCTTCATGTTGTCGCGCAGGTAATCGAAGCCGAACTCGTTGTTCGTTCCGTAGGTGATGTCGCAGGCGTAATGGACCTGCCGCTCGCGGCTGTCCATGTGGGCCTGGATTGCGCCGACCGAGAGGCCCAGCCGCTGGAATATCGGCCGGTTCCACTGGCAGTCGCGGCGCACAAGGTAATCGTTGACGCTGACGACGTGGACCGGCCCGGCCAGGGCGTTCAGGTACGCCGCAAGCGTGGCGACGAGGGTCTTGCCCTCGCCGGTCGCGAGTTCGGCGATCTTGCCGTCATTCAGGACCATCCCTGCCGCAAGTTGGACGTCGTACGGCCGCATGCCGTAGAGGCCCTTCAGGTCGATCGTGCGGCCGCTCTTGGAGGCGGGGTCGATGAGGCTGGCCTCTCCGCGCATAGCCTTGCGGATGAGGTCCTGGATTTCCGGGTGGTATTCGGCCGGGGCCTCGGTGTAGCCCAGGAGGTCGATCGCCTTGGCCGTTTCCGGGTCGGCCCCTGCGCCGATCCAGATGGTGCGTTTGGCGGCCTCGCGGACCATGGCGAAGGCCTGCGGAAGCACCGGCTCGAGGATGCGGTTGATCTCCTCGCGCCAGCGGCGCCGGAGTTCGGATTCATCGAGGTCCTCCCGCCGGTCGAGGCGATCGCGGACGGCGGCCACCAGCGGCCGGATCCGGCGGCGCAACTCGTCGGACTTCGCGCGGAGGTCCTCGTCCGACAGACGCTGCATCTCCGGCTCGAGCACGTTGATCGCATCCACCTTCTCGAGGTAGGCGCGGATCAGGCGCTCGTTGCGCGACCCGAAAAGGGCCCGCGCAGCCTTGCTGAACGCCTCGCCGATGACCTCCAGACCCATAGAGGCTCTCAGAGAATGCGACCCGCGGACGGCCGCCGGCGCCGCTTCGCAGCGCCGCGCACCGTTCTTGAACGGCAAGTATATCGGGGCGCCGGCGGAAGGTCAACCGGGCCGGGCTGCGTTTTCCATCGACGCAACGTATTTACTTGCGACCCGCCACGGCCGCCAGTATCATCGTGCCCGCCAAGCGGCACGAAAGGTGCGGCCATGATCGGAAGAGCAGGGGTGTGGGCTGGCGCGATCCTGGCGCTGATGGCGACGGTCGCGGCCGGCGGGGCGCCGCCCGGGACGGCGCCGCCGGCGATCGCGCCTCGCCCTGCGGGGGCGCCGGCGCCGCCGGCCGCAGAGATGACCCCGGCTCAACTCAGGGACCGCCTCATGGCGTCCGCCGCAGCCGGGAAACTCACCGAGCCCGTCCTGGTGCAGTTCCGCGACTATGCCGCCGCCCTCGCGCACGACTACCTGACGGCGCGCGGAATCTCCGACGACTTCTTGAATGGGCTCTCGGCCAACAAGGAGATGCGCGACGCCGTCCTCATCACCTTGTACCCATCGTATGACGTGAACGTCGTGAAGCGGCTGGAGGCCCTCAAGTCCCGGTTCGGCAGCCAGGTTGCCGCGTATCCGCACCTGGCGCTGGCGTTTGCGTTTGTCTATGGGCGGGCCGGCGCCCAGCCGCCCCGCGATCCGCACATGCTCTTTGCCGCCAAGGACCGCGAGATACCGAAGATGGAGGATTCGTTCGAGTGGTACATCCGGCACGAGCGGGAGATGCGGATGCCGCTGAAGGCCACCCCGTGGCCGCTCCTCGTGTACGTGGCCGACAACGACGCCCCGCTGGAGGAGCGGACGTGGGCACTCCAGCGGTACGCCAATTGCCAGCCGGTGGCGTTCCGCACGATCTACTACGATGTGGAGTACGACAACTCCGGACTCAACGGGGCCGGGAAACTCGGCGACCGTCCCCTCTCGCTGCCGAACATCGCAACCTATGGCGGCATCTGCATGCACCGGGCCTACTATGCCAGCCGGGTCCTGAAGTCGATGGGCGTGCCCGCCCTGTACGACCACGGCGAGGGCGAGCGCGGCGGCCACGCCTGGGTCGCCTGGGTCGGCCGCGAGACGCAGGCCCTGGACCTCCTCTTCGCGGGCCGCTTCGACTACGACCGCTACTATACGGGCATCGTGTTCAATCCGCTCACCCGCAGGCCCATGCTCGACCGCGACGTGCAACTGGACGTTGCGGCCATGGTTCGCTCGTACCCCGGCTACATGGACGCCCTGGCTGCGTGCGAGGTATTTCAGATGTTCAAGCCGGAGGACCGCGCGAAGGCCGTGGGCCTGCTGGACGGGGGCTCCCAGAAGAACGCCTACTGCGATTTCGCGTGGCGCCTGATGGGGGCGGGCGTCGCCGACGGCACCATCCCGCAGAAGCAGGGCGAGCGGATGTTCGACGGAATGCTGCGCTCGTTCGCGGCGTACCCGGACCTGACGTTCTACGTGCTCGACAAAATCCTGGCGCCGCGCCTCAAGCCGTCCGAGAAGCCCGCCGAGGCCGAGATCGCCAGGAACCTCCTGGTCCTCGAGAAGGCGTTCCAGATCTATGAGGCCGCCAAGCGGCCGGACCTCTCGGTGCGGCTGCGGTGCCTCCAGGGGCAGTACCTGGAGGCCGTGGGGCGGCGGGAAGAGGCGCTCAAGCACTACGTCCTGGCCTCCGAAAAGTACGCCTCGGAGCACTACGGATTCCTCAGCCTGTTCGACAGGGCCGTGAAGATGATGCGCGAGGACCGGCATCAGGACATGATGCTCAAGTACATGGACATGGTGGCCGCAAAGGTCCCGCGGTTCCAGAGCGACTTCAACCAGAAATATGACTTAATCAATCCGGTATATGTTCATGTGGTGAAGGCTTATTCCTCGGCCCTTAGGGCGGCCGGCAGGGCCGCCGATGCCGATATCTGGGACTCCAAGATACCGGCCAAGAAGCCCAAGTGAGCGCGGCCTGGGGAATCCGCGCGGCGGTAGCGAGCCGCGCGGCGGGTCTCCCGACCCGCCGCGCACGGAAAGGAGACGGCCTATTTCTGCGAGGACAACCATCGCCGCGGCCATCCTTTTCGGCCTGTGGGCATCGGGCTGCGCGCGTTCGCCGCAGATTGTGCGCCCCGACGACGGCCTTCTTGATTTTTCCGCTGCCGCGCCGCTGATGTCGCCGACGCAGGCCCCGCCCGCCCCGCCGGTCTGGCC
>CAYGWP010000366.1:0-5810 GCA_964353455.1 uncultured Anaerolineales bacterium
AGCCGCAATCCTGTAAAAGTAATGTCCATTGGGTCGTCGAGCCGTCGCGCCCGCGCTGGGGGCCGCGGCGGGGTGGGGTCCCAATAGACATTACTTTTACAGGATTCGCCCGTGCCGTGTCCCTTCAAGCCCCGGCGGGGCGAAAGAAGCCTGCGGCGGCACGGGGCCCCGAGCCGCAATCCTGTAAAAGTAATGTCCATTGGGTTGTCAAGTCGTCGCGCGGGCGCTGGGGGCCGCGGCGGAGTGGGGTCCCAATAGACATTACTTTTACAGGATTGGCCCTCCTCACTTCCCCAAGCCCCGGCGGGGCGTCTGAATGGCGTTCAGCCCGAAGGGCTGGGACGTAACAGCCCACGGGCGAACGTCGGAGCGCAGCGCAGAGTCCGCCTGGGCGACCCCTGGGAACCCGAAGCGCATCCCCCCATTTCCCTTCTTCTTTTCTCATCCGTCAGCCCCAGCGGGGCGATTGAAAGGCGTTCAGTCGCCCCGATCGGGCTCAACAAACAAAAAAGAGAAAGGGGGGTGGGGGGGTGCGGGCTACCCCGGCCTCGCGGCCGGGGCTACTGTCATACGCCCCCGGTGGGGCTTCACAACGTCGGACGGCGCTTTTTGTTTTTCACCTCTGCGCAATCTGCGTAATCTGCAGATGATCCGTCGTTGCCTCTCACCGACCTCCGCCTTCTCTGCGCCGGGTCCGTTGCCTTTTTGTCTTACCTCAAGGTTCCCTCAGCGCCCTCTGCGGTCTCCGCGGTGAGATCTGTGCCAGGGCGCAGACCTCGCCGACGCGGGCCCCTGGCAGGTGGGGTCCCAATAGACATTACTTTTACAGGATTCGCCCGTGCCGTTTCCGCACAAGCCCCCGCGGGGCGGACTGCGCTCTAGCCACGTCCGCAAGGGCGTCGCTCGACCCAGAGGCTCTCGACGGGTGGCAGGCGAAGGATCGCATCCCCCCAGGGCTCACGCCACTGGGCTATTACCTTTCGCCCTTTCAGATGGCTTCACAAGGTTGACGGCTTCTTGTTTGTGGCTCTCTGCGCCCTCGGCCCTCTCTGCGCCGGGTCCGTTGCCTTTTCGTCTCACCCCAGGTTCCCCTCTGCGTTCTCTGCGGCCTCCGCGGTGAGATCTGTTCCGTTGTTACCTCTCTGTTCAATCCGCCCCAACGGGGTCCAACATAACAAGGACAATCCACGATCCGCAATCGAAATACCCCCTACATATGGTATTCGCACGCCCCTTCGAACCCCCACTAATGGTATGCCTTGATGCCTGGCACCTGATTATTTTTCGCGCTCTCGGAGGGCAAAACGCACGTAAGTGTTTCTGCAAAAATGGCACTTACGTCAATTTGGGCCTGTCAAAGAAAGTGAAAAAACCGTTCAAAACCGTCAAAAAACCGCAAAAACCGTGTCAAAACCGTTCAAACCCGATCGAAAAACGTCTTGCCCATCTTAACATTTGAGGTGTCAAACCCCCTTGGCGCTAGCGCCAGGGCCGTTTTGGGGTCCGAAAACGCGTTTTTTTGCCGTTTCGGAGGTCGAAATTGACGTAAGTGTTTTTGCAAAAAGGGCACTTACATCAAGTGCGGAGTGCGGAGTGCGGAGCGCGGAGTGAACGGCAAGACGGCAAAGGCGGTGAAAAGTGAAAAGTGAAAAGTGCAAAGAGAAAAGTGACGGCAAACGGCGACGGGCAGGCTGGAGGTTGGAGGTCCGCCACGGCGGACTTGCCGCAGGGGCGGCGTGTCTCTATCATGTGCATCCGGCCGCAAGGCAAGGGCCAGGGGCGCCGCCAAGGCGGTGCGCAAGCAATGCCCGAACTCAGCGAGTGGCAGTGGGTCCTCGGCGCGGCGTGCGCCGTGATGATCGGGTTCTCGAAGACCGGGATCGCCGGCATCGGGATCGCCATTATACCGATCATGGCAGAGGTATTTCCGGCCCGCGAATCGACGGCGGCGATGCTGCTGATGCTCATCATCGGCGACTTCTTCGCCGTGGGGTATTACCGGCGGCACGCTGTGTGGCGGACGCTGATCGGCCTCTTGCCGTGGGTCATGCCGGGGATTATCCTGGGGTGGCTGGCCTTGGGGCGGCTGGACGACCGGCAGTTCAAGCCCGCGCTGGGCGGGCTCGTCCTCGGCCTCATCCTTCTCCAGGTGGTGCGGACGCGGTCCGGCGAGTGGATGGAGAAGAAGTTGCCGCACATCTGGTGGTTCGCGGCGGCGGTGGGGGTGCTGGCGGGTCTGGCCACGATGATCGGCAATGCGGCCGGGGGCATAATGACGGTGTTCCTGCTGGCCCGCGGGTTCCCGAAAGAGAAGTTCATGGGGACGAGCGCATGGTTCTACCTCATCGTGAACCTCATCAAGGTGCCCTTCAGCGCCGACCTGGGGCTGACGAACCCGCAGACGGTCTCTTTCGCGGGCCTCATGATACCGGCCATCACGGTCGGGGCGCTGGTGGGCGTGAAGGTGCTGCCCGTGCTGCCGCAGAAGGTCTTTGACCGCATCGTCCTTGCGATAGCGGTGCTGGCTTCGCTGAGGCTGATCATCCAGTGGCCGTGAAGGAGACTCGCATGAGATGGCTGATAGCGACGCTGACATGGCTCGCCCTGGCCGGTTCTTGTCTCGGGGCGGCCCCGTACTTCGGCATAAAGGTCATCGACGCCGAGACCGGCCGCGGCGTGCCGCTGGTCGAGTTGGAGACGGTGAACGGCATCCGGTATTACAGCGATTCCGGCGGGTGGGTGGCGTTCCACGAGCCGGGCCTGATGAACCAGCGGGTCTTCTTCTCGGTGAAGAGCCACGGGTATGAGTACCCGAAGGATGGCTTCGGGTTCCGCGGCGTCGTTCTGGAGACGAAGGAGGGGGGCCGGGCGGAGATCAAGGTCAAACGCCTCAACATCGCCGAGCGGCTGTACCGTATCACCGGCGAGGGGATCTACCGCGACACGGTCCTCCTGGGCGAGAAGCCACCCATCAAGGAACCGCTCCTGAACGCCCAGGTAATGGGCCAGGATTCCACGCTGGCCCTGCCCTACCGGGGCAAGATCTACTGGTTCTGGGGGGATACTGCGCGGGCGCGGTATCCGCTGGGGCACTTCCGCATGGCCGGGGCGACATCTGAGATGCCCTCTGCCGGCGGCCTGGACCCGAGCGTGGGGGTGGACCTAAAGTACTTCGTGGACAAGGAGGGGTTCAGCCGCCCGATGGCCCCGATGCCGGAGGCGAAGGACGGCATGATCTGGATAAGCGGGCTGATGGTCGTCCCCGATGCGCCTTCGCCGCCGAAGGCCGGTGCTTCGGCGGGCGAAGGGCGGGCGCGCGGCGACCGGCTGGTCGGCCGCTACGCGCGCATGAAGAGCCTGGGCGAAATGCTGGAGCAGGGCCTGGTGGTCTATAGCGATGAAAAGCAGATCTTCGAGAAGGCGGCCGAGTTCGGCGTCAAGGAACCGTGGCGGTTTCCGGACGGCCACCCGGTCCGCATGAGCGAGGGCGGGAGCGACTTCTATCTCTTCCCGCGGCCGTTCCCCGTGGTCCGCGCCCCGGCGGACCTTGCGGCGCTCAAGGATGGCAGCCGCTACGAGGCCTTCACGTGCCTTGCGCCCGGCACGCGGTACAATAAGGCCGCCTCGGAGATTGCGCGCGGCCCGGACGGCAAGGCGGCCTGGGCCTGGCGGGCCGACACCGACCCCGTCAGCCAGGTCCAGGAGCGCGAGTTGATCGATGCCGGGAAACTGAAGCCCGATGAGGCGCGGTTTCAACTGGTGGATGCCGAGACGGCGAAGCCTGTCTTGCTCCACGGCGGGTCATTCCGCTGGAACGCATTCCGGAAGAAATGGGTGCTCATCGGGGTCCAGGTTTACGGCACATCGTTCCTCGGCGAGGTCTGGTTCGCCCAAGCCGACTCGCCGACCGGCCCATGGGGAAAGGCCCGCAAGATCGTGACGCACGAAAAGTACACCTTCTACAACCCCGTGCAGCACGATTTTCTAGACCAGGATGGCGGCCGCATCATCTACTTCGAGGGGACCTACGCCGAGACGTTTTCCGGCAACCCCGTCAAGACCCCCCGCTATGACTACAACCAGGTGATGTACCGCCTGGACCTTTCCGACCCGCGGCTGAACCTGCCGTAGGCGGCCCTGGGTATATGAGGGTGCGCCGACGGATTGTGGCAAGAGACGCTATCAAGAACGCCAAGAGCGCCAAGAACGCCAAGAGCGCCAACCCCTGGAGATTGGCGCTCTTGGCGCTCTTGGGTCGGGCAGGTAATCTGATTGGGGCGGAAGCGGGGGGTACCCCAACGGATTGTGGCAGGAGATGCTCGTGCCACAATTTCTCGGCGCGCCCGTATATGGCCTGCCATCATGGCAGGCAGGACGTGAGAACGGGACGTTTTGGCACGCGGGGGCGGAGTAACCCCTGCTGCCGGACGTTGCTTCTGCCGGTTCCGTGCAGTCGTAACCTCTTTGGGGTAGGGCACTTAAGGCGATAACCCAAGACAATACCCCTGCCCGGCCTCATTGGCACGCGCATTGCTCACAGAAGGCTGCGAGGAGACTTTATCCAGGGCGAACATGGTTGCCTGGCCGGTAGAGCCAATCAGCGAGAACCCGTCGGTCCTGATCACGGACGACAGCGCCGCGTGGCGGAACGCCGTGGGGGAGACGCTTGCGCGGGCGGGGTTCCGCACGCTCCAGGCGGCCTGCGGCGAGGAGGCCATCGAGGTCGTCCATACCGAGTGGATCGACATCGTGCTCATCGATTTCCACATGCCGCGCCTCGACGGAATCCAGACGCTGCGGATCATCCGAAGCCGCGGGAACTGGCAGCCGGCCGTCATGATGACCGCCCGCCCGGACGCCGTGCCGCAGGACGAGGTCCGGGCGCTGCGGATCGAGAGCATCCTCTCGAAACCCGCCGACCGGAGGCAGATCGTCGCAACGGTGACCCGTGTGGCGGGTTGGCGGCACTGAAACGCCGGAGCACCGCCTTGTTTGGCGGCGGCGTTCATGGTAGGATGATAGTTTACGCCTCCCCGGGTTTGAGGGCTGGTGGCGGCGAGAACGGCAAAACGGAAGTCGGACATCGAAAGGAGAGCAGGCAGTGAAACTCACACCACTTGCGGACAAGGTAATCGTCAAGCGCCTCGAGGCCGAGACCAAGACGAAAGGCGGCATCGTGCTCCCCGACACGGCGAAGGAGAAGCCTAAGCGCGGCAAGGTCGTGGCGGTCGGCGAGGGAAAGCGCCTGGACTCCGGGGAACTCGTGAAGCCGTCCGTGAAGGTCGGCGACGAGGTCATCTTCAGCAGTTTCGCCGGCAGCGAGATCACCGTCGCCGGCGAGGAACTCCTCATTATGAGCCAGGACGACGTCCTGGCCATCGTGAGGAAATAGCCTGCCCCCACCACCCACAACAGTAAGGAGATCGTACCGTGGCAGCCAAGAAGATCGCATTTGACCAGGAAGCCCGCGAGGCGATCCGTCGCGGCGTGGCGGTCATCGCCAAGGCCGTGCGGGTGACCCTCGGCCCCAGCGGACGCAACGTCATTCTGGAGAAGAGTTTCGGCGCCCCGACCATCACCAAGGACGGCGTGACCGTGGCCAAGGAGATCGAACTGGAGGACCCGTGGGAGAACATGGGGGCCCAGATGGTCCGCGAGGCCGCCTCGAGGACGAGCGATGTGGCCGGCGACGGCACGACCACCGCCACCATCCTCGCCGAGGCCATCTTCTGCGAGGGCCTCAAGAACGTGACCGCCGGGGCGACGGCGATGGAACTGAAGCGCGGCATCGACGCCGCCGTCGAGGCCGT
>CAYGWP010000367.1:0-9899 GCA_964353455.1 uncultured Anaerolineales bacterium
AGGTAGGCGGCATTGAAGTCCTTCATCAGTTGCTCGATGCGCCGATTGAAGAAGCAGAAGCCCTTGCCCTCGCCCTTGTGGCGGGTGACCTCGTCGAAGCCTTCGATCTGGTCGGCGTCCTTGAAGATGCGGCCGACGTGGAGGTCGAGCCAGACATAGACCCCTTCATCGCGCAGGCACTTGATCCACCAGTCCAGGCGATCGACGGCCGCCGCGTCGAAGTGCTGCGAGTCGGCCTTGGTCTTGTCGATGACCGTGGGGCTGACCCAACTCATCGAATCATGATGATGTATGCGCATGAGGTTGTAGCCGAGTTGCGCTATGCGGCGGGCCTGTCGCTGGATCTCGTCCTTGTCGGAAAAGATGGCGTAGGCCGCAATGTTGCCGCCCCAGAACCGCGCGGGCGTCCCGTCCTGGAAGACCAGTTGGTCGCCCTTGGCCTGGATGAAGCCGCGGCGGCCGGCGGGCCGGTCGTTCTGCCCCAGGAAACTCACATCGACGGGCGACTTGTCGTAGGCCATCGCCCCGGCGTGCCACGCGGCAGTGTCGGCGGGGCCGTAACGGTCGCCGGCCGCGCGGGCCACCTCGCCCCCCTTCGGTAGTTCGACGGTCATGACGACGGTCTTCGCACCCTGCGGCACCTTGTCGGCGTAGAACATCACGCGGATCTTCTGCTTCTGTCCGCGCTCGAAATAGACCTTCGCCACCGGCTCGGAGAACGAGACGGTGACGGCCTGGCCGTCGCCGACGGGCCACCGCCAGCCGCGCTCGCCCTCAAGCAGGACCGGCTCGCCCTTGCCGGCTGGCAGCGACGGCGAATCGAGTTTGAGGTTGAATTCCAGTCCGCCGCCGATGACGCCGTCGAGTTCCTTCGCGGCATCCATGTTGTACGTGATGCGGAGCGTGCCGGGGGCCGGGGCGGCCACGGCGCCCGCAACCTTGATGCCGAGGCCAGCCACCGTGCCCGAGAGCCGCTTCTCGGCGGCATCGCCTTTCTCGACCTGTATCTTTGCGCCCGCGAAGGCCCACTTCGGCCCCCAGAACACGTAGTTGCTTGCGGCGACGGGCGTTCCCTTGTTCGAGATGGTTACATCGGCGTCGGTGTCGATGGACACCTGCCAGTCGGCCGCGAGGGCCGCGGAGGAAACCAGGATGATTGCAGCCACGGCTCGAAGGATGGTCTTCATGTCGGCGTCTCCGCGTTCGTGGTGGCGATGCTGCGCCCTGATGATTGAACCGCCAATTGTCTAACGGTTGGCGGGAATTCCCGCAAGCAATTCCCGGCACGCCTCGCCGGGCGACGTGTTCGATACACTGTGGCACGGACGCCGGATGGACGCTACAATTCCCCGTCGGTGTGCGGCCGAAGGAGCAGCGGATGGCGCGGCGGATCACGAGGCGCGATTTTCTGAAGCAGACCGGCGCGGCCGGTGCGGCGATGGCCGCCGTCGGCGCGGCCGGGCAGGGCGGGGCGCGGGCCGCAGAGTCGGCCGCGAAACTGCCCATCCGCCCCGGCAACCCCGAGTGGCCCGTCGCGTGGATCACCTACCGCAAGGTCGCTTCACTGGAAGAGGACTGGGCGGACCTGAAGGCCCACGGCGTCGGCCTCAACAATCGCGGGGCGAGGAACGCCGATGACGCGCGGGCCGCGCTGGAGATCGCCCGGCGCCTCGGCATGAAGTACCACATCGAGTTGGGCGAGGTTACCGAGAACCCCGTTATTGTGAAAGGGGCTGGACTTACGCCCGTCGATGCCATCATGATCGGCGGCGCGTATCAGGGCAAGGCCATCGACCGGCACGTCTTCGCCTTTAAGCCCGGCCGGCACGAGATCGTCATCGAGCCGCCTGTCTATAACAAGGGCCTCGCGTACACCCGCGGGAGCGGCGGCACGGGCAAGGCGAAGGATGCCGAGAAGATCGGCCACTACTATCCCGACATGCCCGCGCCGGTGCGGGCGGAAGTGGTGGTGGCCCTCAAGGCGTTCGACGGGCGGCAGCACCTGAAGATCATCCCGGCCGAGATCAGCCCCGCCCCGGCCGATGCCAGGCCCGAGAACGACACCGTCACGCCCGACCTGCCGCCAGTGAGCGAGACGACGAACCGGAAACTCTATCGCGTGGCGTTCGACCTGACGGGCCTCGACGGGGCGATGCTTGAGAAAGTCGGCATCGCCGTCTATTGGCCTTATCACGGCTCGCAGCAGTACTGGATGTTCCAGAAAGGCTGCGTGAGCGCGTGGGCGGCGAGCACGGCGGAGGCCCTGCGGCAGCACGTCCAGGGGACGCTCAAGACGTGGACGGAGGCCGGCGGCGGGGCGTTTCCCCTCGACGTCGTCCTGGCGGCACGCCTCGGAGATGAATGCTTCTACATAACTGGACACATGGGCCCCCCGGCCGTAAGTTACCCCCTGTGGGAATATAGCGAACCGTCGATCGAGGCGTTCCGCAGGCACGCCGGCGCCGTCGAGCACCCCAGAACGTGGGGGTTCCCGGAGATCTACGGCCCCGATGCGTACGGCTGGTGGCTGTACACGCTGCACGAGGGCTGCGCGGGGCTCTGCGGCGCGGCGCGCGAGGAAATCGCCAAGGCGGCGCCGGGCCTGCTCCTTTTCCGCAACACCACACGCATGGGCGTCTTCGACCTCTCGAACGACCACGACGGCAGCGGCCAGGAACTCCTCACGCGGAACCTCGACGTCGTCCACCTCGACCCGTACCCGGTGGGCGGCGGGTACAGCCAGTGCATCCCGCGCGACATGAGTTACTGCGGCGGCCTGGCCCGGCGGTACGGCCGGCCGCTCATTCCGTGGATGCAGGCCCATGTATATGGGTCGCTGCAAGACCCTGCGCCCGAGCAGATAGACCGCATGTGCGAGGAGCAGTGGCGCCAGGGCGTCGATGCCGTCATCTGGCTGGGGTACGGCGGCACGTTCCCCAAGACGCGGCCCGACAGTTGGGAGCGGGCGGGGGCGTTCCACAAGCGCCTTGCGGCCGGCCTGCCGCCGAAACCGAAGGCGAAACTGGCGGTCCTCAGGTCGTACCGCGCGTGGGCGCTCTCGAGCCGCTGGGAAGACAAGATGCGCAACCCGGCCGACTGGATGCTCCAGCAGTTCCTCGAGGTCTGGTCCGTCCAGCACGGGCAACCGTATAATGTGTTTGAGTTGCCGCCGGTCCTGGCGAAGGATGAGGCGGCGGCGCTCGATGCGGCGCTCAAGGATTACCCGTGGGTGGTTTCGACCGTGCCGCGCGAGGGCGGCCGCCTGGGCGACTCTGCGGCGTGGGTGATCGGCGCCGGCACTGAGGGGCAGGCTGCCGACTTGAATTCGGCGGGCGAATTGCGTAAGAAGTACGAGGCCGAACTCAAGTCGCGGGGCTGGCTCTGATTTTGGCCGCGACCCAACGGGTCGCGCGTCACCAACGAAAGGCGAACAATGTCACACGAAATGACCCGTCGCGAATTCATCAAGCACACGGCGGTCGCGGGCGCTGCGGCCGCGGCCGGGCTCGGCGCAGCCGGCGCTGCGGGCGCTGGCGAGGCGGCCGCGAAACCCCTTCCGACCATCAAACTCGGCGGGCTTGAGGTCTCGCGGTTCATCCTCGGCTCCAACCCCTTCTGGGGCTACTCGCACAAGTCGCCGAAACTCAACGAGGAGATGAAGGCGTACCACACCGACGAGCGGATCGTCGCCACGCTGGACGAGGCCGCGCGGTGCGGCCTGACGGCCATCGCATCGCCCCCCGAAGAGCGGTGGGTCGATCTGTTCGGCAAGTACGTCGCGGGCGGCGGCAAGTTGAAAATATGGCTGGCCCAGTGTCATGTAGATCCGTCGAAGATGAAGGAGGATATCGACCGGTCCATCAAGGGCGGGGCGAAGGCCGTGTTCATCCAGGGGCACCGCGTGGAGCAGCAGTTCAAGATAGGTGCGTTCGACACGCTGCGGGCGTGGATCGACCAGATCAAGGCGGCGGGCCTGCCGGCCGGGCTCGCGTCGCACTGGCCCGAGGTCCTTCCGGAGATCGAAAGGCGGAAGTTCCCGACCGATTTCTATTATCAATGTTTCTACAATGTGACCGCCGGGCCGACGTACCGCGAAGAGGAGCGGGCGAAGGCCGTCGAGGTCATCGCCCGGCTCGAGAAGCCCGTCGTGGCGTACAAGATCCTGGCGGCGGGGCGCCTTGCCCCGGCCGACGGCTTTGAGTTCGCATTCAGCCACATCCGCCCCAAGGACGGCGTATGCGTCGGCATATATATGAAGGATGCCCGGGACCAGATCCGCCAGAACGCCACCTTCACCGAGATGCTCACCGCCGCCGGTCAGGGAAAGGCGTGATGCCCGCACGATTGGTTGAAAGGAGCCGCCGGTGCCCAGGGAAGCCCCCATCCTGATGACGGAATTCGTGACGCATGACGTGAAGCGGTTCGTCCTGAAGAAGCCGCGCGGCTTCCAGTTCGTCCCCGGCCAGGGGACGCTGGTGGCGATCAACCGGCCGGACCTTAAGGACGATGCCCACCCGTTCACACCCACGTCGCTGGGCGACGACCTCGTGGTGGAGTTCACGATAAAGGGCTACCCGGAGCACCACGGTCTGACGGAGAAACTTCACGGCCTTCGTGCGGGGGATGAACTGCTGCTGGGCGACGTGTTCGGGACGATCGAGTACAGGGGTCCCGGGGTCTTCATCGCGGGTGGTGCGGGGATCACGCCATTTATCGCCATATTTAGGCAACTCGCGCGCGAGGGAAAACTCGCCGGCAGCACCCTCATCTTCTCCAATAAGACCCGCGACGACGTCATCCTCGAGAAGGAACTGCGCCACTACCTGGGCGACCGGGCGGTCTTCACGCTCACGCGCGAGTCGCGGCCGGGGTATGAGAGCCGCAAGGTCGATGAGGCGCTCCTCAAGGAGAAGGTTCGGGACTTCGGTCAGGCGTTTTACGTGTGCGGTCCGCCGCCGATGGTCGAGGGGCTGGCGGAGACGCTCCGAAAGTTGGGCGCGCGGCCGGACAACGTGGTGTTCGAGCAGTAGCCGCCCTTCCCGCGTTTGCGGGGCGAAATTCTTTTCAGGCAGGCCGCCGGACGGTAATATATCGGGGTCGCTTCGAAGGAGTCCCTCGATGGAATCGTTCTGGCGGAAGGCGGTCGGGGGGTTTTCGGGCTCGGCCGGGGAAGACGCCGCGTCGGTCGCCGAGGCGCTGGGGGCGGCGCTCGGTGCGGAAGTGTACGCCGAGTCGGTTGCCGCGGAGGGCGGCGCGGTCTGGGCGCTCGCGCGGCGGGGCATCGAGAAGTCGCTCCTCGCGGCGTGGCCGGGCGGGAAGAAGCCGGCCGCCGCGCGGCCGCTTAAGGGGAAGGCCCGCGAACTCACCCTCACGGTCGGCAAGGTGAAAATGCTGGAAGTGCCCCGCGGGCCGGCAGCCGCCGCGGCGATCCGGGCCGCCATGCCCTGGACCGCGCCGCAACTCATCAACTCTCGTCCATCAGTCGGCCTCGGAGACCGCCTGGGCCTGGCGACGCCCGGGCACGTGCGGGCGGTCCGCGGGACCGGATACGTCCCGATGCTGGCCCAGCAATCGATCCGCGAGATGACGCGGACCGGGCGGTCGCCGCAGGACGTGTTGGACGATGCCACTTGGGGCGTGTTCCAGACGGGGTTCCGGACGGGCTTCGGCTCGGACGCCGACCACCTGAAGACCCCGGCCGACATCGACCGGTGCGCTGCCGCCGGCTTCATGTTCTACACGGTTGACCCGGGCGACCACGTGGATAACGCGGCGGGGTCGCTGGCGCTTGATGCGCTTGCCGAGAAGTTCGATGCGCTGCCGTGGGACGCGCTGGAGTCCACCGCCGCCGACACCCGCCGCCGGTATGCCGCGCGCCGCGTGGACCTGGGCGGCGCAGCGCCCCTTGCGTTCGACGAGGCGACGCTGCACCGTGCGGGCGTCAAGTACGGCCGCGCGGTGGCCCACACCGCTATGATGTATCGACACCTGTTGAAGGTTCTGGGGGCGGGGAAGTTCGAACTGGAGGTCTCGGTGGACGAGACGGATTCGCCGACCTCGCCGGCCGAGCACTTCTACGTGGCGCGCGAACTGGCGCGGCTGGGGGTGGAGTGGGTGAGCCTTGCGCCGCGGTTCGTCGGGCGGTTCGAGAAGGGCGTGGACTACATCGGCGACCTGGCGGAACTCGGGCGGGCCTTCGAGGCCCACCTCCGCATAGCCGAGCGGTTCGGCGACTACAAGATCAGCCTTCACTCGGGCAGCGACAAGTTCAGCGTGTACGAGGCGGCCGCACGCCACGGCGGGCGGCGCATCCACGTCAAGACCGCCGGCACGAGTTACCTGGAGGCCCTGCGGGTGCTTGCGGAGCTGGAGCCGAAACTCTTCCGCGAGATTCTCGACTTCGCCGGGTGCCGCTACGCGGCGGACAAGGCGACGTATCATGTATCTGCGAATGTAGATAAGGTGCCGGCGTCGGTCGTGCTGACCGACGCCCTGCTGCCGGGCCTGCTGGACCAGTTCGACGCGCGGCAGGTGCTGCACGTGACGTTCGGGTCGGTGCTGACGGCCGACGGCGGCAAGCGCTTTAAGCCGCGCCTCCTTGAGGCGCTCAAGGTGCGCGAGGAGGCGTACGCCGAGGCGCTCCGCAAGCACCTGGGCCGCCACATCGCGCCGTTCTTAACGTAGGCCGGCCGGGGCAAAGAGCCGCGGGCGTTGGCCCGCGGGCATGCCCGGCCGGGGCGCCCGCGACGTCACGGGCGGGGCTCGACGACTACGCGAAAGGAGTTGCGCATGAAACGTCGCGATATGTTGAAATTTGCGGGCCTGACGATCCTCGTGGCGCGGCCGCGGATGCTCTTCGGCGAGACGGCCGCCGCCGCGCCGCCGCCGGGCGCCCCCAAGAACGCCGCCGCCATGTCCCGGCGGCCGTTCGGCAAGGCGGGCGAGCAACTCTCCGTCATCGGCTTCGGCGGACTGGTCCTCGCGCGGCTCGACCAGGAAAAGTCGAACCGCCTGGTGGCCGAGGCGGCGGAGTGCGGCATAAACTACTTCGACGTGGCCCCCGAGTACGGCGACGCCGAGGTCAAGATGGGCCCCGCGCTCCAGCCCTACCGGAAGAACTGCTTCCTGGCCTGCAAGACCGGCCAGCGGACCGCCGAGGGGGCGCGGATGGAACTCGCCCGGTCGCTCGAACGCCTGAAGACCGATCACTTGGACCTGTATCAACTCCACCATATCCGCAAGGTCGCGGAGGACGTTGACGCCGTCTTCGCAAAGGGCGGCGCGTGGGAGGCAATCGAGGAAGCCCGCAAGGACGGCCGCATCCGCCACGTCGGCTTCTCGGCCCACACCGAAGAGGCCGCAATCGCGGCGCTCGACAGGTTCGACTTCGACTCCGCCATGTTCCCCGTCAGTTTCTCCTGCTGGTTCGCCGCCGGTTACGGCCTCCGCACGATGGAGAAGGCGCGGGCGAAGGGCGCGGCTGTGCTGGCCCTTAAATCGCTCTGCCGCCAGCGATGGCCGCAGGGCCCGCGCGAGCCCGGCCCCTTCGCACGGATGTGGTACCAGCCCGTGAGCGACCCCGAGGAGCAGGGCCTCGCGGTCCGCTGGTCCCTCAGTCAGCCGGTGACGGCCGTCCTGCCCCCGGCCAACGACATTCTGCACCGGCGGGCGTTCGAGGTCGGCCTGGCGTACGCCCCCGTCACGCCGGCCGAGACGGAGAAACTCAAGAAGATCGCCGCCGGCCTGAACCCGCTCTTCAAGCCCGGACAAGAGCCGTAGCCAAATCCCTCTCCCCTCTGTGAGAGAAGCATGGTAACCCACCGCAAGTGAGGCAGCACAGGAGGCGGAACGTGGCGAAACTCATCATCAAATCGTGCATGCCGAAATCCGGGTACCGGCAGGTCGTGCCGCTGGCCAAGAAGCCGCTCGAGTACCTGGGCTTCGGCCTCGCGAATCTTGCGGCGGGAGAGGCATGGAAGTTCGACACCGGCCCCGCCGAGTGGACGATTGTTATCCTCTCCGGGTCGGTCCGCGCATTCGGCACCGAAGGGGAACTCGCGTGCGGCCCCATCGGCGTCAGGAAGAACGTCTTCTCCGGCAAGGCGGCGTCGGTGTACCTGCCGCCGAAGTTCAAGGGCCGCATCGAGGCCGCGACCGCCGCGGAACTGGCCGTCTGTCAGGCGCTCGTCAAGAACACGGTCTGCAAGCAGACCGTGGCACATGTTATTACGCCGGAGGATGTCAAGGTCAAGACCGTCGGCGTCCACAACTGGGAGCGGACGGTCCACGACATCGTTGACCAGCGGACCCCGGCCGCGAGGCTCCTGGTGGGCGAGACCTTCAACAAGACCGGCTGCTGGTCTTCGTATCCGCCTCACCGCCACGATGAAGACCGCCTCCCGCTTGAGGTGAGCCTGGAGGAGGTGTATTTCTTCCAGGTGAATCCGCCGCAGGGCTTCGGATTTCAACGCATCTATACTGATGACCGCAGCCTCGACGAGGCGTACGCCGTCGAGAACGGCGACACCGTGGTCCTTCCGCGCGGGTACCATCCGGTGGCCGCCGCCCCGGGGTACCAGGTGTACTACCTGTGGCTGATGGCCGGGACCGGCCGCGTGATGTGCCCGTTCGACGACCCGCAGCACGCGTGGATCAAGAGCCTCGAAACGGTCCTTAAAGAAACGGCGAAAGGCAATTGAATGAAGACTCAGCGCATCGGCAAGAGCGACCTGGTTTCGACCCGGCTGGCGTACGGCTGCATGAGGATCGCCGGCGGATGGGACCCGGCGAAGGTGACCGAGTCGGACCGCGCGGCCGGGCGCTCGGCGGTCATCGCGGCCTACGAGGCCGGGTTCCGCCTCTTCGACCACGCCGACATCTACGGCCGCGGGGCGTGCGAATCTATCTTCGGAGAGGCGCTGCGCGGCGCGCCATCCATGCGGCGCGACGTCCTCATCGCCACGAAGTGCGGCGTCAGATTCGCCGGCGACCCGAATCCGGATTCGCCCGCTCGGTACGACTTTGCGGCCGAGCACATCGCCCGCTCCGTCGAGGCGTCGCTTACGCGCCTCGGCGTCGAACGCATCGACATCTATCAACTCCACCGCCCCGATTTTCTGATGAACCCGGAGGAGGTTGCCGCCGCTTTCGAGAGGCTCCGCACCGCCGGCAAGGTCTGCTGGTTCGGCGTCTCCAACTTCTGGCCCGCCAAGGTAACCGCGCTCCAGGCGGCGTGCCCGATGCCGCTGGTCGTCAACCAGGTGGAGGTCCACCTCGGGCGGCTCGACCCGTTCAGCGACGGCACCATCGACCAGTGCCTGGCCGAGAAGATGACGCCGCTGGCGTGGAGCCCGGTGGGGCGGGGCCTCTTCGCCGACGGCGGCCGACCGCCGCAGGACCATCTGAAGCGCGAGGGCGCCGAGGCCCTGCTCCGGCTTCTCGACGACACCGCGAAGAGGCACGGCGTGACGCGCACGGCCGTTTCGCTCGCGTGGCTCCTCAAGCACCCGGCGGGGATCATCCCGATCGTCGGATCGGCGAAGCCCGACCACATCCGCGCCGCCGCAACGGCCGATGACGTGGACCTTTCGCGCGAGGAGTGGTACCGCATCTTCGTCGCCGCGCGGATGGAGAAGTTGCCGTAGTAAGTTAGTACTACAGCGCCAGTGCGCCGTGAAAGGCGCCGGTTCTCAGCGGGAAGGAAGACCCGCCGGGCAACTATCGCTCCAGCCCGTAGCAGTCGGAGCGACGGCGGAGGTAACGAAGCCGTCGAAGCCTCTGGTGGAAAGGGTCCCTTGGGGACTCGGCGAGCCGGCAGGCCGCAACGCGAGTGAACGCCGAGCAAGCCTCGAAAGGTATAACGCACGGGCCGACCCGCTTAGCGTTCGGGGAAGGCTGCC
>CAYGWP010000368.1:0-7536 GCA_964353455.1 uncultured Anaerolineales bacterium
GGTCCTGGCCAGCCGCTGGGCGACCGCGCCGTTGAGGGCGCACGAGAGGAGGTACGGCTCGACGTTCATGTCGATCAGCCGCGCCACCGCCCCCGGAGCATCGTTTGTGTGGAGCGTGGCAAGCACGAGGTGCCCTGTCAGGGCGGCCTGTACGGCGACGTGTGCGGTCTCCTCGTCGCGGATTTCGCCGACCATGATGATGTCGGGGTCCTGCCTCAACATGCTCCGCAGCGCCGTGGCGAACGTCATGCCGATCGACGACTGGACCTGGACCTGGTTTATGAGGTCGAGTTGGTACTCCACGGGGTCCTCGACCGTCAGGATGTTCAGTTCGGGGCTCGAGAGGAGGTCGAGGGCGGAATAGAGCGTGGTGGTCTTGCCGCTGCCGGTCGGCCCGGTGACGAGGACGAGTCCATTGGGCTGCTTGAGCATCCGCATGAACGGTTCGAGCGTTTCCGGGCGGAAGCCGAGGTCTTCGAGGCGGACTCGTAGGTTGGCCTTGTCGAGGACGCGGATGACGATCTTTTCGCCCAGGAGTGTGGGCATGCTGGAGACGCGCAGGTCGATCTCGCGTTTTTCGGCGATGATGCGGACGCGGCCCTCCTGCGGGAGGCGCTTCTCGGCGATGTCCATCTTGCCGATGACCTTGGCCCGCGAGACGACCGCCGCGTGCAGGCCCGCCGGCGGCTTCATGAGGTCCCTGAGCACCCCGTCGATCCGGTACCGGATGCGCGTGCCGTTCTTCATCGGCTCGATGTGGATGTCGCTGGCGCCGTCCTTGATGGCCGTAAGAACGGCCATGTTCAGAAGGTTGACGACGGGGCTGCCGGCCACCATCCGGTCGAGGTCGGTGACGGGGCCCTCGTCTATTCTCTCCTCTAGGACGATGGCCACGTCGGAATCGGCCAGCGACGCCAGGAAGGCGTTGACGTCGGTCTCACCGCCGGCGTACTTGGCGATGTACTCCATTATGTTGTTCTCGAGCGCCAGCACGGGCTGCACCTTGATGCACCCCGTCAGGTGCCGCAGCCGGTCGATCTTCGGGAGCGACTGCGGCTCGGCCATGGCCACGGTCAGCGTGCCGTGGACCAGGAACATCGGCATGGCCTTGAGCGCCTCGGCCTCTTCCGCGCCGACCACGTTCAGGATCGCAGGGTCCATGAGGCCGTGACGCAGGATGCACCCGCGCACGCCCAGGTGCCTGGCCAGCACCTGGACAAGCGTGGCGGGGGTAACCAGGCTCTGCTCGATGAGGATTTCGCCGAGCATGCGGCCGGTCATGTTCTGGGTGGCCAGGGCGCCGTCCAGTTGCTCCTTCGAGAGGATTCCTTCTTCCAGGAGTATGGCGCCGATGCGTTCTTTTCGGCGAGGCTGGCTCACAGGAAACTCCTGACGGCCGCGTTCGCGTCCGGGAACTGCTCGAATTGGGGGGCCAGTTCCGTAAGTTCAAGGACCTGCTGAAGCGTTTCGCCGGCCCCGCAGAGTTTCAGGGCGTGGCCCGACGGGGCGATGGCCTCGTTGGCCTCGGCCAGGGCCTCAAGGCCCTTGCTATCGACGAACTGGATGGCAGAGGCGTCCACGACGCACCGCCCCAGGGTGCTCCCCAGCAGTTCGAGGATGCGGGCCTTGAAAAGGTCCGCATCGCCCCCCTTCAGCGGGCCGTCAGGCCTCAGCACGTGAACGGCCCCGACGGTCTGTTCCGTGATGACCATGTCATCCTGTCTCCCGGGTCGGCAGGGTCAGAGTGAACGTGCTGCCCTTGTCGAGTTCCGAGTCCACGGTGATGTCTCCGCCGTGCAACCGGACGACCTCCCTGGCAATTGCCAGGCCGAGGCCGGAGCCGGTGATCTGGCCGACGCGGCGGTCCTTGGACCGGTAGAACTTCTCGAAGATGCGATTGCAGTCCTCTTCGCTCATGCCGAAGCCCGTGTCGGCCACATCGACCGCGATCTGCCCGTCGCTGGCCGCCACGGTCACGGTCACCTGGCCGCCGGACGTCGTGTACTTCAGGGCGTTGCCCAGGAGGTTGTGCAGCGCCAGGACGATCTTCTCGCGGTCGCCCTTGATGACCGGCAGTTTCGGCGGCAGGTTGAACGAGAGTTGGATTTGCTTTTCCCGGGCCTGGGCGTCGTAGTCGGACTGGAGTTTAAGGAAGACCTCGTCCAGCCGCACGTCGTCCTGTTTCAGCGCCAGCGTGCCGGCCTCGATCTCGGCAATCGAGAGGATCGCCCCGACGATCCGGTCCAGGCGGAAGGCCTCCTGGTTGATGACGTTCAGACACTCACTCGTGATGACCGGGCTGTCCTTGCCGTCCTCAATCGCGCGTTCGGCGTAGAGCCTGATGTTCGTCAGGGGCGTGCGGAGTTCGTGCGTGGCCTGCGCGACGAAGGCGTTGCGGGCCTCCTCGGCCACGCGCTGCTGCGTGATGTCCTCAATGATTATCATGGCCACGCCCGAATCCTCGCACCGGACCGGCCGCACGATGAACCTGAGAAGCCCCGCGCCGCTGTCGCTGTTGCGGTGGACCTCGAAGATGGCCCGGCGCTGGAGCGGCTTCTCTGCGGCGGCCCTCGCCGCGGCGAGCACGCGCTCGTCGTGGATGAAGGCGCTGATCTCGGCGGCAACCATCTCCTCGCGAGGGCACTGGCACAGGATCGCCGCCGCGCTGTTGACGTAAGACGCCCGCATGTCCTTCTCCACCAGGATCAGGCCCTGCGAGATGGCATCGCATGCCGAGGCGATCTGGTCCGTGTTGCACCCCCGCGCCTGAAGCAGTTCGCGCGTCTTGGCGAGGGCCGACTGCTTCTGCCGCCGCGTCTCGCGGGTCATCAGGTCGTTCCAGGCTGCGGCCTCCGGTCCCCAACACGGATTCACTTCGAGGGCCGCAGGCGACGTCTGCCCGCCCTCCCTCGCCATCAGGGCCTGGCGGATGGCCCACATCCCCATCAGGCCCTTCGTGGCCCGCCGGTACAGCAGCATCAGCATGAGCAGGGCGACAACGGCGATGGCGCCGATCCCGGCCTGCGTCTGCCACTGCGGCGCAGGCGCCACATCCGCCTTCGCTTCCACCTCCAGCCGCGCAATGCCACGACCGGGAACCATGATCGTGAACGCCTGCGCTGCCGGCCCCGCATCCGCCGACATCCCGTCTGCCGCGCCCGACCACTTTGCCGGAAGGTCATGCACGGTGATGTTGCCGGCGGCGGCGTCGGCAATGATGCCGCCGTTCGGGAGGACAACCCTGCACCGCGCCAGTCCCGCGTCCAGCGCCGTCTCTACTATCATGCGGCGCAGCGAGGTCAATTCGTCGGACGCCAGCATGACCTCGGCGCTGCGGGCGATGGCCCCGCCCATCTGCCGCGCCCGATCCGTCTGAACGGCGGCGGCTGCCGTCTGCTGGCTTCGGACGGCCCACCATGCGGCCGCCCACATCGAGGCCAGGAAGACCGCCGTGATCGCGAATCCGATGGCAGCCAGCGCCAACTCTCCGCGCAGCGTCCTCGGCGTTTTTGAGGGTTCTGTTGGTTGCCGCCTCTCTGTGTCCATACGGTCTCTCCAACTGCTTGCAGCGTGTGGCATATATATCGGCAGTATCTTGCCCAGATTCCACAAAACCCCTGCCTTCCGGGCACTGCGGTGCCAATTGCTTATTATCGGACCTTCCCATCCGACCCATCCTGCCGAGATTCACTTATGCCATCACCGAAACTCGGACGATGAACCCATTGCGACGTGGCAGGAGGACAGTGTTTCCGCGCGTTTGTTTGGCGCGGCCCGTACGGGCCGCGCAATCACAGAACGTCAAGCCTTTCTAACAGGTTGCAGCGGGTGTGGAGACTCATGGGCAACAGACCTACGAAGGCGTTCAGCCTGGTCGAGTTGGTGATCGTGATCACCATCGTCGCCATAATGGCGGCCATCGCCATCCCCCGCTACGCCAACGCGATCCAGCACTACCGGGCAGACCTGGCCGCACGCCGCATCGTCACGGACCTGGCCATGACCAGGTCGCGGGCCAACACGATGAGCACCAGCCAGCGGATCATCTTTGACGTGGCCGCCAACCAGTACCAGATCGCGGGCATGGCCGATCCGGACCGCCCCCTCTCGACCTACACGGTGAAACTGTCGGATGCGCCCTACCAGGCGAAACTCGTTTCCGTCGATTTCGGCGGGGCGGCCGACGTCTCATTCGACGGCTTCGGCGTCCCCGCCAAGGGCGGCGCCGTGGTCATACAGGCGGGCGACATCCAGCGCAAGGTGATCCTCGACGCCGGCACCGGCAAGGCGGTGGTCCAGTGAATCGGCGACGCACAGACAGGCTGCGGCCGTCCGTCGCAGCGCCCGGTCGCCGTGCGTTCTCGCTGCTGGAGATGGTCGTGTCGCTCCTCATCGCGTCGGTCCTCTTCGCGGTCATCACGTCGGCGGTCCTTCTTGCCAGCCGCGCCGTCCCCGGCGCAGACGCCCCCGTCCGCGGCGTCACGGACGCCGGCACGGTCCTCGACCAGATCGCCTCCGAACTCCAGTCGGCCGTCTATGTCGTCGAGCGGTCACCCACAACGCTAGCCTTCACCATGCCGGACCGCAACGGCGACGGCCTTGACGAGCGGGTCCGCTACGCCTGGTCGGGCACGGCGGGCGGTCCGCTGACCCGGCAGTACAACGGCGGGGCCGCCGGCGTCGTCCTCGACAAGGTGACCCTCTTCAACGTCACCCCGCGCTTTGACTGCGCGGCCGAGACATACCCTGGCGTCGGCGCCGAGGACGCCGCCGATTCTCTGCTCGTCAGTTGCGACACCGGCGCCGACATGGGCAACATCGATGTGAAGTCCGACAACTGGCCGGCCCAGCACTTTGCCTTCACGCCGACGGACGGCGCCGTGGCCTGGCGCCCCACTCGCGTCCGGCTGATGATCCGAAAGAAGGACGCCCCGGGGAGGACCGACGTGCAGCGGCGCGCTGCGGATGCCAACCTGAGGCCCGCGGCTGCCGTGCAGGAGTTTTTCAGCGTGTACGACACCGCCCTGCCGGCGTCGTACGACTGGCGCGAGTTCGCCTTCACGGGCGCCCCGCGGCTCTCGCCGGCCAGCGCGATTTGCATGGTCCTCGCCTTCCAGAGCGGCGCGCGGTCGGCCACGGTACAGAGCAACAGGGGCACGGGGCTGCTCCTTTCCGCCAATGCCGGCGTAACGTGGAGTTACAGCAGCACCGTGGCGATCCGCAGCCAACTGTACGGCAAACTCACGCGCTCCGGCCCTACGCAGTATGCCACGCGCAAGTATCTGACCGCCGTACGCTTCACGGTCCAGGCCGACACGAACAGCCCGCCTCTCCAGACCCGCGTCCGCGTCCTCTCGACGCCGGAACTGCTGTCGGGCCTCTGGAGCACGGAGTTCGACAGCGACCCGACCGCGCAGGACGTTAGCGGCGACGGCCTGGGCGACTGGACGGTCCGCGGCGGCGGGGCCCTTGCCCCGTCATCGCTTTCCGGCGGCGTCTGGCGGACCACCACAACGGTCCTCGACACGGCGCCCGGCTGCGACTTCACGAACACCGTGATCGCCGACCTGCGGCTGCGGAGCACGACCGTCGGAGGCACGGGCGCCACGTTCACGATCAGCGCCGACCGCGCCGCCGGCGTGCGGGCGTTCATCACGGCCGCACTGAAACTGGAGTCCGACGGCACACAGACACTGACCGTCTCGCACAACCTGGACGATGCGACCGGCGAGCCGCTCATCGTGGTCCAGGGCCTGTCGAGCGGTTTCATCGGTTTGCGGCTCATCATCGACACGGCGGTCAACAGCGTGAGCGTGACGACCGACGCTTTCCATCGCGGCACGTACCGGTACTCCACTTTTGCCACCACGAGCACCGCCCGGTGCGCTTCGCTGCTGGCGGGGGGATGCACGGCCGAGTTCGCCAGCGCGACCATCAGGGTCCTGGAGGCCGAGCCATGAGGCGCCCCGCACCATGCGTCCGAGACCGGGCGTACGCCCCCGGCTTCAGCCTGGCCGAGGCCGTGACGGCCACGCTCATCGTCGGCCTGATGTTCGTCGCGGCCATGACGGCCGTCGGCGCGTCGCGGACCTCGCAACTGAAGACCGCCGACCGCCTGCGCGGCCAGCAACTCGCCCTGGACCTCATGAACGAAATCCTCCAACAGGCATACCTGGAACCCGACGACGCGCCCCTCTTCGGACGCGAGGGCGCCGAGAGCAGCACTTCCCGCGCACTCTGGGACGATGTGGACGACTACGCCGGCTGGACCGAGTCGCCCCCCCAGAACAAGAACGGCACGCCCGTCACCGGCTTCGACGGCTGGACACGCTCCGTCACGGTCACCTGGGCCGACCCTAACGACCTGACTCAAGGCTGCGCCACGCCGACGGACCTGAAGAGGATCACCGTCACCGTTTATCACGGGGCCCTGCCGGTGGCAACGCTGGTGGCCGTCCGGAGCGCGGCGTGGAACTGCCCGACGCCGGTCCCGGCGAACCCGACGGGCAACCGCGCGCCGACGGCCGTGGCCTCGGCCTCGCCTGTTTCGGCGCCGACGAACTCGCCGGTCTCGTTCAGCGCCTCCGGTTCGGCTGACCGCGACGGCGACGCTCTTACATATACATGGAAGTTCGGCGACGGGACCACGGCCGCCGGCGCGGCGGCCACGCACTCGTACGTCGCACCGGGCACCTACACCGCGACCTTGACGGCGTCCGACGGCCGCGGCGGCAAGGACGTCGATGCCGTGACCGTAACCGTTTTGCCCTGATCGGCCATGAGAATGAAACACCATCCTAGTACTACAGCGCCACTTAGCGCGGCGGGTCTCCGCACCCGCCGCGCGGACCTTGATTTCGACCGCGCCAGTCGCGCGGTGGGTACGGAGACCCACCGCGCAAAGGCCAAGTGGCGCTGTAGCACTCGACGTGGAAGCATCTACATAGCCGTGCTCGGCGCGGCGATGCTGGTGTCGCTGATCGGCCTTGCGGCCATGCTGGCGCTGCGGATCGAGAACCGGGCCGCAGGGAACCTCAATGACCTGGCCGATGCCCGCAACTGCGCCCAGGCGGCCCTGGAGATGGGCATGTTCTGGATGAGCCGGGACCCGCAGTGGCGCACGAATCGCCCGAACGGCGTCTGGGCGACAGACGTCCCCCTGGGCCGCGGAAAGTTCACGCTCGAGGCATACGACCCAATAGACAAGGACATCGCCGTCGGCCAGAACGACCCCGTCGTGCTGACCGGCACAGGCACCAGGGGCAGCGCCAGGTGCAAACTCCAGGTCCGGCTGGATATCCAGCAGACGCTCGGCGGGTGCCTTGAGGTCGCCATGCACAGCCGGCACAACACGACACTGGACGCCGCCACCGTCAACGCCGACCAGCCCATCACCGCCAACACCGACATCGAGGGGAAGAACGGCGCGGCCATCTACGCCAACGTCGAGGCGACCGGTAATATCAAGGGCGGAACATACTACGGGGCCACCCGAAAAGCCGCAACAGCCCGCCTGATGCCCGATCCCGCCGGCGC
>CAYGWP010000369.1:0-1555 GCA_964353455.1 uncultured Anaerolineales bacterium
ATTTCGGCCCGCGAGACGGGCTGCTTGTAGGCGATGATGGAGAGCGTCTCCAGGGCCGCCTGCGTGAACCGCGCCTCCTGGCGGGCCCGGATGAGTTTCTTCAGGTACTTGTTGAACTCGGGTCGCGTGAAGAGTTGAAAACCCCCGGCGATTTCCTGGATGGCGAACGCGCGGCCGGCGGCCCCGTACTCGGCGTTCAGCGCGGCGACGGCTTCGCGCACGGCGCCCACGGTCACGTCTTCGCCGGCGGTGGCGGCCAGGCGGTCGTCGGTGACGGGTTCGTCGCTCGCCAGGAGGATGGCTTCGATGATGGATTTAAGGGCCGGCTCGCTCATGGCTTTGCCTCAACGGCCTTTCGGATGCGGTCGACGGCCTGGGTGGCGGCCCGCTTGGCCGCGTTCGACGTAATCGTGGCTGCCGTGATCGCGTGCACATCCTTGAACTGGGCGGGGCTCTTGCCCGCGAACTGGTCGAGGAACGGGTTCAGGAGTTGCTCGGTTGCGGCCGAGCCGAAGAGTTTGTCCCAGAGCGTGAGGGTCGATTTCGCCTCGGCCACCCGGGTGCCCAGGCCGGGCGTCTCGGCCTGCGAGACGACCACAACCCTGGAAACCGCAAAGTCGGGGGGCAGGGCGGCCACGACAACCTTGACCACGGAAGAGTACCCGGTGGCCTCGCCGCCCGCGATGTAGGCCGCAGGCTTGCCGTCGGCGCCCTTCGCCAGGTAGACCGCGTCGGCCTCAAAAGGTTTGCCGACAAGGGGGCGCTCCAGGTCCACCGTTGCGCCGGCGGGGGTGGCTTGGCGGATGGCCGTCTCCTTGGTCTCGTTGTCGCGGCGCGCGAGGTCGCCCTTGAAGACGGCGTAGAGCACCGCCACGCCGCCGCCCATCACGATGCAGCAGACGCTCAGGACCACGAGGAATCGCACTACGTTCCGGATCATTTCTTGTGCCCAAAGATACGCGGCTGCGTGTAGCGGTCAATCAGGGCCACGGTGGTGTTCATCAGGAGGATCGAGTAGCAGACCGCTTCAGGGTAGCCGCCGTAAAGTCGGATGAGGATCGTCAGCACGCCGCACCCCGCCCCGAAGATGAGCATGCCGCGGTTCGTCAGGGGCGAGGTGACCATGTCGGTGGCCATGTAAAGCGAGCCGAGGATCAGCCCGCCGCTCAGCAGATGGTACGCGACGTACTTCCACGCCAGGTCCGGCGCCCAGGAGGCGACCCAGAGGTACTGGTCCTGGCTGGCCGCGACCGATGTGCCCTGGGTCGCCTGGGCGACGATGTGAATCGGCAGCGCGAGGGCGCCGATGATGAACGTCCCCAGGTACGCCACCGGAATCTGCCAGCGGACCCAGCCCTTGGCGATGAGATAGACGGCCCCCAGGATGAGCAGCAGGGCGCACGTTTCGCCGATGTTGCCGCCGCGGCTGCCCAGGAGCATGTCCCCCAGGTTCGGGAGGCCGCCGGTCAGGTTCGCGTGGATCTGGTCCTGTGCGTTCTGGATCGCCTGGGCGAGGGCGGCCTGCGCATCGGCCCCGGCGGCCTGGGCGGCCTGC
>CAYGWP010000370.1:0-2032 GCA_964353455.1 uncultured Anaerolineales bacterium
AAAAACGGAGGTCACATCTTCATCGGCCGCGAGTTCGCCCGGGCGCTCCTCACGGCCGCCTCGACGAACTTCATGTGCTGCACGCCGTCGTGAACGTTGGCGTACCGCGAGCCGTCGCACTTGAATGGCTTGCCGTCGTTAAACAGCCGCACGTCCTCCTCAAACGACTTGTGCAGCCGCCGGTACGCATCGTGGAACGCCTCGAGGTGCCCGGAGGGGATCGTCGGCTCGCCGCCGACCCAGTCGGGCAGGTCGCCGAGGAACGAATCCTTGCCCTTAAGTTCCCCCCGCCAGTACTGGCGGTCCGGTTCGCCGGGCAGGCGGATGATGAACCCCTCGGCCTCTTCCTGCCTCCACACAAGGCTGCCGCGCTCGCAGTTTACTTCAAGGCCCAGGTCGTTCTTGTGTCCGATGCAAATCTGGCTTGCCCGCACGAGCGCCTTGCCGCCGTTCGAGAGTTCGCAGTACGTGGTGAAGTGGTCGTCGAGTTGGCGGCCCTTCAGGTACGTTTCGACCATGCCGCGGACGCTCGTTACCTCAAGGCCCGTGACGAACCTGAGTTGCATGTATGCATGGCTGCCGATATCTCCCCCGCAACACGATGCGCCGGCCATCTTGGGGTTGGTTCTCCATGAGGCCTGCTGCTGGCCGCTCGTCTCAAGCCGCGTGGCCAGCCAACCCTGGAGATAGTACGCATCGGCCCAGCGGACCGCGCCCAGTTTGCCGCTGGTCACGATCCACCGCGCAACCCAACTCGACCAGTGGCCCAGGTAGGTGTGGGCGATGCCGAAGGGAACCTTGCGCTTCCTTACGGCGGCCTCGAGTTGCTCGGCCTCTCGCGCGGTGATGGTGAGCGGCTTCTCGCAGAAGACCGGGATGCCGGCCTTTATGCACTTCATGGCCGGGTCGAAGTGGACGAAGTTCGGCGTGACGATGACCACGTAGTCCACGCGCTGGCCCACGGGCTTCCTGGCCTGGTCGGCGATCATCGCATCGTAACTTTCATATCCCTTGATGGGATACGGCCAGTTTGCGGCCTCGTCCATGGCGATCTGCGGGTTCTCGTGCAGCGCCCCGCAGACGACCCGGCGCGTGCCGTCCATGTGGATCGCCTTCTGGTGCGGATTGACGATGAACGCCCCGCGCCCGCCGCCGATCAGGCCTACGTTCAGGACTCGCTTGGACATTTCGACTTTCTCCTTGCCTGGTGACATCACGGGACGCGCCATGCTAGCCGCCGCCGGAGTCGCTGCAAGCAAAAAATGATGGGCAATCAAACCGGTGGGGGTGCGCCGCAATCTTGCATTTAGCCGGTCGCCTTGGCGACCGCGTGTTGAGTGGCTACACCGCCTTGCCGCCGAGGACTTCAACCCGGTCGTCGTCGGCCAGGTGCCGCCGGTCGAGACGGTACGGCATGTCCTGCGGGAACGTCGCGCGGATCTTCCGCCCCCTGCCGCGATGCACAGCCGAGGGCGGCTGTGCCACGTGGCACAGCCGCCCCCGGCTGTGCATGGCGCCGATGGATACCCCGACCATCCCCTTCGGCGTCCAGAGGGTGCCGGAAATCGGTCCAACGTTCCCCGGCATCGGGGCGAATCGCAGCGGCGCGAAGCCCGGCCCGCCCGGATGAACGCCCAGCACCCACCGCGCCACAAGGGCCGCAGGGTGAACGCCCCACGCATGGCACAGGACCTCCGGCGGCCGGCGGCCGTACGGACCCTCGGCGTACCCGTCGCCATCGCCTTTCGCCCGGGCGCCTGTCAGCGGGAACACCTCGGGCACGGTCGTCAGGCCCGCCCGCGCCATCGCACCCCAGTACCGGCGGATGATCGAGAGGGCCTCTTTCGCCCGGCCGCGCTCAAACAGCGCCTCCAGCGCGAAGTACTTGACGAACGGGTTCTCGCGCGGACCCCACTCGGCTGCATCGTCGCCGTCGGCGGTCCAGAGGTTGCCGAGGATCCGGTCGGCCTGCTCGTTGGTCGGCAGGCCGCCGTATAGGGCGTAGTAGTTGGCCTGCGCCGAGGTCCGGCGG
>CAYGWP010000371.1:0-12859 GCA_964353455.1 uncultured Anaerolineales bacterium
CTGCGAGACATCACCCAGCTCAAGCGCCTGGAAGAAATGCGGATGGAATTCGTGGTGAACGTGTCGCACGAGCTGCGCACGCCGCTCACCGCCATCCGGGGCTATGCCGAGACGCTTCTGGAGACAGTGCCGGACGATCGGGAAGAGACCAGGAAGTTCCTGGAGGTTATCCGCCGGCATTCGGATCGTCTCGGGCGCCTACTGAACGACCTCCTGGATCTCTCCAACATCGAACTCGAGCGGACACCGCTTTCCATCCGCCCCCTCCCTCTCGCCGATGTCGCCCGGCAGGCGGCGGCATTACTCCTCCCCCAGGCGGAGCAGAAAGGGATTCACCTTCGCACTTCGGTTCCGGACGAGCTTCCGCCGGTGTTGGGTGATCGGGACCGCCTGGCGCAGATCCTGGTGAATCTCATCGACAACGCCGTCAAGTACACGCCGGAGGGCGGCCGGGTCAACATCTCGACATACCTGGCCGACGGCTCGGTCATCGTCGAGGTGGCCGACTCCGGCCACGGCATCCATCCGGATGAGTTGCAGCGGATCTTCGAGAAATTCTACCGGTCGCACGCAACCGGCAAGGCCGTCTCCGGAACCGGCCTCGGCCTGCCCCTCGTGAAGCACGTGGTCGAGGCGATCCACGGCGGACGCGTGACCGTGGAGAGCCAGGTCGGCAAGGGCTCGGTCTTCAGGCTGTATCTGCCGACGGTCCGATAGGTTGATTCCTGGTCATCCGGTCGCCGCGGCGACCGCGCTCGGGGGAGTGCCCTTATGTCAAAAAAGATTCTCGTGGCCGACGACGAGGCCCCCATAGCCAACGTGGTGGCCCTGAAACTCCGCAACGCGGGGCTCGAGGTCATTGTCGCCCGCGACGGCCAGGAGGCCTACGAGCGGGCGATCGCCGACCGGCCGGACTTCATCGTCACCGACCTCCAGATGCCCGGCATGACCGGCCTGGAACTCTGCACCCGCCTGGCCGCGGAAATCCAAGGCGGTATCCCGACCATCCTGCTGACGGCCAAGGGGTTTGAAATCAACCCTGCGGCCGTGGCCCACCTGCCTATTCGCCGAGTGATGTCCAAGCCGTTCAGCCCGCGCGAACTCCTGGCTGCCGTACAGGAATCGCTGGGCGGACCCATGAACTAGCGCCGGCAGCGCGACGCGGCGCTATTGCGCGGCGGGCCCGTCGGCCCTCCACGCAACAGACTCATCTTCTGGAGTGCGCATGGAAACCGTGCAGACAACCCGTCAATCGCCGGGCGCCGGGGCGTGGGCCGACCTGGCTCGGGACATCCTGCGCCGGACCGGCGTGGCCGTCGCCTTCTTCGGCCCTGACGGCGCACCCCTGCTCGGCGCCGGGGGCGATACGGATGCGGGCCCGCCCGACTTCCCGCTGGCCCTTCTGGCACGCGAGGCCGTCGAGCGAAACGAGGACCGCATGGAGGCCGGCCAGGGCTGTCTGCGGGCCGCCTGGCCCGTGCGACTCCGGTCGCGGACCGTTCTGGCGGCCGCGGCTGAGGTCCCCGTCTCGGGCGAGGAAGGCACCAGCATGGGCCGGCGCCTGCTGGCGGCGGTGGCGGAGGCCGTCCGGGCGCGCCTGGAAGGCGCCGTCGCCCGCACCGAGTGCGAGGAGGCCTCCGAATCGCTCCTCCAGAGTTTCGAGGAGGTCAGCCTGCTCCACCAACTCAGCGAGGTGCTGCGGGTCAACCGCTCCATCGGCGAACTCCTGGAATACGTCTGCGGCGAACTGCGCGACACCGTGGGCGCCGAGTCGGCCGTCGCGTACCTGCCCGAGGCCGACGGCGACGGCGCGCAGACGATCGTGGCCGGCCAACTGCCGTTCCCGGCGGCCGACCTGCCGCGCATCGTCGCCCACCTGCTGGCCGAGGCCGGGCCGGAGCAGCCCGTCGTGGTCAATAACTTCTGCCGGGAGGACCCCGTCCTGGCCGAGATGGCCCCGAGCATGGATCGCGCCGTGCTGGTGCCGGTCGAGATGCACGACAATCTGCGCGGGGCGCTGGCCGCCTTCAACCACGCCGACGGCGAGTTCGGCAGCCCCGACGTGAAACTCGTCCGGTCCGCCGCAGGCGCCAGCGCCATCTTCATCGAGAACCGGCGCCTGTACCGCGAACTTCAGACCCTCATGCTCGACCTGGTGCGGGCGCTGGTGTCCAGCGTCGATGCGAAGGACCCGTACACCTGCGGCCACAGCGAGCGCGTGGCCACCGCCGGCCGCCGCATCGCCCTACAGATGAACCTCGGGGCCGGGGAGGCCGAGCAGGTGTACCTGGCCGGACTGCTGCACGACATCGGCAAGATCGGCACCCCCGAGAAAATCCTCTGCAAAGAGGGCCTCCTGGAACCCGCGGAGCGGCTGATCATCAACCGCCATCCGGAAACGGGCAGCCACATCCTCGCCGGCATCCACGAACTGGAGGCCATCCGCGGGGCCGTCCTGCACCACCACGAACGTATCGACGGCAAAGGATATCCGGCCGGCTTGAAGGGCGACGAGATACCCCTTCTGGCCCGCATCGTCGGCATGGCCGACGCCTTCGACGCCATGACCAGCAACCGCCCGTACCGGCCGATGATGCCGCTGGAGCAGGTGAAGCGCGAGATCCAGCGGAACATCGGCGCGCAGTTCGACGCCCGGGCCGCCCAGGCGCTCCTGGACCTCAACCTCAACCGCCTGATGCGAGAACTTGTCGAGCGGCCCGCCGCCGCAGGCGTCCAGTAACGGAAGGCAGGGTGCACGTGCCCACGACGGCTGATGCATACGGCAGCATGACGGTCCTGTCGGTCGAGCCGGCGCTGACGAAGGCGGAGGCCGAGGAGTTCCGGCGTGCGGCGGCCGAGCAGATTCACGCCGGCGGCCGGTGGTTCGTCCTGGACCTGGCGCGCGTCGGCGGCCTCGACGGCCAGGGCCTCGAGGAATTGCTCCTCTTCCACGACCAGGTGGATTCCGCCGGCGGGGTCGTCAAGGTGGCGGGCCTCAAGGGCCACTGCCGCAAGGTCTTCGAGATCGTCCGCTTCGACAGAAAATTCGAGGTCTTCGACAACGTGCACGAAGCGGTCAAGAGTTTCCAGTAGGATAGAGCCATGCCTACATCAACAAAACATCGCGCCCGCCTCGGAGACCTCCTCGTGGCGCGCGGCGTGATAACCGAGGAACAACTGGCGGCCGCCCTCGACTCGCAGCAGCGCCTCCAGCAGCAGCGCCTCATCGGCGAAATCCTCGTTGACCAGGGCTACGCCACAAAGGAGCAGGTCCTATCGGCCGTGGCCGAGGCCTGCGGCGTGCCGTTCGCGCGCCTCACGCCGCAACTCATGGACGCGGCCGCGCGGCCGGCCATCCCGGAGGCCTTCATCCAGAAGCACGGCGTGCTGCCTCTCTTCAAGGTCCGCGACGTCCTGACGGTGGCCATGGCCGAACCTTCAAACCTCTTCCTCCTGGACGAGATCGCCCACGCCGCCGGCCTGAGCGTCCAGATAGTGGCCGCCACGTCCGACAACATATATCAGATGATTGAATATGCCTTCGCCGAGAGCCGCGAAGAGGCCGAGGCGCGCGAAGGCGCCGCCGACCCCGCCGCCGGCGAGGTCCTCCTCTCGGACGACTACGACACCGTCTATGGCGCCTGGTCCCCCGAGCGCGTGGCCGGCCTCATGGTGCGCGAGGCCGTCAGGTCGCGGGCCAGCGCCATACACATCGAGCCCGATGAAAAGGTCCTCCGCATCCGCTTCTGCATCGACGGCGTCCTGCACGTCGTGATGCGCCCCCCGGCGCGCCTTGCGCCGGGACTGACCGGCGCATTCGACGAGATGATGGGCTTCTCGAACCACCCGTCCTCCGGCCACGAAATGCACCGAAGCGCCCGCCTCCTCGTCCAGGGCCGCGCGGTGCAACTCCACATGGCCGGCCTCACCGGCGCCTTCGGACCCAGGGTCGTGGTGCGCCTCGTGCGCGACGACGAGGCCCAGAAGCCGCTGGAAAAACTCGGCTTCGATTTCGAGGTCCTCGCCCGGCTGCGCGAACTGCTGGCTCCCATGAGGGGCCTCGTCCTTGTGGCCGGGCCGCGCGCCGCCGGCGCCACCACCACCCTCTACAGCACCCTGAACGCCCTGGACCCCATACGCCTCAATATATGCACCTATGAAAGCACCATCAACTTCAACCTCCCCGGCGTGAGCCAGTTCTCCCCCGCGACCTGCGGCACGGCGGACGCGGGGGCGGCCCTCGATCGGCTCCTCACGCAGCAGCCCGACGTGCTGGCCCTCGACTGCGGGTTGACCGGCGCCGTGGCCGCCGCCGCCGTCGAGGCCGCGCGCGACGGGTGCCTGGTCCTGGCGCACGTCCGCGCCGCCGACGCCGCCGAGGCGATCGCCCGGTTCTCGGCCTTCGCCCCGCCCGAGTGCGGCGCCGCGGACGGCCCGGCCGCGGTCCTTCGGGCAGTCCTTGCCCAGCGACTCGTCCGCACCATCTGCCCGAACTGCCGCGCCAGTCACGAGCCCCCCGCCGCCCTCCGGCGCCGCATCGCTGAGGTCTTCGCACCCGTCGAGGAGTACGTCAAGGGCCGCGGCTGCGCCAACTGCGGACGCACCGGCCTGGTGGGCCGGATCGGCCTGTTTGAACTCGTGCCGGCGGACGCCGACCTGGCCGACCTCGTCCGCCGCGGGGCCGACGCCGGCGACCTGCGCGCCGCCATCCGCGCCTCTGGGCACCCATCGCTATGGGTCGATGGCATCAACAAGGTCCGAGCCGGGATCACCTCGCTCGACGAGGTTGTGGCGGTCCTCGCGGGTTGTCCTGGCGATGTGCTGTCCGCCGCCTCCGAAACCGCCGCCGCCCGCCGCACGTCGTAGAGCGCTCCAAGGCTGGATAGTGGCGGGGCGGGTCTCCCGAGCCTACTCCGCCGTAGCAGCCCGCGGCTGCGAAGGCTGGACCTGCCGCGCAAGAGATCAGGGAGCCGGCGTGCGGCTCCCTGGAATTCAAGCATGTCAACTTATATGGCCGTGTTGCCTGTCGCGGCCGTCTGCTACTTGGTGATGTCCTTGATCTTTTTCCGGAGGCCCTTTCCGTCATTCTCTCGCTTGTCGGCGGCGATGCCGTTCAGGCAGGCGTTATAAATCCCAAGCGCCGCCTGGACGTCGCCGGCCTTCACATACAGGTCGCCCAGGTGCTCGGCCATCTTGCGTTCCTTGGAGTAACGGTCCTTCTCGGGGACCGCCTCGACTGCCGCCTTCAGGATCTGGAACGCCGTTCGCGTGTCGCCGGCTTTCTCGTACAGGGTGGCGACCTTCTCGGCAAGTTTCTTGTCCTTGTAACGGTCCTTCTCGGGAAGGCCGTCCATGATGCTCTTGAGCATCGTCAGGGCGTTGCGGCCATCCCCAACCCTCTCGTACAGGGTCGCGATCACTTCCTTCAGGGGCCGTTCGCCGGAGCGCTTGTTCTCGGGGATGGACTGGTATATGGTCAGGTTGATCTGTAGGGCGCTCCGGTAATCGCCCACCTTCTCGTACAGGTCGGCCACGCGCTCCGTGATGGAGCGGTACTTGTCCTCGGCCTTGCGTGAGACGTCGTCGATCCTGGTCTGGAGTTCCTGCGGGGCCTTGTCGCGCATCGTCTCAAGCCCGCGGGCCTGGCGGACCACAGGCTGCAACCGGTCGGCGAACGATTTCCATTGCTGTGCGCAACTGACGAGGGCGTTGCGGTATTCGATGTATTCGCGCTTCGCGCCGCCCTTCGCCAGGTCGTCGCGGGCCTTATCGACGTTATCGACGCCCTGCTGCGCGGCATACTGGACCCGTATGACATCCGTGCTGATCTTGAACTCCTGCGTCTGGAGTTCGCTCATCCGGTCCTGTATCTGGTTGATCAGTTTCTCGATCTTGGCGGTTGCGCCTTCCTGGCCGGACGACTTGGTCGTATCGTCCTTGGTCGGGTCGGCGGCAGGTGTGCCCGCTTCCGGGGCCTTGGCGGGCGCCGCCCCAAGAGCCGCCCCCCCTCCCGCAAGGACCAGGACCGACCCCAGACACATCAGCCACCAAGCCGGTCGTATGCGCATGGCACGCTCCTTGTCCGGCGACCCCTGCCAAACCGCCCTCAGAACATAATTATACCGCGCATCGTCCAAAGGGCAAACCACTAATAGGTGGCCCGATGCCGCCACTCTCCCTGTCTCATCGCGGGAGAGGGCAGGGCGCCCGCCCCTACGCCTCGATGGCCGTCACCTTGACCCTGAGATACCCCTGCCGGTGTCCGGTGTGGCGTCGGGAACTCTTGCGTCGGCGGAGTTTGAAGATTTCCAGTTTCGGCCCCTTGGCCTCGCCGATCACCTCGGCCGTCACCTTCGCCCCATCCACGACGGGCTTGCCGATCCGGACGCCCTTCTCGTCCGCCACCAGAAGCACCCGGTCAAAGGTCACGCTGGACCCGACCTGGGCGTCCCGAAGGTCGATGTCGAGGGTCTGGCCCTGCTCGACCCTGAATTGCGTGCCGCTGTCCTCGATAATCGCGTACATGCCTGCCTCCGCTGGTTCTTTCTTCGCCGGAAAAGGCCCGTAAGTATATCCGCCCCCGGCGACCGAATCAAGTCATTTCACCCCGCCCCAACTACTGCTCCGGACTCCTGAAAATCCACACGCGGTGCCGGTTGAAGACCACCACTTCATCAAGTCCATCGCGGTCCAAGTCGCGGGCCAGCACGCCGTACCGCTGACCGTTGTCGTAAGAACGCGACGCCCTGATCGTACACTGCGGGATCGCGTACTCCTCCTTCCATGGCAACACGTCGTGCAGTTTGCCGTCGCCGTCGATGAACTGCGGCCAGAGCGTGCGGCTCTTCGCAGGGTCGCTCGGGCGCGGCAGGGCGCCGCCGGGCTTGAGTTGCGGCCCGAAGACGGCCCACGTGTTCTGCCCGGCCCGGCGAGACCACCGCACCCGGCACGGCGTGTACCCGTTGATGTCCTTGCGGTTCCAGAGCGTCTTGCCCGCCGCGTCCAGGCCCCAAAGACCGCGGTTCTTCTCCGCCATCAGGATGCGCACCTCTCCGGACGGACCGAACGGCCCCGTCAGGCTCTGCTGGCTGTGGCCCGCGTGCGAGGTCCAGAGGATCCTGCCGCCAAGATCGCAGGCGAAGAAATCCTCCGACGCCGAGTAGAACACCTCCGGCTTGCCGTCGCCGCTTAGGTCATATATCTCGATATGATCGGCGTGCTCGTGGCGGGGGGCCGACTTCATGTCAACCTGCCATATCTCCCTGCCGTCGTTGCCGATGAGGCTGTAGCCGTAGAGGAGTTCGTCGCGTCCGTCGCCGTCAGCATCCAGAACGACGCCGTTGTGCCCGGGCAGGAGCGCGGGCAGCGGGTCGCGGATCACCGACAGGTCCTTCCCATCATACATTATGCCGCGGCCGTACGCCCCCACGTACACGATGTGCATGCCCGTCGGCGTATCCCCCGCACGCATGAGGTACAGGCTCAGCCCCACGCGACTGACCGTGCGTTTGACCTTGCCGGTGGCCCCGTCGAGGACCGCCACTTCCTTGCGGCCGCGGCATATGACCACCTCGGTCTTGCCGTCGCCGTCAACGTCGCCGGCCACCGCCATGTTGCGGGTGCTGCCGTGGCTCGTGAACGGCACGTTGCCCGACCACGGCGTCCCGCTCTGCCAGAGCACCTTGCCAGCGAGGTCAACCGCCGTCAGGCAATGGAGGGCGATGTCGGTCGCCTCGACGCCCAGGCCCGACTTGCCCGCCCACGACTGATCGGCTTCGCCCGACGACTGAAGGACGAGCGCTTCAAACTTGCCGTCGCCGCTCAAGTCGGCCAGGTACACCGCATCGCCGCCGAACGCCTCGACCGAGAACTCCGCCGCAAGGACGGCCTTCGCCGGCTCCCCCGCACCCGCCGCTGTAGCCGGCGGCAGGCCGATAGCCGCGCCGACGTCGCCAGATGCCGCCGCCTGCAACTGCCCCGGCGCCGGGCCCGAAAACGCGGACTCCTGCCCAACGATCAGCGTGCCGCAGACCAGGGCAATCGCCCACGCGAGTCCCGGCAGTCGGCGAGTCAAGGCCGTCTTCGTCTTCATCGGTGGTCTCCTGGAAGGATGCCCATGCGCTGGTAGATCGGCCGGACCATCTCGCCGAGGCGCCTGAGTTGCGAGGCGAAGGCCAGCGCCCCGGAGATGCACGCTATGCCGCCGAGGAAAACCGTGGCGGGGGCGCCTACGGCGCTCGCCAGACTGCCGGCCATCAGGCTCCCGAACGGTCCCATGCCCATGAATGCCATCGTGTAGAAACTCATCACGCGGCCGCGCTTGTCCTCATCGACTATTGTCTGGAGGAAGGTGTTGGCCCCGGCCATCTGCATCATCATGCCGCAGCCCGTCCAGACGAGCAGGGGGATGCTGAGCGCGACCTCCTGCGAGAGGCTGAAGGCGATGAGGCCGGTTCCGAAGGCGGCGGTGCCGAGGGCCATCGTGCGGCTGATACCGACGATGCTCTTGCGGGCCGCCAGGAAGACCGCGCCGAGGACCGCCCCAAGTCCGCTTGAGCCCATGAGGAAGCCCATCGTGTACGATCCGCCGTGGAGGATGTCCTTGGCGAAGACGGGCATGAGCGTGACGTACGGAACGCCCATCAGGCTGACGAGCCCCAGGAGGAGCAGTACGGAGCGGATGGGCGGGAAGTGCCAGGCGTATCGGAAACCCTCTGCCAGTTCGTGGAGGACGTGCTCTTTGGAGGGCGCGGCGGCGCGCGGGGCGATCCGCATGGCCAGAAGGGCGGCAATGACGGCGGCAAAACTGACGGCGTTCAGGAGGAAGCACATCCCCTCTCCGACCAGCGCTATGAGCACGCCTGCCAGCGACGGGCCGACCAGCCGGGCGCCGTTGACGAGGAATGAGTTCAGCGCTATGGCGTTGGGGAGGTCTGAGCGGTCGTCGAGCATCTCCACGACGAACGACTGGCGGATGGGGATCTCGAACGCCCGCACGAAGCCGCCGAAGAGGCTCAGCGCGATGATCTCCCACACGGTAATGACGCCGGCCAGCGTGAGCGCCGCCAGGGCCGCGGCCTGGAGCATGGCCGCCGCCTGTGCCACGGTCACCAGTCGGTGCCGGTTCCAGCGGTCGGCGAGGACCCCGGCCAGGGGGGCCAGCAGGAATGTCAATATCTGGCCGGTGAAGCCGACGACGCCCAGCAGGACCACGTCATCCGTCAGGCGATAGACGAGCCAGGGCATGGCGATGGCCTGCATCCAGGTGCCGATCAGTGAGACGCCCTGGCCGAAGAAGAAGAGGCGGAAGTTGCGGTGTCGGAGCGAACTGAGCATGGTTCTCCCGGTGCGCGGCCGCGGAGTCGGCCTCCCACGCTCGCATGGTAACGTTTTCCGGGTCGCGGTGTCCAGAGACGGGCGGTACTGTGTAACTTGCGGGTGGCACGGCCACGCTGTGCCTCTGCGTGGCCGTGGTTGCGCCCCGGCGAGGGCCACGGCCACGCAACAGCGTGGCCGTGCCACCCGTAAGTGAACGCTCCAAGAGAATATGCGTTTTCAGGTTGACAGCCGTGCGAGGAGTCATATTATGGATGCGCCCATCATCTCTGGTGCAAAGTGTGCGGCCGGATATGGGACATCGGGTGACCGTCGCCCCCGGCGCACCCTCAATTCGGAGGGGATTACCATAAAGCCATTTCGGATTATGCTCGGCCTGGTACTGTGCCTGGCGGCAGCGGGCGGCGGCCTTTCGGCTGAAGCGCCCGCGCCTGCACCGGCGCCGACTCCCGTACCACCCCCCGCCCGGGCGCCCACTGCGGCACCAACCCCCGCCCCCGCCCCGGCGCCCACTCCGGCCCCAGCCATCGCCCCAGCCCCCGCCCCGGCGCCCGTGGCGCCGAAGGCGCCGGCCCGCAAAGTCATCCTCTCGAGCCTGCCCGGCACGGCGGGCGTTTATGGCGGGCGGGTCGAGTACAGCGAGCAGGCGTTTCCGATCCTGGCGGACCATACCGAGACTGAAGTCCAGGGCATGCTGCGGGTGGCGGAGCCGCAGACCTGCCACACCTGCCGCGCAACCGGCAAGATCACCAAGAGAATCTCCTGGCTGCCGCCGAGCAGCGGCGGCACGTTCCGGACGCCGGTGGTCAAGACGTGGGAAGAGACGTGCGACGATTGCGGCGGTTTCGGGAACGAATATGATGCCAAGTTCGGCCAGCGGCTGTTGAACGTGGTCGATACGCTGGCGCACACCGTCCGGGGCGACATGTTTATGGCGATGCGGACGGCAGCCGAGACGCGGCTCCGCGCGGTTTTCGAGGTCCGCGACCGCTCGTGGACCACGTACAAGATCAAGGAAGTCACGGGCTACACGACGATCGGGCGATACGTAGATTACTGGGGCACTTCGCACCCCATTGAGCGCTACGGCGTTGTCGGCATCGACCTTGAGACGGACCAGAACCGCACCTTTCACCAGGAGGTGGCAACGCTGGTGGCGCCGCTGTGGACCACCGTCAAGGACCGCCTGCCGCAGGGGCAGCCGGTGCTGGTTGTCGGCAGCACGTCGGAGCGGTCCGAGTGCGGCGGGTGGGTCTGGATGAAGATGGACGCCGATGCCTACAGTCGCCAGCCGTCGTCGCGTGCGATTATCCTCTGCGGCACGCCGTCAACAAGTGCCGTGCCCCAGGGCCACGTGGTCCTGGGGGGCCTCCTGGTCGGCAAGTGGTATGACCCGAGCGTTGCCGCGGACGTGGCGCCCGGGACGCCCGTGGCGCCGGGCCAGCCGCTGCCCGTGGTGATGGCGGTTGTGGCGGCCACCGGCAAGTAGAGCGTTTCACGATTGCCCGTATCGCCGTGTGCCCCGCCCTACGGACTGGCGGGCGAAGATGCCATGTGGCGCGTCCCACGGCCCGCCAGGACTAAGGGCGGGCCGTGGCACACATGTTCTGCTACGCGCAAGCGTGAACTGCTATAGCATGAGGAGTCGCCGCAAGGGCCTACCGCCGCCGCAGGTCCAGGTACGCCGCAATGCACGCCTCGGCGTTTCCGATCGGCACGTTCGGCGGGATGTGGTTGCCGACGGCGAAGAAGAACCCCGGGCACGTCCGCCCAAGGTCCATGCACCGCTTGACCTCCTGCCGCACCTCATCCGGCGTTCCGAACGTAAGGACCCGGCAATCGGCGTTGCCCATGATGACGTGGGTCCGGCCGTAGCGCTCCACTATGTGCCGCAGATCCGTGGTCGGTTCGAAGATGAACCCCTGGGCGCCGGCGGTCGCGATCTCATCCACGTGGGCCGTGAAGTTGCCGTCCGAGCAGAAGAGGACCTTCTTGCCGGCGTCGCGCACGCAGTCCCAGTAGCGCTTGTAGTTCGGGAAAACGTACGTCCGATAGAACTCCGGCCGGAAGATGGACCCTGCCGTCCAGACCATGTCATCGTGCGTCAGGTACACCTCGATGTCGGTTGCGGCCCACGCCCGGACGTACTGCATAAGGTAGTCGGCCCAGCGGCCGAGCATGAGGCCGAATCGCTCCGGGTCGGACCCGGCGGCCATCAGCAGGTTCTCCCACCCGAAGGCCGCAATGGCGAACGAGACGACCGACCTGTACGTGCCGCCGGAGATGACGCCCGTCCCCTTGCGTGCCTCGCGGTACCACGCCTGGCACTTCTCGACCTGGGCCTTGTGGTCGATGCGGCCGTATTCCTCGAAGGGGTCGAGGGCATAGACCTGTTCGAGGTCCGTAAAAGGGGAGGGGGTGGGGAGGCGGTAGTCGCTGCCATCGGGCATCCAGACGGCGTGGCCCATGTCAGTCCAGCGACCGCGCGTGATGTCGGGGCCGTCGGTGGACCAGCGGAAATCGAAGTCGAGGAGTTCCTCGAACCCGGCTGCCGGCTTGCCGGCCTTCTTGCGCAGATGCTCAAGCCACGCCGGGTGCGTGATGTACTGGGTGTGCGGGATCTCGGCGGGCATTTCGAGCCGCATCGCCGCCATGCCGCGGGGGTAACTCATATGGCTGCTATCGCCCTTCAATGATCTTGCGGCGGTACGCCTCAACCTCCATGCCGCGGACGTGGTCAACCTCGGCCTGGTTCAGGGGCTGGGGTTTGCCGGCGATGAGGGCGGCCATCTGCGTCTTGGCGGTGTCCTCGATGATCATCATTTTCGAGAACGCCTGCCGCCAGGCGGCGCCCCACGTGACGACGCCGTGGTTCCGCAGCGCGACGGCGTTGTTGCCGGCACGCACGCCTTCCTCGACCCGCATGGCAAGTTCGGTGCTCGACGGCTTCACGAACGGCAGGTAATAGACGAGGTCAACGTATGCGACGAAGTCGGGCGTCCAGGGCAGGATCTCCATGCCGCCGGAGATGAGGCCCGTGGTGATCGGCGGATGGGCGTGGCAGACGTAGTTGGCGTTCGGGCGGGCCTTGAGGATCCGCAGGTGCATCTCCCACTCCGACGTGGGCCGCGGGCCCGAGAGGTGCTTGCCGGTGGCCATATCGACGGTTGACCATTCATCGTCGGCGATGCGGTCCACGTCGTATCCGCTGGGCGAGCAGACCATGACGAGGCCGTCTCGTCCGCTGGTATTGCCGCCGGGCCCGGCCACAAGGCCGCGCTCGACCATCATCTTGCCCATTGCTTTAAGGTCTTCGACAACCGACATAGTGCCCACCTCGCTTTTTTGTTTAGAAACTGTTTCAGAACCTGTGGCACGCCCGCCCCCGGGCGTGCGAATGGCCGATAACCAGCACAGCCGAGGGCGGCTGTGCCACAGGCAACCGGGTTATGAAACAGTTTCTAAACAGGGCCTCGGTCAACCCGCCAGGACCTTCATGGCCGCGGCAACGCCCGCGCCGAAG
>CAYGWP010000372.1:0-3833 GCA_964353455.1 uncultured Anaerolineales bacterium
CAGCGGCATCGTCCTCTGCTCGGTCCAGAGCGCGAGCGAAAGCGGCACGCTGGAGACGTGGGTTCTCGACGTTGCCAAGGCCGCATGGAAACGCCTGCCTGGCGACCCTCTGCCGGGCAAGTCCGGCAACCGCAACCGCGCACTCATCTACCTGCCGGACCGGAACCTATTTGTTCTTGAGAACCGGACGAGGGCCAAGAGCGAGGGCGGCGTGGGCGACGCCGAGCAGCAGATATGGACGTTCCGCTACGCCGACGCCCCGCTCCCTGCGCCGCCGCCGCGCATCGTGCGGAAAGAGCCGCCGGTCGTCATGGGCCTCGTGGTCTCGGTCGCGGCGTTCGCACGCCCGAGGGCGGGCGTGCCACGTGGCACAGCCGCCCTCGGCTGTGCATTGTCGTGGGCGAAGTCCGCTGCCGCCGACGTGACCGGATACCACGTCGAGCGGGCCGAAGTGAGCGTCTATTCCAGCGACCATGTGAAACGCATCAGGGAGCGCTATAAGCCGATTTCGGACCTTGCCGCCGGCGCCGTGAAGGGCATCGGCAAGTTCCAGCGCCTGACAGCCGCGCCGCTGGCCGAGACGAACTTCACCGACACCACGCTCGACCTTTCGGCCGGGCAGAAAGAGCCGGCCGCGCCCCTCTCTGAGAGCCGCACACTTCACCCCGACCAGGTTGCCCCCGGCAAACCGTACCGCTTCGCCGTGTACGCCTACCGGGTGGTGGCGGTCAGTGGCAAGGGCGTGGAGAGCGGCCCGTCGCCGCTCGCGTTCACGTGGCCGTCGGCCGTGCAGTACGTGTTCTCGAAGGAGGATGGCCAGGCCGCCGCACGCATCAAGTGGAAGGCCAACCCCGAAAAGGGCCTCAAAGGGTATCTGGTCTATCGTCATGACGGCCGCTACGACAGGGAGCCGATCGTGCGTCTTACGCCGGAGCCGATTGCGGCCACGGAGTTTCTGGACCCCGCCGCCGGGAAGGACACCCGCCGCTACGAGGTGGTTGCCGTCGATTGCCTGGGCCAGGAAGGCGAACCCTCTCAACCCGTCTGGGCCCGCCGCGAGTGGGCGCGGTTCTACACGCCCTACACCACGGAATGGCACCAATGACGAATCTTGATCCGCCGGCCAACCCCGAACTGACGTTAACCGAGCGCGAACTGTTCGAGCGGCTCGAATGGTTTACCCAGGTCCGCTGGGGGGCGGGGCTGAGCGCGGCGGCGTTCATGGCGGTGGGGTGGTGGCTGTTTAACGTCCGGTTCGCGTGGGATTACGCCCTGGGCGTGGTGCTGGCGCTCTTCGGATATAACCTGGTTTTCTGGGTGTGGTCGCGGCAACTGTACAGGCGGCAGGGGATCCACAAGCGGTGGATCATCACGCTGGCCCATGCCCAGATCACGTGCGACCTGCTGGCGGTGGCGGCCCTCGTGCACACCATCGGCGGCGTCGAGAACCACTTCATCATCCTCTTTCTGTTCCCGATGGTGGTGGCCAGCGAGTTCTTCTCGCCGCGCATCGCATTCCTGTACGCGGCGGCGGCGGCGGTCCTCATCAACCTCATCGGATGGGGCGAGTACTTTTTCTACGCCTCGTTCCACCATGCCCTGGAGGTCTGCGTTGCCGGCAATGCGTCTCAGTGTCAGCCGCTGGTCGCCCCGGGGGCGGCCCAGCACTACGTCTTCGTCCTCCAGGTGTGTTTCGTGATGACGTTCGCGGTGTATGCGACGGTGTTTGTCGCCAACAGCATCGCGGGCCGGCTGCGTCAGCGCGAAGAGGAACTTGCAGCGGCGTACCACGACCTGCGGAGCCTGGAGCAGATCAAGTCGCAGTTCATGCGGAAGACGAGCCACGAACTCCGTGCGCCGATCGGTGCGGTGCAGAGTCTCCTGAAGGCGGCGGCCGGCCAGATGGTCCCCGATGCCCAGGGCCGCGCGCTTGTGGACCGCGCCGTACTGCGCTCCGAGAGCATGCTCGATCTCATCGATGATCTGCTGCGCTACAGCCGCCTTCAGTCCGCCGCCGTGACGCAGCGGTTCGAGCCCGTGGAACTTGCGGAGGTGGTGCGAGCGGCGGCCGACCTCTTCCGCGCCCAGGCCGAGGAGAAGGGGATCACGCTTGAGGTTCGGGCCGAGTCGGCCATCGTGATGGGCGTCCGCGACAGCCTGACGGACCTTGTCGATAATCTCCTCTCGAACGCCGTCCGCTACACGCCCGCCGGCGGCCGCGTGTCGGTCGAGGTCGGCTGCGGCGACGGGCGGTCGATCCTGGTCGTCTCGGACACGGGCATCGGCATTCCGCCCGACGAACTGCCGCACGTCTTCGACGAGTTCTTCCGGGGCGAAAAGGCCAAGCAGACCGTCCAGCACGGGACGGGGCTGGGCATGACCATCGCCAAGCGTGTCGTGGACCTGCACGGCGGACGGATAGAGGTCGAGAGCGAGGTGGGGCGCGGCACGACGTTCCGGGTGACCCTTCCGCCGTGCCAGTCGCTGGCCTGAGGGCCTGCCGGCCCGCGGCCGTATAGTTCATTGTACTGATTGTAGTCTTAATATGGGGGAATCGGGCAATTTTGTCGAAAAAAAACCTGCGGAATTTGACTTCGCCCCGAATCTGGTGTATATAGTATGCGGCGGCGAGATAGACGGGGTAGGCGCCTGCGGGCGCTTACCCGTTTTTCGTTCGCCGCTTTCAAGGGACCTGGAGAAAGCACGAGGGCCGCGCTGCGGGGACACAACGGCGGCCGAACCGGTGATCTTCATCGCGAAGACCCGGGTTGTTCAACTGAATAAGCAGTAGCCAGGTTTACGTGGGGCAGTTTCGGAGGGCAACTTTACCGAGACTGCCCTTTTTGCCTGGCTTATAGGTCAGTGCAGGGCGGTTTCGGAGGGCAACTATTCCGAGACTGCCTTTTTATTTGGGCATCTGACCATTACCAGGCGGTTGCGGAGGGACTACCCTGCCGAGACCGCCATTTTTGTTTGGTTTCACGAACGCTATCGAAGCGGACCAACTGGTCCGCATAGCATGGGCACCTGAAAAAGGGGCAGAGTCATGAATCGGATGCAAACGAGGGTCGTGACGTTGGCGATGGCGGCATTGGCCGCCTGCGCATGGGCCGGGACGGCTCAGGCCGGCATCATCTTGCTGGTCGAGCAATCCCTGGGGGACATCCTGGGACCAAGCCCGAAAGGCATCGGAACAGTCGAAAGCACGGTCATGAACGCCGGCAACCTGAAGGCCACCGTCTATAGCCAGGCATACACCGATGGAGACGGCCTGTATGCCTATCTGTACCAGGTGGCAAACACGGGCGTCCTCGGGAACTCGCCCGTTGAGATGTTCACGGCGTGGCCCTTTACCGGCGCCAACGACAGCACCGTGATGGGGTATCTGAGCGGGACGATACCGGCAGGCTTCCTCTCAGACGGGCGGGTGCCAGAGGACGAGGGATTCATCGAGGAACTGACCTCCGGTCCCGAACTCTCCTTTTACTACACCAAGAAGGCAGGGCACAAGATCGACGTGGGCCAGCACAGCCTGGTCATGTACGTGGTGAGTAACCAGGCCCCCGACTGGATCACGGGCAACGTGATCGACGGCTCGGTCGGCTCCGGCCCTGTGGTCGGCCCGATTCCGGAACCCGCCACCCTGTGCCTGATGGGCATGGGCTTGCTGGCGACGGCCCTTCTGCGTCGGCGCCGCGGCAAGTGAGCGACCAATGCGCTGCTGAACTGGTCGGGCAGTCTGCCTGCATGCAGAACCTGCGGGAGCAGATCGTCCGTGCCGCCGCCTTCGACGTGAGCGTCCTCCTCCAGGGCGAATCGGGAACCGGCAAGGA
>CAYGWP010000373.1:0-20200 GCA_964353455.1 uncultured Anaerolineales bacterium
TGGCGGAAGGGCCCAATCAATACGATCTCGACACGCCGGCCATGCGGCAGTACAGGCAGTTCAAGCAGGCGTATCCCGACTACATCCTGCTCTTCCGCATGGGCGACTTCTACGAGATGTTCTACGATGACGCCCGCACCGCCGCCAAGGTGCTGGGGCTGGCCCTTACGAGCCGCACGAAGGGCGAGGCCGCAATCCCGATGGCGGGCGTCCCGTATCACGCGGTCGATTCGTACCTGGCGAAGATGATCCGCGCGGGTTACCGCGTCGCCATCTGCGAGCAGGTGGAGGACCCGGCCCTCGCCAAGGGCCTGGTGAAGCGAGACATCGCCCGCCTGGTCACCCCCGGCACGCTTACGGATGATGCGCTCTTGGAGGACAAGGAGAACAACTTCCTTGCGGCGGTGCACCTCGACGGTCCGCAGGCCGGCCTCGCGTGGGTTGACCTTTCGACCGGCGGGTTCTGGGTGCGTGACCTTGAGCGTGCGGCGGTGCTGGACGAACTCGTGCGCCTCCGGCCCCGCGAGTGCCTGCTCGTGGAAGGCGCGGCCGAGGCGGCGGCGGACTTCGTGCGCTCCATCCGCGATGCCACCGGCGCCATCATCTCCGAGCGATCCGCCTTCGTCTTCGACCGCCAGGAGGCCGAGCGGCTGCTGACCGCCCACTTCGGCGCCGCAACGCTCGACGGCTTCGGCGTCTCGGACCTCGCCTGCGGAATCCCGGCCGCAGGGGCCGTCATGGACTACCTCCAGGAGACGCAGCGGACGAGCCTCGTCCATATCCGCCGCATCGAGCAGGTTCGCACCGGCCGCTGGCTTTACCTCGATGAGACCACGCAGCGGAGCCTCGAACTCGTGGAGACCCTGCGCGACCGGCGGCGCGAGAACAGCCTGCTGGCGTGTCTCGACCGGACCGTGACGGCGATGGGCGGGCGGCTCCTCAGGCACTGGATTCAGTGGCCGCTCGCGGAGCGCGAGGCCATCGAGGCACGCCTCGATGCGATCCAGGAACTCCTGGCCGCACGCGAACTCCGCACGGACCTCGCCCGTCTCTTAGCCGACACAAGCGATGTCGAGCGGATCTGCGGCCGCGTGGCAACCGGCCGGGCCAGCCCGCGAGACCTCCTTGCCCTTGGGCGGACGCTCGGACAACTGCCCGCCATCAAGGCCCGCCTCACCGGGCGGCAGAGCGACCTCCTCGCCAAGGTCGAGGCCGACCTTGACCTGATGGGCGATGTCCGCGAGGTCCTCCATGCGGCAATCGCCGAGGATGCGCCGCTGAAGGTGAGCGACGGCGGCGTCATCAGGGCGGGCTACAACGCCGACCTCGACCGCCTCCGCGACATCGGCTCATCGGGCGCAAAGTGGCTGGCCGAGTTCCAGGCCGCCGAAATCCGGCGGACAGGCATCCCGACGCTCAAGGTCGGCTTCAACAAAGTATTTGGATATTACATCGAGATCACGAACGCCCATCGCGACCGCGTCCCGATGGACTACGTCCGCAAGCAGACCATCAAGAACGCCGAGCGGTACATCACGCCCGCTCTTAAGGACCACGAGGTCGAGGTCCTCGGGGCCGAGGAGAAGGCCAAGGCGATTGAGGCGCGGCTGTTTGAGGAAGTCCGGGCACGCATCGCCGGCGAGATTCCGCGCCTCCAGAAAACCGCCGAGGCCATCGCCCGCGTTGATGTGCTCCTGGCCCTGGCGGTCGTCGCCTCCGAGCGGTCTTACACGCGGCCCGCGATTCTCGATGAGCCGGTCCTGGAGATCCGCGATGGGCGGCACCCCGTCCTGGAGCAGATTCTCGGGTCGGAGTTCGTGCCGAACGACGTTGCGCTCGGCGGCGACGCACCGCACATCGGCATCATCACCGGCCCGAACATGGCCGGCAAATCAACGTACATCCGGCAGGTGGCGCTGCTGACCCTGATGGCGCACATGGGGTCGTTCCTGCCGGCCCGCTCGGCGCGGGTCGGCCTCGTGGACAGGATATTTACCCGCGTGGGCGCGGCCGATGAAATTGCCCGCGGACGCTCGACCTTCATGGTCGAGATGACCGAGACGGCCAATATCCTCAACAACGCCACCTCCCGCAGCCTGGTGATCCTCGACGAGGTGGGTCGCGGCACGAGCACCTTCGACGGCGTCGCCCTGGCGTGGGCGGCCACCGAGCACATCGCCCGCCGCATCGGTTGCCGCACGCTTTTCGCAACGCATTACCACGAACTCACGGAACTGGCGGACGTGCTGGACGGCGTCGCCAACTTCAACGTCGCTGTCCGCGAGTGGCAGGACCAGGTGGTCTTCCTCCACAAGATCGTTGCCGGGGGGACCGACAAGAGTTACGGCGTCCACGTTGCCCGTCTGGCGGGCGTACCGCGCGAGGTCGTTGACCGCGCCCGCGAGATCCTCTCGGACCTTGAGGCCGCGCACCTCGACCCCTCCGGCAAGCCGCGCATCACGCCCGCCGAGCCGGGGCCGAAGGTCCGCCACGCGCAACTCGTGCTCTTCGAGGGCGCCGCATCCGCCCTCGCCGAGGAACTCCGCCGCCTCGACCTCGACCGCATGACGCCCCTTGACGCCCTGGGCAAACTCCGCGAACTTAAAGACGGCCTGTGAGAGCGCCGCCACCTTTATGTTGACACATTCCGCCCCGGCTGACACAATATCGCCCACGGCTGCGAGGCGGGAGCGTCCGCGGGCCGACCAGGAAAAGGAGTTCACCGATGGCACAAGATGCGCTCTATCTGACCCGGCAGATTGACGGCGTTCTGGTGGTGCAGTTGCGTCAAAGCCACATCCTCGATGCCGTTACGATCGAGTGGATGACCACGGGCCTCAAGGAACTCATCGACTCGGCCATCGAGGAGCGGTTCCTCTTCGACTTCGACAGGGTGACGTACCTTTCCTCGAACGCCCTGGGGATGCTCATCGGCCTGAATCGCCGCGTCATCCAGCGCAAGGGCCGCATGAAACTGGCCGGCATCAACAACGACGTCATGGAAATCTTCCGCATCACCAAACTCGACACCGTGTTCGACATCTACAAGGATGCCCCTGCCGCCCTCGAAGCGTACCGGAAGAACCTGTAGCCCCGGAGGGCATCGATGGCGGAAGATGCGGCGCAGAAGTTGCTTGAGACCCGTGCGCACGGCCGGACGCAGGTCCTCAGGATCCGCGATGCCGAGATCTACCAGGCCGAGCGCCTCGCGCAACTCGGCCACGAGGTACGCCAGGCCATCGAGGCCGCCGGCGCGGACGCTTCGTTCGTCCTCGACCTTTCGCACGTCCAGTTCCTCACGAGCGCCGCCGTCGGTCTCATCACGAACATCCACTCGCACCTGAAGGCCCGCAACTATCCGTTTGCGCTGGCCGGGGCGCAGGGCGAGGTCTCCGAGGTCATCCAGGCCACACGCCTCGGGAAGGTCATGCCCGTCTTTGCGACCGTCGAGGAAGCCCTCGACGGGTTCCGATGCCGATAGCGGCGCGACCCATGTCTTCCGACTGGACCATCCGCGGAGGCACGTTGCTGGACTCACGCGGCGGCCTCCGCCGCGGCGACCTGGCCGTCTCTGACGGCCGCATCCGGCGGATCGCCCCGGAACTTCCGCCCGCCGCCAACGACCTCGACGCCGCCGGCCTTACGGTCTCCCCCGGCTTCATCGACATCCATTGTCATAGCGAGTTTTCGGCATTCGTTTATCCGCGGGCCGAGTCGAAGGCACTCGCCGGCGTCACCACCGACGTCTCCGGCAACTGCGGCGGGAGCCCGTTTCCGCTGGTCGGAGAGTTCCGAGAGCACCGCCGGGCCGAGTGGCGGCACCACGGCCTCGATATCAACTGGACCTCGCCCGATGAGTATTACGCCCGTGCACGCGGGGCGCCGTCGAGCATCAACCGGGCCATGCTGGTCGGCCACGGCGCGATCCGCGCTGCGGTCGTCGGCTATGCCGACCGGCCGACCGATGCCCGCGAGCGCCGGCGCATGCGGCGGCTGCTCGAAGAGGCCCTCGATGCCGGGGCGTTCGGACTGTCGTCGGGCCTCATCTATCCGCCCGGCTGCTACGCCGACGTTGACGAACTGGCCGACCTCGCCCGGCCCGTGGCCGAGGCCGGCGGCTACTACACCAGCCATATCCGCAGCGAGGGCGACGGCCTCCTGGAGGCGATCGACGAGTTCCTGGAAGTCCTCCGCCGCTCCGGCGCGCGCGGCCAACTCAGCCACCTCAAGGCCGCCGGCGCCGCCAACTGGCCGAAGATGGGCGAGGCGCTAGGGCGCCTGCGCGCCGCACGCGAGGCCGGCCTGGCCGTCACAGCCGACAGGTATCCGTACCTGGCGAGCATGACGGACCTGGACTCGATGCTTCTGCCGAACTGGGCCGTCGAGGGCGGGCACGATGAGGAACTCGCGCGCCTGGCGGACCCTGTGACGCGGCGGCGCCTGGCCGACGACATCCGCGCGCGGCACCCGGAGTCCGATTACCTCGACCGGATTCTCATCGCGTCGGTCTCGCCCGACGGGCCGCAGGATGCCGTCGGAAAGTCCCTGCGGCAATTCGCCGAGGATGCCGGCCGCGACCCGCTCGACGCCGCCTTCGACCTCATCGTCGCGCACAGGATGCAGGTGAGCGCCATCAATTTCTCGATGAGCGAGGAGAACCTGCGGGCCGTCCTCGCCGAGCCGTACGTGGCGATCGGGTCGGACGCGAGCCTGCGCCATCTGCCGGCCGAGGGCGAGCCGACGCGGGGCCTCGCGCATCCGCGGGCGTACGGCACGCCGGCCCGGTTCCTCGGCACGTACGTGCGCGAGGCGGGCCTCATGGACTGGCAGGAGGGCATCCGTCGCCTGACGAGCCTGCCGGCCGAGGTCGTGGGCCTCGCGGGCCGGGGCCGCCTGGCCGAGGGCGCCTGGGCCGACCTCGTGCTCTTCGACCGCGAGCGCCTGGCAGACCGCGCAACGTACCAGCGGCCGTGCGCCGCGCCGGCGGGCATCCGGCACGTCTTCGTCAGCGGCGAGCGCATCGTTGCCGACGGGCGGCACACCGGGGCCACGCCCGGCCGCATCCTTTGCAGGGGAGAGCCATGAAGCCACGTATTGCGATAACCTCAAGTATCGGAAAGGCGGGCGGCGCGCAGGGGGTTCACGTGCGCCTTGCGTACGTCGATGCAGTGTCGGCGGGCGGCGGGCTGGCGCTCATCTTGCCTCCGCCGGCCGACGAGGCCGACGCCGAGGAACTGCTCGGCGCCGCCGACGGACTGCTTCTGACCGGCGGGCGCGACCTCGACCCGGCCCTCTGGGGCGAGAAGCCGCACGCCAAGACGGTCGTCATGGATGCGCGGCGGCAGAAGGCCGACATGAGACTCATCGCCGCGGCCGATGTGCGCGGCCTGCCGGTCCTGGGGATCTGTCTCGGAATCCAGGAGATGGCCGTGGCGCGCGGCGGGCGGCTCATCCAGCACCTGCCCGACGAGAAGCCCGTGACGATCGACCACGGCACGGCCGGCCGGCCGCGGGCCGCGCATGTCTTGGCCATTACGCCCGATTCGCTTCTGGCAAAGATCGTCGGCCCGGAGCCGCTTCAGACCAACAGCACCCATCACCAGGCGGTCCGCGAGTCTGGGCGGAATCTGCGGATCGTTGCCCGCGCCTCCGACGGCATCATCGAGGGGATCGAGGACCCCACGCCAGGCCGGTTCTTCCTGGGCGTCCAGTGGCATCCGGAGGACCTTATCAAGCAGCCGCGGCACCTCGCGCTCTTCGAGGCCCTGTGCAAGGCGGCCGCCAGGAAGTAATCGGCCCCCGGTGACGCGCCGCACCTCGGCGCGGCGGTTCGGCCCGAAGTTGGGCCCGTTCCGGGGAGAACCGCCGCGCGATCGGTTGCGTGTATTTTGCGCGGCGGGTCTCCCGACCCGCCGCGCTAAGTTCGGAGTCTCATGAACGACCCATCGACCAGCGTGCTCGGCCCTAGACGGCCCGTGCGGCGATACCAGCCGCTCGTGCCGGCGGCGGGGGCGGTCATCGGCGGCATCCTCGCCGGCGACCTGCTCGGTGGCGGAATGCTGGTGTGGACGGTTGTTGCCATTCTGGCGTCGGCCGCCTGGGCGACGGGCTACTTCCGCCGCGCCCGGTCGGGGCTGCTCCTCGTGCCGCTCCTTGTGCTGATTGCGGCGGCGAGCGCGGCGTGGTATCACGCCACGGTTGATGCGCCGCCGAACGATGTGGGCCGCATCGCCGAAGTCGCTCGGGGCGTGGTAACCATCGAAGGCGTCGTCGTCCGGTCTCCACAGCAATCTTCGCCGCCGGTCGATGTTTTCCTTCCCACAGTGCCTTACTACATCCACACCACGCTGACTATCGACTGCGAGCGGGCCTGCGTTGCGGGCAAGTGGGTCCCTGCGAACGGCCGGGTGCGGGCGGTCGTCCGCCAGGCCATGCCGCCGCGCGATGCAGAGGCGCAGGAAGTCGAAGGTCAACCGGAACCGCCGCCCCGCGCGCCGGACCTGGGCGACCGCGTCCGGATGGCCGGCTTCCTCTCGCCGCTCGGCAATCCGGTGAATCCGGGCGGATTTGACTTCTCCGACTACCTCCACCGCCAGGGCGTCCGCGCATCGTTCCGCACCGACCACTGGGAACTCGTGAAGGTGATCGAACCCGGGGCGGACCGCCTGCGATGGATCGCCGGGGCGGTTCAGCGGTGGGCGGTCCAGCGGCTCGACTGCCTGCCGAGCGATGAGGGTCGCGGCGTGGCGGCCGCCATGCTCTTCGGCCGGAGAGAACTCCTGGATTTTGACTCCGGCAATGTCCGCCGCGAGGACATCGAGCACGCCTTCCTTGCTACCGGCACCGTGCACTACATGGCGGTCTCGGGTTTCAACGTGGCCCTGGTGGCCGCGCCGATCATCGCGCTGGCCCGCCTCTTGAGTCTGGGGCGGAGGCTGACGGCGGTGATCGTGGCGGCATCGGTCCTGGCGTTCGTGCTGATGACGGAACTCGAGCCTCCGGTCCTCCGGGCCGCCATACTGGTGTGGGTCATCTGTCTGGGTTGGTTCCTGGGGCGAGAGGCGATGAGCCTGAACACGCTGGGCGCGGGCGTCATCCTGGTCCTCCTCGCGCGGCCGGGGGACCTCTTCTCGATGAGTTTCCAACTCTCGTTTCTGGCCGTGCTCGGGATGATCTACGTGGTGGACCGCGCCGAGGACCTGCTGGTCGGCCGCTTCGTGGATTTGGAGTGGCTGCGGAGCGAGCCGGCCGCCGAGAAGTTCTGGTACCGCCGTCTGGTGCGCGCGACGCTGCTGGTATCGGTTGCGGCCACGCTGGTCAACATCCCGCTCATCGCCGCGAAGTTCCACATCGTGTCGTGGCTGTCGCCGATCGCCAGCGCGGTCCTCCTGCCGCTTGTGTTCCTCCTGACGGTGAGCGGCATGTTGCTGGTGGCGTTCGGCTGGATGGCCCCGTGGCTGGGGAACCTCCTTGCAGCCGGGCCCGACGGCCTGGGCCGCACCATTGCCGCCGTCGTCCGGGCGATGGCGAACGTCCCCGGCGCGTACTTCTGGATTGAGGACATCTCGCCGACGTGGCTCGTGCTGGCGTACGTCCTTATCATCGCGTGGGTCTGGCGCAAGCGGCTGGGTATTCCGCGCCGGCGGTTGGCGATGGCGGTCCTTGCAGCCGCAACCGTTTTCGTCTGGACGAGCGGCCACCGCCCGCCGCAGAACGTCCGCGCCACCTTTCTGGCCGTCGGCAACGGCAATTGCGACCTTCTGGAACTGCCGAACGGGCGGGTCATCCTGTACGATGCCGGCTCTTCGCTGTCGCACGTGCGGGCGGCCGAGACGGCGATCGCACCGGCCCTGTGGTCCAGGGGCATCAACCGCATCGACGCTGTCTTCTTCAGCCACCCCCACTTCGACCATTTCAAGGACATCCTGCCTCTCGTTGAGCGATTCGGCGTGCGGCAGGTCTTCGTGCCGCCGACCTTCATGAGGCAGCGGCTGAAGAGCGACAACATGGTCATCGAAGCGCTGCTTGAGCGCGGCGTGCGCGTGGAGTTCTTCGGCGCGGGCGACCGGCTGGCCGGCACGGGCGATGCGGACATCCGTGCCGTCTGGCCGCGCGGGCCGAAGTCGCAGACCAAGGCCATCAACGATGGGTCGCTTGCCCTCGTCGTTACCGCCGCCGGCCGGCGGATCCTGCTGGCGGGCGACCTGGAACCGGCGGGGCAGACGCTGCTCCTTGAGTCTGAGCCGGCCTTGAGGGCCGACGCGTTTCTCTGGCCGCATCACGGCCACGAGCCGGCCGCCATCGGACGATTCGCCGGGGCCATCGGCGCCAGGATGCTCATTATCCCGGCGAGTCGGCCTTTCATGCCGCAGCCGAAACCACCCTGGGCCGCGGGGCGGGGAATCGCCATCCTCCACACCGGCGAGGTGGGCGCCGTCACGCTCGAACTCCGGCCGGAGGGCGTCCGAGCCGAGACGTTCGCCGGCGGGCCGGCGCCAGCCGAGGATGAGGCTGAGATCGCCGGCGATTCCGAGTCGATTGAAAACTGATGCGCGTCCGTTTCAGCGCAGAGGCCGCGGAGATCGCAGAGAAAAACAAAGAGAGAAAATAGAGAGGGGCGAAAAAGCAACCGGCCGAATCTCCTGTTTCTGCTGTTGTTAATATATGATGATCTGTCCTCCGCGTTCTCTGCGGCCTCTGCGTTAAATGTATGGACGGTGGCGGTTAGACCGTGAGGACCAGGTTATCGGCGTGGACGACCTCGTCATAGGTGCGCTCCCCCAGGACGGCGGCGAACTGGCTGGTCTTCAGGCCCTTGATTCTGGCGATGTCGGCGGCGGAGTAGTTCGAGAGGCCCTGGGCGACCGCTTGGCCGTCGGCGTCGATGACCTCGACCACGTCTCCCGCATCGAAGTTCCCATCGACGGCGGTGATGCCCGAGGCAAGCAGGCTCTTGCGGCTCCTGACGGCCTTTGCGGCGCCCGCATCAATGAGGATTCGTCCGCGCGGCCGGCGCGTGAGGCCGATCCATCGCTGCCTGGCCGAGAGTTTCCGCGCCTTCGGCAGGAACAAGGTGCCGACCGGTTCACCCGCCAGCAGGTCCAGGAGGACGTTCGGCCGGCGTCCGTTGGCGATTGCCGCCATCTCGCCTGCGGCGACCACGGCGGCCGCCGCCTGTAACTTGGTCGGCATGCCGCCGGACCCGAGTGCCGAGCGCGTGCCGTCGGCCGCCGCCATTACCTCGTCCATGTTCTCGACGACGTCGAAGCGGTCTTTGCGTGCCTTGTCGCGGAAGACGCCATCGACCGTCGTCAGGAGCACCAGGAGGTCGGCCCTCAGGAGGTTCGTGACCATCGCCGCGAGGATGTCGTTCTCGCCGAAGCGGATTTCATCGACGCTGACGGTGTCGTTCTCGTTGATTACCGGCACGGCGCCGTACGACTGGAGCGCAGCGATACAGTTGCGGATATTCAGATACCGCGAGCGGTCCTCAACGTCTCCCCGCACCAGGAGTATCTGCGCGGCGCGACGGCCGTGACGCTTGAGGGCCTGGTCGAACATCATCATCAACCTGGCCTGGCCGACGGCGGCGCAGGCCTGGAGTTGCGGCAGGGCGTCGGGCCGCTTCGCGAGCGCCAGGTCTCCCATGCCGGCGGCGATCGCGCCGCTCGATACGATCGTGACCCTGAGGCCCCGGGACTCAAGGGCCGTCACCTGGTCGGCGATGCGGGCGATCTGGGCTTCGTCCAGCAGGCCGCGCTCATTCGCAAGGACGTTCGTGCCGAGTTTGACGACGACGCTTCGAACACGTTTCATCAGGGCTTGACGTGTTTCGCGGATCATGAAGCCACCTCAAAGCGACCAACCAAGTGCCACGGCCCGGCGGGGCCGTGCCACAGTTGTGCGCGGCGGGTCGGGAGACCCGCCGCGCTTAGTGACGCTGTAATACTAACCAAGCGCCTCTCGCACGAGTTCGATGTTGCGTGCCGTCGCGCCTTGCATGGTGCGGATGGTCGCGCGTGCGGCAGCGCCCATTTGACGGCGCTGGTCGCTGTGCGTCAAGAGGCCGATGATGGCAGCCGCAAGGTCCGCCGCGGTTTCCACCTCGCGGGCCGCGCCCGCCTCAACCAGGGCGGGGGCCTCAACCGGGAAGTTGAACATGTGCGGTCCCCAGAGGAGGGGCTTGCCGAGCGACCCCGGCTCCATCGGATTCGATCCGCCCAGTGGCACGAGGCTGCGTCCGACGAAGACGATGTCGGCCAGGGCGTACCACTTCATAAGTTCGCCCATCGTGTCGCCGAGAATGACGGGCGGGAGGATTTTCGGTCCCTGCCACTCGACAGTGCGCGAGCGGCGGATGACGCCCATGTCGGCCGCAAGGACCGCCTGTGCCGCCGCCTCAAAGTTCTCGGGCCGCCGCGGCACCAGGACCAGTCTCATTCGCGGAAACGCCCGCCGCGCATCCTTATACGCCCGTACGATGATCTCCTCCTCGCCTGGGCCGGTTGAGCCGGCAACGATGACGGATTCGCCCGTCGTCAGGCGCATCTCGCGGGCCATGTCCTCCGCGCCCGGCACGGTGTCGGCGAACTCGACGCCGTCATGTTTCATCTGGCCGGTGACGCGGATGCGGTCCGGGTCGGCGCCCAGGTCCTCCAGGCGCTCGCGGTACAACTCGGCCTGCGTGCCGATGCCGACGGTGCTCTTGAGGACCGCCCGCATGAGTCCGCGGATGATGCAATATCGGCGGTGGCTCTTCTTGGTGATGCGGACATTGACTGCCGCCACCGGGATGCCCGCCAGGTGCGCCAGCAGGAAAAAGTTCGGCCACCACTCGGACTCCACCTGGATGATGGCCGTGGGCCGCACCCGCCAGAGGGCCAGCAGCACGCACGGCGCCAGGTCCAGCGGAAAATGGAAGAGCGGCCGCCCGGGGAAGAGTTTGGCGGCCCGCTCGCGGCCGGTCATGGTCGTGGTCGAGAGGACGATCTCCGCGTCCGGATACGCCTCGGCCAGGGCCGGGACGAACGTCCGGGCCGCCTCAACCTCGCCGACGCTGATGGCGTGGACCCAGAATCGCTTGCGGCCTTTCGTGAATCGCGGCACAAGACCCCACCGCTCCCAGACGCGATGGCGGTACTTCCTTCGCGTCGCGAGGAGCAAGAGGTAGATCGGCCACACCACGAGCGAGGCCACGGCATAGACGGCGTTCACGATGATGAGCCGAACCAGGTTGTACGGCCGGCGTTTCATGGGCGCGGATGTTATCACGCGGCCGGCGGTTTTGCGAGAGTTCTCCGGCGCCGATGTTTGCGGCAGGCCGCAGGGGCGCGCCGGCCGGCCCTCGCACGGCCGGCCCTCGCTATTGACGGGACATCTGGCCTCAAGTACACTCCAAGTGGCGTCTGACGCTGCGCCTGTCGTGTCGGGGCGATGAAACCGACCGGGCCGCATGGGAGGACATGCATGCATCGGGCAGGCTATCATGGATTCACGCTTCCTGAACTGCTGATCGTCGTCGCGATCATCGGTGTCTTGCTGGCGCTGCTCCAACCCGCGTTCTTTCGTGTGGGTGAGAGGGTTGACCACTACCGTTGCACGGCCAATCTCTACTATCTCTCCCAGGCGATTGCGCTGCGCCGTGCCGACGCGGCGAACGGTGTAAAGGGAGACCTGAGGCCCCGGTCGTGGCCTGCGCATCTTCTGCCGTACCTTGAAGGGGGCGCGGTCTCGGTGACATGCCCGGTGCAAGTCGCTTCCGAGAGCGAAGTGTCCGACGGCGGCGGGGGCGACGGATCTTCGCCGGGCGGCGGGGACGTGCCGTATATCCCGCCGGACGAGGGATCGAAATCCTACGCCCCGCTTTCGGAACTGGTCGAGTTGATGCTGAGCGGCGGCCGGGCTTATCAGCCGATGGACGTCGCGCCATGGACCCTGAAGTTGTCGGACGAGCAGTACCAGGCCGGGAGGAGCCTCGGATACCTCGGCGCCGATGGTGCTCGAAACCTCCGCGCTGCCATGGACACCAACTACAACCCGGGGGCGAACCCTTACGTGTATTATTATTGCTTTGAGGACAGCATCACCACCGGCGGCGACATGGATTTCAACGACACCATGATCCGGGTCACCGACCACGGCAACGGCTCGTACGATCTCGCCATCTCCGGGCACACCGCCGGAGGCCATGCGCTTGTCAGCAAGGCTGACCGGGTCGTCCTGCTCCCACTGCCCACCGGGAAGTACTACACCGACGTGGTATTGATCGTGGGTGAGGCCGGGACGAGCGGCGGCGGCGGAGGAACTCTACCCGGCGACGCCGACCCGGAGGCAAACTCCAGCATTCTCATGACCGTCAGCACGAATTACGCCATGAACGGCGACTACGTGAGTCTGACCTTGAGGCCCGGCAAGTTCGCCCTCATGGATTACAGCGGGTACCTGGCCCACAGCACCGATGTCTGGGCAGACGAGTACATCGACCCGAACCAGGACGGCGTGCCGATCTTCGCCCGTCACTCGGGCATGGTCAACGTGCTGATGACGGACGGCTCGGTTCAGTTGATGTCGCCGGAGGACTTGGACCCGGCCCGCCCGCGGGCGTACTCGCAATACTGGATGCAGTAAGGGAGGGTCTGGGCTTGAAAAGGTCCAGGACCCTTAACGCCTTTAGCAGCCCGTTTAGGAAGTCGTTGTCTTGTCGTTGATGCTCACGCTGCCGCCGGGAGGTGTACCTTCGACGCCGGCGCGCCACAGGCGCCGCTATAGGCGACTGCCACCGAGCGGAGGTGCTTGAAGGCCGCGTCCTTGGTGATGCCCGACGACAATGCGGGCCTGAAGAAGGCCCTGAGAGCGGGTCTGGCCTGAGGTGCCGTGGCAGCCGTGCATCGCCCAGGCCGCGAGGACCGCCTCATCTGACGCCATGGATCTATCGGTGCTTGACTGGTACCTGAAGGCGGCTTTAGAGTAACGTTAGATCCGACAGGAACGCGGGCTGAATTGGGCTCCGGGAAGGGGCCTCCCTGAACCCCAATTTGCACCCAGTTTCGGAACTCGACACTCACGAGGAGGACAGGTCATGAACCTCCGGTGCCGCTTGGCCGTGGCCGTGCTGGTGGGGATCGCAGGTCTGTCGCTTTGCAGCCGGGCGTGGCCGGCGCCGGCGGCAGCGCCGCCCCCCGGTAACCTCAATGCGGCCGACGTTGACTTCCTGAAGGCCGTGGTGGTGGTAGAGTTGTCGCCGGCGGTCCCGCTGCCCAAGTCGGGGGACGGCAAACTCATTGGGGCGATGTTCGGACAGGACGGCGCCACCATCCTGTCGGAAGCCACCGCCGCCCTGAAGAAGGGGCTGGCCCCCCTCCAGGTCTCCACGGCCAACGCCGTCCAGGGGGCGGGCAACCAGGCGGCGGCGCAGGGCGCCGCCTACCTCGTCCACGTCCTGATCAAGGACCGCCGCGCGGACATCTCGCTCGGCATGGGCTCACCCAGTTACATTCTGAAGGCCGACACCACCATCTACCGCTCGCCGGCCCTCAAGGGCGGCAACCCGACCGGCCCGTGGCAAAAGTCCGTGACGGTTCCGCTCGAATCCAAGGGCTTCGAGAGCCAACTGGGCAGCCACTCCGAATACGCCGGCCTCGCTTTACAGGTGTTGGGGCTCGTCATGCGCGACATCTGTCCCATCCAGATTCTTGGATGTAAACCCGCCGGAGGCAAGGTCCAGGTGACGCTGGCGGCCGTCAACAACACAACCAAGGAGATCACCGGCCTGACCCTGGCTGTGCCCTCCACAAACCCTTACATCTGTCAGACGGGCTCGGCCAGCGAGACGATCGCCCCCGGGGCCAAGAAAGTCATTGCCGTGGAGGTCTCGCTTCCATACTCGCACGACGGCAAAACTGACCTGAAATTCAACCAGGCATACATCTCCGGAGTCCGGTTCGGCGCTGCTGCGGCCCTGCCGACCCGGCCCCAGCCAAAGGCCGCAGCGCGCTAGGATCCCGTTGAAAAACCGATTCTTTCAACGGGCTGTTAGGGGTCCTGGACCCTTTTCTTTTCGGGGAGGACGTTTGAACGAACCTGTAATACGATCATGGCCGGCCGCCGTCCTTGCTGCGGCGGTGGCGGGGCTCTTGTGCGGTTGTGGCGGCGACCCTGCGGCCGAACACATCGAGCAGTTGCGCCGCGAAGGAGATGCCTCGGGCCTCGCCCGGGAAACCGAGAACCCCGACGCGAAGATCAGCCTGATGGCCGTCCGGGCAATGGCGCGCCTTGGCAAGGATGCGCGGCCCCACATCGAGAAGGTCCTGAAGGATCCGCGACCAGAAATCCGGGAAGAGGCGGCCTTGGCCTACTCGCGCGCCGTCAAGGAGACTTCTGCGCCCGCCCTGGCGTCGGTTGCGGCTACCGACCGAAATCCCGGCGTTCGCGCCGCCGCCGTCACGGCACTGGGGCACATGCGGGCGGTTGACGAGATCGAAGCGCTTCTGGCGGCCGTGGAAGACCCTGATCAGTTGGTCAGCCAGCGCGCGTCCGAGGCCATCGCCCGCATCATGGGCCGCCGCTATGACTTCGGGGGGACGCACGAGGAACGCGGCGCGGCCATTGCCCAGGTGCGCGAGCATTGGCGGCGCGGGGCCGCCGCCCTCCGCGAGTACTACCGTATGCCGGCGACTCCCCCCTCGCCGAAAGGCCCGCCGTGACAGAAAAGGGTCCAGGACCCCTAAAGCCGTTAAGGGTCCTGGACCCTTTTCTTTTCTTTCAGGGTCACTTGGGTGCCGGGGCTGGGGCATCCCGACTTCCCCTACGTCATCTCCAGCCAGGACGAGAACATCTGGCATCCCGCAACCGGATACCGGTGGCTGAACGACCAGCCGAACGACCTGCGCGCCGTGCCGATCGGCGCCGGGGGGCCGTCCCCGCAGGGGCAGGGCGCGGTTGAGAGGTCCGGCGGTTGACGGGGCATTGCGGGTTCGCTGCTTTCCTGCCGGTTCACTTCTTCCCCGCCGCCCAGCGCGCGGCCCAGGCGATGAAGGCCTCGGCCTCGCCGCGCGGGTAAGTGCCGCCGGGGTTGAACCAGACGCCTTCGGGCCTGAGGTGCTCGGCCACGGCCCTGGCATCGGCCAGGTCGTCGCAGAGGAGTTGAATGCCCTTGCCGGCGGCTTGAATCTGCCGATAGACATCTATCCACTTGGCGGCCGGGCCGTGGCCGGCCCCGTACACCCACTGAACCGCGTTCAGTTGCGGCAGCGCGAGCAGGGCGTCGAGGTGCTTCAGCGCCCCCGGTCCGTCGAGGTGGAATATGTTGCAGTCCAGCCACTTCATCTCGGCGTGGATGGCGGGGAGGATCGTCGCCTGGAACATCGCGGGGGAGATCATGCAGATGAAGTCGCACGACGTGGCGTAGGCGCGGCCGGCGTGAAGGAACGGCGTCCACGTGCTGCACGGCTGGCCTGCGGCACGGATGCGGTTCCAGAGGTCGTCGAACATCGCGGGATAAAACGAGTTGACGTGATCGACGGCCGCGCGCACGCCCTCAAGGTCGTCCACAAGGTCGAGGCACAGGTCCTGCGGGTTGCGGATGGCGGCGGCAAGGTCGCCGTTCGTGTGGAGGTCGGGCATCGCGGTGATCCACCTGCCGCGTCCGCGCGCAAGCGAGAGGTCGGTTTTTGCGCGGATGTTGTTCCAGTAGGGGGTGTCGAGGTCGGCCCGGAGTTTCAGGATGTCGCGGGCCCACCTGGCGATGGGGATGGAGTAACTCGTGTGCTCCATAAACTGGAGGTCGCAGCCGAAGAGTGTGGCGCAGAGTTCCGGGCCGACGGACGGCTCATAGCGCGGGAAGTTCTCGGCCAGGAAGACGCCGTTCTCGACGGCGGCCTCTGCGCGGTCAACGTTGTACGCTACGTCGAGCCAGCGGTCGCGGAGGGCGGCGTGGTGCCTCTTGACCTCGCGGGCGGGGCGGTCGGGCCTGACGTGCACGGTGACGGGCGGGCGGTCGATAATCTGGCGTTGCCACCAGGCCTCGAACCGGTCGAGGGCCTTTTCGAAGTCGGACTTTCGCTCCAATTCCATTGCCTGCTCCATTGATCGAGGATTCTCTGCCAGTGCTTTCAGCGCAGAGGCCGCAGAGAACGCAGAGAAAGAAGACAAAGGAGTCTCACGCAAAGCCGCAAAGGCGCCAAGACTGAGTAAAAACAAAAAATAGTCATTTCTGTTACTTTGTTGTGTCTCTGCTTTGCGCCTTTGCCTGAGCCGGCCTTTTCTCCGCGCTCTCTGCGTTAAGACTTACGGCCGAATGCGCAACCTAGCCGGATGGGTCCCGAACGTCAACAACCTTTCGTTGGCGACGGCAAGAACGTTTTGCCTTGCATGGGGCGGCGGGGGGGAGTAGATTGGCCCTGTCGGCAAAGAGGATTGTGGATTGCGGATTTAACAACCTCGTTTAGCCGCGACTCGAAGAGGAGCGCGTTGGGGCGATTGAACGGTAACTAATGTGTCGGCTGACAACTCGGCGGAGAAGGCATGGAAGGCGCCCTCGTGGAGTGGTTCGCATCCTGGACGGTCGGCGTTTTTCTGCTCCTCCTGGGGCTGTGCGTCGGCAGTTTCCTGAACGTCTGTATCTACCGGCTGCCGGCCGGAAAGAGCATCATCTGGCCGGCATCGCACTGCACGTCTTGCCAGACGCCGATTGCGTGGTACGATAATATCCCGGTCGCCAGTTACCTTGTGCTCGGCGGGAAGTGCCGGGGGTGCGGCGCGCCGTTCTCGGCCCGATACATGCTGGTGGAACTGGCGACGGGCCTGGTGTGGTTCTGGTACTGGGCGGTGTACTTTAAGACCGGCCTGAGGCCGGGGGCCGACCATCCGGGCGTGTACCTGTCGCACATGGTCCTCGCGTCGGCCCTGCTGGTGTCGGGCCTGATCGACCTGGACCGGAAGGAGATATACACGTCGGTCACAAACGTGGCCCTGGCCGTGGGGGTGGCAGCCGCGGCGGTGTGGCCGGACATCCAGCGGCTCGGGGCGTACGATCACGTCCTGCCGAACTGGACGGGCTGGGGCCGGGTCGATGCGCCGATCCTGGCGCTCGTGGGCGCGGCGGTCGGGGCGGGGCTGATCAACCTGACGAGGTTCCTCGGCACGTTGGCGTTCCGCCGCGAGGCGATGGGCGCGGGCGATGTGTACCTGATGGCGCTCATCGGCGGCATACTGGGCTGGGAGGCGGCGCTCCTGGTGTTCCTGGTGGCGCCGTTCCTGGGGTTGCCTTACGGCATCTGGCAGGTCTTGCGGCAAAAGAAGGAGGCGCAGGCCGAGGCGGTCGCCGCGGCGACGCCGGTCGAGGTCAACTACGGGACGTTCGTCGCGACGGTCATCGGCCTTGCGTGTCTTCTGGCGGCTGCCTGGATGGGCAGGCCGGAGTGGTGCACTCCGGCGCGGCTGCTGCTGGTGGGGGGCCTCGCGGCGATGGGCGTGAGTTTCTTTTTTCTCGCCCGCGAGGAGAGCGGCGATGCGGAGCCGGCGGAATCGGATGCGCAGCCGGCGCCCGAGTCCGACAGCCACGAGGTGCCGTACGGGCCGTTCCTGGGGCTCGCGGCCGGCGTGGTGATGCTGATTCAAGAATACGCCGTAGGCCACTTTGGGCCCGGCATTGAAGCGCTGCTGCATGCCATCGGAGGCTGACCGGCGGCTCTTCTTAACGCGGAGGCCGCAGAGGGCGCGGAGAGAGACTGAGTAAGAAAGGAAAAGTCAAAGTCATCGCAAATAACAACATACATAATCTTTTCTCCGCGATCTCTGCGGTCTCTGCGTTCAAACGATTGAAAGAAAATAACTGCCCGACAAAATCGGAAAGGAGTCGGCGATGGACGGGGTGAATCGGTGGGTCTTGGCGGCGATGGTCGGCCTGGCCGGCGCGCTTGTCGCGGGCTGCGGCCAGCAGCAACTCGAGGAGCGCAACGTCGCGCTTACCAAGCAACTGGAGCAGACGCTCCAGCAGAACGCGGACCTCCAGGCCCAGAACGAGACGCTCAAGGAGCAGAACCTGGCCTTCAGCACGGAACTCGAGAAGGCCCGCGCCCGCCTCTCCGGTCAGGGTCCCGAGAAAGGGCCTGTGAAGGTCCAGCGCCCGAAGCCTGAGTTCGGCGAGGGCGTCGAGACCGCCATGGTCGGCGAATCGCTCCACGTAACGCTTCCGGAGACGGTTCTGTTCGCCTCCGGCAAGGCCGACCTGAAGGCCGAATCGAAGAAGGTCCTCGATCACGTGGCCTCGGTCCTCAACAAGGACTATGCCGCCCACAAGATCCGCGTCGAGGGCCACACCGACACCCAGCCCATCTCCAAGTCCAGGAAGTACTGGCAGGACAACCTGGACCTCTCGTGCAACCGGGCGATGGCGGTGGTGCGGTACCTGAACGTTAAGGGCGTTGACCCGAAGCGGACGTACGCCGCAGGGTGGGGTCCGTACAAGCCGATCGCCACGAACGATTCCGCGGCAGGCCGGGCCAAGAACCGCCGCGTGGTCATCGTCGTCTCGCCCCAGTAGAAAGGTTGCCCCGTCGTGATTGTGATCGTTGATTACGGGATGGGCAACCTGCGGAGCGTCGAGAAGGCGTTTGAGCGGATCGGCCGGGTTGCGGCAGTCTCTGATAAGCCCGATGCGGTCGGCTCCGCCGAGCGGCTGGTCGTGCCGGGCGTCGGCGCATTCGGCGATGCGATGACGGCCCTGCGGCAGCGCGGCTTGGTGGAACCGATCCGTGATTTCTGTGCCTCCGGCCGCCCGTTCCTCGGCATCTGCCTCGGCCTCCAGGTCCTTTTTGAGGAGAGCGAGGAAGTGGCCGAAGCCCCCGTCGAGGCGGCCGCCATGTCGGGCTCGCCGCTGCCGAAGGGTCTCGGCATTCTGCGCGGCCGCGTGGTCAGGTTCAGCCCGGCGGTGGTCCGCATGGGCCTGAAGGTTCCCCACATGGGCTGGAACGCGGTGGAGGCGGTGCGTGAGTCGCCGCTGTTCCACGGCCTGGGAGGCGGGGCCGGCGGCATCCAGGGGGTTTACTTTTATTTTGCGCACTCATATTATGCTGCCCCCGCCGATGACGACGTGGTGGTCGGCCGGACGGACTACGGCGGACCGTTTGCGAGCGCCGTCAGGGCAGGGAACATCCACGCGACACAGTTTCACCCGGAGAAGAGCCAGGCCGTGGGCCTGGCCGTCCTGGAGAACTTCGTTACGAAGACTTAACGTTTAGCCGCGGCCGCGAACGGCCGCGATAATGCCGCCGCCGTTTGCGGCGGCGGCTAAACGCCGGAGGCGCTATGGTTATTCTTCCGGCGATTGATTTGCGCGGCGGGCGATGCGTTCGCCTCCGGCAGGGCGACTACGGCCGCGAGACGGTCTTCGACGAGGACCCGGTGGCGGTGGCCCGGCGGTTTCGCGATGCCGGGGCCAAGTGGCTGCACGTTGTGGACCTCGACGGCGCACGCGAGGGCGAACCGCGGAACCTGGAAACGGTTCGCGCGATTGTGGCCGAGGTCGGCAAGGCGATGGATGTCGAGGTCGGCGGCGGAATCCGCACGACCGAGGCCGCAGGGGCTCTGCTCGCGATGGGTGTCCGGCGCGTCATCCTCGGCACGCGGGCCGTCCGCGAGCCGGAGTGGTTGCGCGAGGTGACGGCGAAGTTTCCGAATCGCGTGGCGCTCGGCCTGGATGCGAAGGCCGGCCGCGCGGCCGTCGAGGGTTGGCAGGCCGAGACCGCCCGAACGGTCGCCGAGGTTGCGGCAGCGGTCGGCAAAGTCGCCCTGGCCGCGATTATCTATACCGACATCGCACGGGATGGTATGATGTCGGGTCCGAACGTCGATGCCACGGGCGCGCTGGTGAAGGCCAGCCCGTTTCCGGTCATCGCTTCGGGCGGCGTGACGACGGTTGATGACATCCGGCGGCTAAAGACCGTGGGCGCGGCCGGCGCCATCATCGGCCGGGCGCTGTACGAGGGCACGATTACTCTCGAAGACGCGCTCGCCGCGGCAGCCGAGCCGCACGTGTTTGGTTAGCGCGCCCTGCGCGCCGAAGTAATCCCATGAAAGGCTGCCTCCAACCGGTTAGGCTCTTGGGTGTAGTAGGAACCAAGGGTCCCAGGAAGGAGGACAGCCATGAAGCGGGTTACAAGTGTAGCAGGCGTGGGAGTAGATGTCCATTACAAGTTCAGCC
>CAYGWP010000374.1:0-2986 GCA_964353455.1 uncultured Anaerolineales bacterium
CATGCCGGGCGTCCTGCCGGTGATGAACGGGCTGGCCGTGGAACTGGCGGTCCGCATGGCCCTGGCCCTGGGGTGTGCGATCCCCGATTTCGCCAAGTGGGACCGGAAGCATTATTACTATCCGGACCTCCCGAAGAACTATCAGATATCTGAATACGACCAGCCGCTCGGCGTCGGCGGCTTCCTGGATGTGGAAACCTCGAAGGGCGTCACCCGCGTGGGCATCACGCGCGTGCACCTTGAGGAGGATGCGGGCAAACTGATACACGCCGAGGGCGGCGGGTACTCCGTCGTTGACTTAAACCGCACAGGCACGCCGCTCCTTGAGATCGTCAGCGAACCCGACGTCCACTCCGCCGAGGAGGCCCGCGCCTATGGCGAGGCCCTCCGGCAACTGGCCGTGTACCTGGGCGTGAGCGGATGCAACATGCAACTCGGGCAGATGAGGTTCGAGCCGAACGTCAGCCTCCGCATCGGCACGGGGCCGGACGGCAAGCCCAGGTACACGCCCATCTCGGAGATGAAGAACCTGAACTCGTTCCGCTCGGTCGAGAGGGCCGTGACGCACGAGATCGCCCGCCACCGCGAGGAGTACCTGGCCGCCCCCGCGAAGTACACGCTCGAAAACCTCGGCAAGGAAACTCGCGGCTGGCGCGACGACGAGGGCGTCTCGTTCCTCATGCGCTCAAAGGAAGAGGCGCACGATTATAGATATTTACCGGAGCCCGACCTCGTGCCGTTCGTCCCGGACCGAAAGTGGGTCGAGGAAATCCGTAGCCAGCAACCCGTGATGCCGTCGCAGAGGCTTCGGAAATACTTAGATAGCGGGATTCGAGAGGACTATGCGCGCGCAATTGTTGATGAAAAACCCATAGCCGATTACTATGACGAACTGGGAGATGCTGTGGTGCACCTCCGCGTAACTGGTCCAGACTGGCGACCCTCTCGCGGCCTCAAGGCCTGTGGCGACTGGGTCACGCAGCACGTCAGGAGAGTGCTGAACGAGCAGAAGGTTAGCATGGAGACCTTCCGTAAGAAGGTAACCCCGGCAAACCTCGCCCGCTTGATCCAGATGGTTGAGGAAGGGCAGGTGAACCGCAACACCGGCGCAGAAGTCTTCGACGAAATGTTTAAGTCGGGCGGGCAGCCAGATGCAATCGTCACTGAAAGAGGACTGGTCCAGGTTGCCGATTCCGGCGCCATCGAGGCGATCGTTGACCATGTCCTCGCCGCCAACCCGAAGACCGTCGAGGACTATCGCGGCGGCAAGAAGGCTGCTTTCGGCCGCCTCATGGGCGAAACCATGAAGGCCTCCGCCGGCAAGGCCAACCCCCAGGTCGTCAAGGACATCCTCACCCGCAAACTCGGCGGGTGAGGCCAGTTTCTGGCGGGATGCGCTCTGTCGTCTGCCTCAGGCGGACTCGCTGCCACGACGGAGCCCGCCCGAGGCGGGCAGGCCGTGGCCCTCCAATTCCGGAGAATCATCTAATGCGACTTGACACCGCCCCCAATTCAGGTACAATTTGTACAAGATGTCCAAGATGCCGGCGGAGGTGTGCCATGACAAACCTTAGCGTGAGCAAGGCGCGGTCACAGTTGGCGGAACTCGTCAACCAGGCAGCGTACCGGGGGCGGCGGACCGCGCTCCAGCGCCGGGGAAAGGTCTTGGCGGCCATCGTCTCGGCGGACGACCTGCGGCTGCTGGAGGAACTCGAAGACCGCCTCGACGTTGAGGCCGCCCGCAAGGCCCTGGCCGAATCCGACGAGCGTATCCCCTACGAGAAGGTCCGCAAGGAATTGGGGCTCTAAATGGCGTACCGCATCGTCATGACGGCGTCCGCCCGGCGGAATATGCTCGCCTTGCCCAAAGACGTGGTCCGCCGCATCGACGCCTGCATTCTTGCCCTGGCCGAAAAGCCCCGCCCGCCGCGCAGCGCGAAACTCAAAGGCGAAGTTGACCTCCGGCGGGTCCGCGTGGGCGACTACCGTATCATCTACCAGATTGAGCACAACCGCCTTCTGGTGATTGTCATCCGCGTGGCCCATCGCCGCGACGTGTACAGGTAGGGACCGGTGCACATCACGCTCGGGTTGCCGGATCATTGCGTCGCGAGCGGTTGCCCAGTTGCATCATGCTTCCTCATCGCTCATGGGATCCCCCAGAGGGTTTCTTTCCGCCCCACACCCGGTTCTCGGTTCCCTTCAAGAGCCGCGCGTAGTTTGAGCGGTGGCGGATGATGAGGAGGCCCACGATGAGGAAGACGAAAATGGTGACGGCCAGGTACTCGCCCCAGGCCTTGTCGCGGTCAACCCAGAGGTAGATGACGGCAAACGCGACGGCGGCAACCGTCGAGCCGACCGAGACGTACGCCGTCGCGCCCGTCACGATAATCCACACGCCGAATGCCGCCAGCGCAACCCACCGCAGCATCGGCAGCGCAAGCAGCACGCCGAGGCTGGTCGCCACTGCCTTGCCGCCCTTGAACTTGAGCCATACCGGAAAGAGGTGCCCGACGATGGCCTGCGCCGCCACGAGGACCACGGCCAGCCAGAGCCCGTGCTCATCGGAGAACTCGATCTCGTGCGGCAGATACGCGTCCGCCATGGCGGACGGGCCGAAGCCCTTCGCCACGTCCAGCAGAAACGCCGCCACGCCGAACGGCCAGCCGCAGACCCTTCCACAGTTCGTCGCGCCGATATTCTTTGATCCGTGCTCGCGGATGTCTTTGCCGCGCGCCTTCCCGATGAGCCACCCGAACGGGATCGAACCCGCCAGGTACGCCCCGAGCATCCACGCGGCCACGATGGCGACGGTGGCGGTCACTTCTCGGCCTCCTTGCGTGCGGCGGCCTTCTCGATGACTGCCATCATCTCGCGGAAGTTCCGCGCGATCGAGCAGTCGTGGACCGCCGGCCGCGCGGCAGCCGACATCCGGCCCCTCAGGTCCGCATCCATCAGGCGGCCCATCGCGTCGGCCAGGCGCTCC
>CAYGWP010000375.1:0-9705 GCA_964353455.1 uncultured Anaerolineales bacterium
TGGCTAGAGCGCCTGCTCGACACGCAGGAGGTCACTGGTTCAAGTCCAGTATCGCCCACCATCTCTACAGGTCTTGATGTACACCTGCTCTCACCCAATCGCACAGGCCGCAAACGGCGGCGCCTTCGCTCTTGTCCGAAACGGAATGTGACTCGGTGGGATTCAGCGTGGCCCCCGAGAGCACCGGACTTGACACCGCTTGCGGACGCGGCTTGCTGCAAATGTTGGTCGTTATAGTGGTTGGCGGTTTCGGCTACTGGCGCGGGTTGCTGGGATTCATTGCGGCCGGCCACGTCATCAGGGGCGTCACCGACAAAATTACCCAGACCGATAATGCGGCGACGATCAGCGCGAAGGTCGGCGTGGATGCCGACGGCGTGGAGATCAGCGCCGCCGGCACGCTTACCATCAGCGGCGAAATCAGCGGCGCTGGCACGATCACCAAGACCGGGACGGGGACGCTCGAATTGAAGGGCGCCAATACGTTCACCGGTGCGCTGGCCATCTCTGCCGGCACCGTCAAACTCGGCAACGCCGCAGGGCTTGGCACGGCCGATGGCGGCACGTCGGTTGCATCGGGCGCAACGCTGGACCTGGGCGGATATAGCGTGGCCACGGCCGAGGCGCTGGGCCTCATCGGGACCGGCGTAGGGGGGAATGGCGCACTAATAAATAGCGGCGCTGCCGCAACCTACGCCGGGGTTGTGACGATCGGGACGGGCGGGGCGACGATCGGCGCAGGCGACATCACCCTGGGCGCCGCCCTTGCGCCAGGCGCCAACGCCCTTACGAAGACCGGCGCGGGCACGCTGGCCCTTACGACAAACAGCACGCGGAACGGCACGACCACAATCAACGGCGACAAGGGCACCGTTCGCGTGGACGCTAGCGCGGCCCTCGGCACGGGCGCCACGACCATCAACAGCAGCGGCACGCTCCAGATCAACACCTCCGCCGCGGCATTCTCATCGGCCATCAACCTTAATAACGGGGGCACGCTGGTCGGAACGACCGCCCACGTCTATGGCAACCTCGTCCTGGACAATAAGGACGCCGCGAGCAGCGCCAAGGCGGTGAACGTGTATGACGGCGCCATGCTGGACTTGGCGGCATCCGGCGCAGGCATCGCGAAGGTCAACATGCAGCCTGGCGGCGTCGAGGGCGGCGCCATCGCCAACACCGGCGGATCGCTCAGTGCCGCAGACGTGGCGACGCTCTTCCCCTCATACTACTCCTACATCCTGGGCAGCGCCCTGACGGGCAACACGACGATCCTCGACGGCGCACTGCTGGACAACGCCTTCGGCAAGAACCTCTGGAAGGTCGGCGCAAACCAGGTCACGCTCGAAGATATGGCCGGTGAGGGTGAGGATGTTTCTCATTACGGATTCTTTCGGCTGATACACTCGGGGTTCGGTTTCTCCGGCAATGTGGCCTTCCAGTCGAGCGCAAGCCTGCTGAGGCGGGCGACGACTTCGGGGTAGTCCTTCGCCACATCGGCGGACTCGGCGCGGTCATCGGTAAGGCGATGCAACTCGACGCGCTCCGCATCGTCGGTGAGCACGAGTTTCCAGTCGCCGTCGCGCACGGCCAGGCGCGGCCACCAATCCGGTTCCGCCTCGGTGCCGAGCCACTGCCAGAAGATCGGACGCGTGCGGGCGACGGCCTTGCCTTGGAAGGCATCGAGCAGATTCTCGCCGTCGCCGTGGTAATCCGCCGGCGGCGTGACACCCGCGGCGGCGCAGAGCGTGGGCAGCAGGTCAACGGCGGCGAAAACAGTCGTGTTGTTCTTTGCGCCGGCCGGCGTGTGTCCGGGCCAGCGCACGATGAAGGGCACGCGCACGCCGCCTTCAAACAGGCTTCGCTTCCGGCCGCGCAGTCCGCCCGTCTGGCCGATGCTGGCCCACGTGCCGTAGCCAGCACCCATTGTCTTTTGCTTGTCGTTGCCGGTCCACTCCGGGCCGTTGTCGCTGGCGAACATGACGATGGTATTCTGCTCGACACCCGCTTCCTTCAGCGCATCGAGCACCTTGCCAACCGCGTTGTCGCCGTCGGTGATGACGGCCGAATATACCTGCTTCTGTTCATCGAGATTCTTCCACTTCTCCAGCGACTCCTTCGTCGGCACGTGTGGTGTGTGGCTCTCGTGCAGCCAGACGTTGACGTAAAAAGGCCGGTCCTTGCTAGCGCGGATGAAGTTCACCGCGTTGTCCGCCGTGTCGTGCAAGCCGGCCTCGTTCCCCGGACCGTTGAACACTGCATATTCATCGAACCCGTACGCCGTGGGCTCCGGCGCGCCGACGGCGCCGTGATTGGTCAAATGCCACTTGCCGAAATGGCCTGTGCGATAACCTGAGTCTTTGAGCAGGCGCGCAGTGGTCGGCGCTTTCGGATCGAGCCAATCCGGCATCCCGCGTTGCGTGTTTATCCCGGGGGCAAAGTGCTGATGAATACAATACCGCGCGGGATAATGCCCCGTCATCACGGCCGTGCGACTCGGTGAGCAGACGGGGTTGAGCACGTTGAACTGCTGGAAATCAATGCCCTCACTCGCGAGCCGGTCCAAGTGCGGCGTCTTCAGCCACGGATGCCCGTGACACGACAGGTCGCCCCACCCCCAATCATCGGCGAAGATGAACGCGATATTGGGCTTGCACTGCTTGTATGCAGCAGCCTTGGCATGCCTTGGAAAGCCCAGCGCCGCCGCGCCCGCATACAAGCCTGCCAGTTTCAGAAAATCACGCCTGTTACATGAACCGTTCATTTGTTCTCTCCTGACAAATTGCGGCCTTGGAGGGCCCCGCTTCCGAGCGCCCACCATTCTATCCCCATCTTCCGGAGACGGGCAACGTGTAACGCGGCCAGCGGCGCCAGCAGCAGGGCGGCGAGTGCAGGCAGCCGTAGTGAACTTATCCTCATGGTGACCGCCTTTCGGCCGATTGTCGGTGGCCGCTTCTTGCAAGTTCGGTTGTCCGTGGCAGTATTGTAGCAGCAGGCTGCCACACAGAGTAGATTGGGTTACACGCGGTGGAGTTGGGCAGAGTTGTGCGTCACGAAAACTCCGTCCGGGGTCTGCGGGGTGAGTGACGGGTGTCAGCGGGTGTTATCTGCGACGAACAGATGACGGATTCCGGCGCGAAGGCCAATCGCAGCGAGGTGATGAGAGCGTTGACGCTTGGCCTTTATCTCTTTCCTGGCCGGTGCGCGCAGACCGTGGGGCAGACAAGCAGGCGGCGATGCTCGGCGCTGCGGCGCGGTTCGCTGCCGCGTGAACTGCCGGGCCTGCGCAACTCTGCAGAAAACCGCCTCGCACAATCCGGTATTTACCGGAATCGTTCTTCCAGTACCGCATTTCTACGCAACCACTTGCATGTTGTGGAAAGTGCTTGCAAGTACGCTCGGCAACACTAGAATGATGATAGAAGGCCCGAAATAAAGGGGTTCTTGAGATTTTCGGCATTGCAGCCAAGGGTGGTCGACACGCAGGAGGTCAGTGGTGCAAGTGCACTATCGTCCACCATGCTTCGTTCGCTGCGAAGCACTTCCGACATGGACGATACCGCCGGTAATGATTTCTGATCTGCCATGCTCAAGGGCCCGAGAACAGCCGGCGTTTGGGGCCAGGGTCCTACAGTGACTCGATTTTCAGAAAGGGAGCGGCACATGAGGACACTGGTCATTACACTGGCTGCACTGCTCGCGATGGTGATGCTGGGAGCCGCCGGCCTTCAGGCCGAAGCCCGCAGGGGCGGCGCGGAGGCGAAAACCCCCGCGGCCAGGCTCTCGGACGATGTCGATGCCGCCATGAGAATGATCGAGGTGGCCCGGAAACTCCTGGCCGACGACAAGAAGAAGGAGGCGATGGACATCCTCGATGATGCCGCCAAGGCCCTGGCCAGGATCAAGGCCTCCGTCGCGCAGCCGGCCGGCGCGCCTCAGCCGGGCGCCACGGCCGCAGGCGGGGGCGAGTCCTTCACGGGAACCGTTGAGAGCACTCACAGCCAGAAGCGCCCGCGGCTGGTGGTGGGAGGCACTCACTATGAACTGAAGCCGTCCGAAAAGGCCGATGCGAGCGTGAAGGAAACCCCCGCCCTCCGTATTGGCGGGCGGCCAGGCGACCGGCCAGTACACCGTAAAGGGCGCCGCGAGCGGAACGACGCTCATGGTTGACAGCATCACCAAGCAGTGATGTGCCGCACGTTGGCGGGGGGCATTGTTGTCGATTCGCCAAAACCGTTGCGTGCGCCCTGGAGACAGGATTTGTGTTTGCAACTGACTGGAAGATTGCTATACTGGTGTCCATAGTTACGGATGTAGGCGAGGGTAACCGGGCTGGACTCCGGTTGCGGACATCTCGTCCCGTAACGCCGCTACATGCGGTTGCATCTTAGGATCAGGGGGGCACTGAAAGGAAGGGGATTTACGATGGCGAAGCGTTCAGAGTTTGTGGAATGGGCCCGTGGGTTCTCGCTGCTGTCAGATCCGACTCGGCTCGGCATCCTGAAGATGCTGTCGAGCGGCCCGAAGAACGTCACGTCGCTTTGTGACGGCCTGGGGCTGAAGCAGCCGACGATCAGCCATCACCTCGGCCTGCTGCGCATGGGCCGCCTGGTGATCGGCACCCGCAAGGGCAAGTCGGTCGTTTATGTTTCCGATGCGGCGAGCATGAAGGAACTGGCCGCCGCCCTCGCGAAACTGAGCCCCGGCCGGTAAGGCAGTTGATGTGCGAGCAGTCGTGCGGCGCGTCCGCGCAGCATGAAGCACGTCTGCGGACAAGAGGCACTGGGGCGTGGGGACGGTCTATGCCGCCCCCACGCCTTTCCGTCCCGTTGGGTGCCGCGGGGCGGCGCGGGAGCGCGCGCGGCATCTTGAGTCGCCAGGCGCTCCGACCCCGCCCGTGGCCAGGAGGTGGTGCATGGAAGTCCGAGTCGATGCCGAGTTGTGCACCGGTTGCGGCCCTTGTGTGGATGTCTGCCCCGAGGTCTTCGAGATGCGGGACGATAAGTCCGTTGTCCTCGTCAAGGAAGTCCCGGCCGAGCATCAGGACGCGGTGCGCGAGGCCGCCGACGCCTGTCCCACTGGCGCGATCATCATCGAAGAGTAGGGCCTTGCGGCAGCGCCCCTCTTGAGGATGCCGACTTGCGGCACACAAGGCGGCAGGACCGCGCGCCGCGGCGGAAAGTTCCGCGCGGCATTTTTCTTCACTTGCGTGACCGCTGTGATATGCTCAGCCTCGAAGGCACCCGGAGCATATCGCCATGTTCAGACTCCACGAGCGGGGCACGACGTTCGGCACCGAGGTCCGCGGCGGCGTCGTCACTTTCCTGACCCTATCGTACATCCTCTTCGTTCAGCCGGCGGTGCTTGCCGCGGCCGGCATGCCCGCCAATGATGTCTTCGTGGCTACCTGCGTCGGGTCGGCGCTGGCGTGCTTCCTGATGGGCGTGATGGCCAACTACCCGATCGCGCTTGCCCCGGCGATGGGCCACAACTTCTTCTTCGCCTTCACCGTCTGCATGGCGGTTCCCGTGGGGATGGGTTTCTCGTGGCATGAAGCGCTGTTCGCGAACTTCCTGGCCGGCTCGTTCTTCGTCGCCGTGAGCGTCTTCGGGCTGCGAGAGGCGGTGATGACCGCCGTTCCCGACAGCCTCAAGTACGCGATTGCGGTGGGTATTGGTCTCTTGATCGCGTTCGTGGGACTCCAGTACGGCGGCCTCGTGCAGAACAGCCCCGCGGTGATGGTGCGGCTGGGCGACCTCAGGAGCCCGGTCGCCCTGACGGTGCTGGCGGGCCTCGTGATTACCGCGATCCTGACGGCCCTTAAGTTGCGCGGGGCGATCCTGGCGGGCATCCTCGCCACGGCGGCCATCGCCCTTGCCGTTGACTGTGCGAACCCCGCGTACTACAGGCCCGACGGCCTGGAGGTCATCACCGAGGCGCAGTTCCTCGAGCGCGCCGGGGTGACCACGGGCGCCGTTGATGCCTCAAGACCCGTGCAGCCGAAGGACGTTCGCGTCGTTCTCGCGCGGCCGCCCGCCAATACGGAGGGCGGGTGGCTGGGTCGCGTTATTGCGCTGCCGGACCTGCCGCGCACCACGTTTGGCGCGATCTTTAAGGACCCGCTCTCGCTCTTCCGGAACCATTCGCCCGCCGACGTGCTGCTCGTGATGTTCATCTTCTTTTTCCTCGCCCTCTTCGACACCGTGGGCACGCTCATCGGCGTCAGCGAGCGGGCGGGCCTGCTGGACGAGCGCGGCCGCCTGCCGCGGGCGAGGCAGGCGCTCCTGGCCGACGCCATCGGCACGGTGATCGGCACCGTCATGGGCACGAGCACCATCACATCTTATGTCGAGAGCGCTGCGGGCGTCCGCGAAGGCGCCCGGACGGGCCTTGCGGCCATCGTGGCGGGCGTACTGCTGCTGGCGGCGCTCGTCCTGGCGCCGGTCGTCGAGATGATCGGCGGGGGCGCACAGTTCGTCCATGTCTCGACGGGCGAGACCCTGCGGCAGGTCGTCGCCGGGACGCCCGTCGAGGTGAAGTTCTTCCCGGTCATCGCGCCGGTGCTCATCATTATCGGCGTGATGATGATGGGCACGGTCCGCCGCATTCCGTGGGACGATTTCGCGGAGGCGATACCGGCATTCCTGACAATTGTGGTGATGCAGTTCAGCCTCTCGATCACCGATGGGATCGCGTGGGGGTTCATCTCGTTCGCGCTCCTGAGGGTCGTGACCGGCCGCGCGCGGGAACTCCACGTCCTCGTCATCGTGTTCGCCATTCTGTTCGTCATCCAGTACGTCGCGCGGTCGCTTCTGATCGGCCAGGCGTGAGAAGAGTTCGCACTCGCCCCTTGTCCTTCCGCAGGCTGGAGATTGTGTTTTTACGGAACTTTTCTTGCCGGCGTGCGTCCGAAAGGTAGAATCGGCGTGTCTTGATGTTCGTGCTGTGGGGCCATCCAGTGGGCGTCGCGTGAACCGACGATTCCTGGCAGCGGCAGTCTTGCTGTTGGCGGCATCGGCCGCCTGGGCGAATGCCGCGCGCGTCGAACTCGCCCGCGAAATCCTCCGCCGCATCCCAGACTGGCCCGGCGCCCAGGTCGAAATCCCCATCGAGGTCTATGCCGACTTCGTCCGCGAGTCCGTCACCGGCCCCGTCCCTCCGCAGCCCCCCGAGGTCGTCTGGATCGAGCGGGCCGTTTGGCGGGTGAAGATCGGCGACCCGGAGGTCTCGGTCGAGCCGGCGTTTGAGATCATCAGCCTCCCCGGCGAGGGCAGCCGCAGCATCCGCCTCCTGCCGGGCGTGTGGGCCTGGCGCGACGCCGCGCTGGATGATAAGCCCGTCGAACTCCGCCGCGGCGACAAGGACGGATGGTTCTATATTGATATCCCCAAGCCCGGCCGATACCGCGTCACGGCCAGGGCGGTGGTCAAGCCGAACCCGCCCGTGGGCGACCAGTGGCGCATCGCCATTGCCGGCCCCAAGGCCGCGTGGAATTCCGGCTCCGTCGATGCCGATGGGGCCTGGGAAGTCCGCTTCACCGGCGCGCCGCTGCCGATCATCGGCGACGAGAAGGGGACGCGCGGCACGGTGGGCCTTCTGCCGCGCGACGCCATGGAGGTTTCCTGGCACCCGCCAGGGCGGGCGGTCCACCGCGAGGCCCGGATCGAGGCCGACTCCCAAATCGGCTGGACCCTCGGCGACGGCGTCCACCAGGTGCGGGCGGTCGTGGACCTCCGCCTCTGGGGCGGCGAGGTCGAGGAACTCCGCATCGACCTCCCGGCTGGCGCGGACCGCGTCGCGATCACCGGGCCGGACATCCGCGAGGTGCAGATGCAGGGCGGCGCGGCACGCATCTTCCTCCGCGGGAAGATCAGCCAGCGAACACGCCTCAACATATCTTATGAAGTGCCGCGGCCTAAGACCGGCAAGATGTCTTTCCCGGCGTTCGGCGTGCAGGGCGCGGCCGGCCGCGGCGGCAACCTGGCCATCGGCGGCGGGGCGGGGGCCGTTCTTCTTGAGTTGGAGACGCCCGGCCTCACGGGCATGGCGCTCCACGACGTGCCGGACTCGGTGCGGGGACTCCTGTCATCGCCGCCGGTCTTCGCGTACGAGATCGGGCGCGGCCAGTGGGACGCGCGGATCGACCTTGTGGACATGGCCGAGTTCCCGGTGCGCGAGACGCTCGTCGATTCGGCCCTCTACACCGTGCTCTACCGGCCGGACGGGCAGGTGATGGCTAAGGTCCTGTACGAGGTCCGCAACCGCGGCCAGCAGTACATGCGGGTTGACCTGCCGCCCGGCGCGCGGCTGCTCGTGGCCCGCGTGGCCGAGCAGCAGCGGAACCTGGCCCGCGGCCCCGGCGACACGGTCTATGTGCCGCTTGAGAAGTCGGTCCTGACGACCGCCGGCCTCATAAGTTTCCCGGTTGAACTTGTATTCTTGATGCGCGGGCCGGCCCTGTCGCGCGAGGGCGAATTGCGACTGCCCCTTCCGCGGACCGACCTGCCCGTCGCATACGCGCGGTGCGCACTGATGCTGCCCGACGGCCTCAGGGTCCGCGAGTGGCAGGGGACGCTCCGCCAGGTCCCGACCTGGTCGAGCGAGACGGCGAACCTGGAATTCGAGTACGGTCGCGGGCACCTGGCGGTTCCGCCCAAGGTTGAAGCGCCGAAGCCCGTCCTGGTCTCTGTCGGTAGCAACAAGTTCTTCGGCTTTAGAGCAGAGCCCGCGCCGGCCCCGGAGGAAACACCAACGAAGGAGTCGGTCGCACCGGAGAAGACCGATGGCGAGCGGCCCCTGACGCCGCAGGAACGGATGCTCCAGGGCCGAAACTCCTACCGGGCCGGGATCGATTTCTACAACCGCGGCGATTACCGGCGGGCGGGCGAACTCTTCAAGCAGACGGTCGAAGTCGCGCCGGCCTCCTCCGAGGCCGAGAACGCAAAAAAATATCTCGGTAACATCACTATCGCCCTGGGCGATGCCGACCGCGACGAGGCCAAGGGAGACCGCGGCCTCCGCGCCGCCACCAAGGCAATCCAGTTGTCGCAGCAGGCCGGCAACGTCGAAATTCTCCATCGCCAGCAGGAACTTATCCAGCAGGCCGAGCAGGCGGCCAGGTCGGGCGAAGAGGGCCGGGCCGAGGCCGCGTACAAGGTGGCCGTCGATATTGCCCAGGACCTCCGGAGCCGCGGCGAGGCCGCCAAGGAACAGACCGCCGTCACGCGCAAGGCCCGGCAGTTCCTCGAAGAGCGCGACCGCAAGCGCCAGGCCGGGGCCGAGCAGGTCGCCGAACTTCAGAAGCAGGTCCAATCCCTGAAGCAGAGCATCACTGCCCAGGGCGGCCAGGAGGCGGCACAGGTCGTCGAGGCACTCGTCGTGACGACCAACCAGCCGGCCCCAACGCATTACCTTAACTTGAGCATTGGCGGTGCAGTGACGGCCGGGCCGGGGGCGAAAAGCGCGGCAGCGCCGGCGAAGGCGCCGCCGATAGTGGCGGGGTTCTTCCAGTCCCACGGCCAGGAGACGCCGGCCCGGCAGATGCCCGAGACCGCGACGGCGCAACAGCCGGCCCGACAGGTCCAGTTCGGTCGCGCGCTGGCAGAGCAGCAGGTCGCGCTCGAATCGGGAGTGGCCACCAGAGGGCAACGCAAGACGAAGAAGCCGGCATCGGACGCCCCGCGGTTTGAAGTGGGCGATGTCACG
>CAYGWP010000376.1:0-18020 GCA_964353455.1 uncultured Anaerolineales bacterium
GGACCGCCCCGCACATCAGCCGGCGGATCGCCGCCGACATGCTCCGCGACGCCCAGGCCGAAGGCCGGCTGCAGACGACTCACACGCTTCATCTTGCGAGGACCGGATGGCATGTTCCCGGTAATGGTGCTACAGTCTCCGGAAATGCCAGGTATCTTTTGGATGCGGTGACTAATCCCATCAGCGATCTGGACCGATAGCCCACGGGAGACGTGGAACAAGGATCGGCCGGCTATAGACACGAACGAGAAGGAGATCACATGACTCGCCACTCTGCATATTGGGTAACTGCTGTCTTGCTGGTGTGCACGGTCGCTGGCGCTGCGCCATTGTCGGCGGCCGAGAAGGCCAATCGCGGCGAGGCCGAAGCGCTTCCCCCGTGCAGCCCCAACGCCCCGGCCGAGATTGTCGTCCTGAGCGACGTCATCCAGCCGAAGGAACGCATTGTGCCGCTGGGACCCAACAACTTCGGCGACCCCGGCGGCGCATCCATTGGCCTCAACAACTTCATCCACAACTCCGGTAACGAACCCGCCAACATCCGGTATCTCTGGCGAATCAAGAAGATCGGTGAGGGGTGGATCGAACTCGACTGGATGGGCACCCGCAACTGGAAGACGTGGGGCGACGGATTCCTGAGCGGCGCAACCGCACGCTTCTACCGCCTCGTCGATGCTGCCGGCAAGAGCCTGCCGCGCATCCCCGACAAGAACCCCGAGACCTCCTACTACGACCTCTCGAAGGCGCACCATGTGCTGCCGCTTGGGCGGACGCGCGTTTTGCCACCGGGCGCTCCGGGCCATCCCAAGGGCGGCTGGATTGCCAACGAGAACGAGCAGCGAGTGTATCTGGAAGGCAAAGGACCTGCCCTCGAACTCGACGACTATGTCGTCTTCGAAAGGTCTTTCACCGACGTGGACGTGACGACCATCGACCCGCGCCTGGAAGTCAAGAACGTAGGCCACTCATGGTCGGAATCCAAGGCGAGCGGCAAGGATGCGGCGGGGCCGACACTGCGATTCAGCCTCGTGCCGCACCCGCAGCCGGTGCCAGAAGCGATGCTTGACCCCGGCGCCACCTGCCTCCGCGCCGAAGTGCCCGCGGGCAAGCACGCCATGCAACAGTCTGCGGCATACGGCGGCGCGGCAGACTTCTGGTACGGCAACCTCGAACCCGGCAGGAAATACCGCTTCGAGGCGTGGATGCGGCAGGAGGGGCTTGGCGACGGCGGCCGCGTTACCTTCGGCGCAAGCGATGCCTACGCTGCCATCACTACCTCCTTTACGGTTGACGGCCAGTGGCGCAGGTTCACGTACGACTTCGTTGGGCCGGAGCGGTCGCAATCGAAGAAGTTGATGTACAACCAGATCAGTTTCACCGGGCCAGGGATGTTCTGGCTCGATAACGCCCGCATCTTCCGGTACGACTCAGAGGCGGATCTGAAGGCCGCTTGCGTTCCGGGCAGGACCAACCTTCAGGAGTTGATCGACTCCAGCCCGCCCGCCGGCCCCAAGGGGGCGCTGCGGTGCTGGATGGGCCTCTCGGACGACACGATGGAGCGGCTACTGAGTCTGCACGGCGGCAGCGACATGGATATCCGGCCGTCGTCCGTCACGCTGCGCGGTAAGAGGAACCACACGATTCCGGAGGCCCTCAATTTCTGCGAGGCCGCAGGCGCAGCCCCCGGCGATCGCGTCACGCCTTGGATCATCATCCAGGTCACGTTCAGCGAGGAGGAGTACCAGGCGCTCATTGAGTACCTGGCCGACCCGTACGACCCGGCCAAGGACACGCCGAAGTCGAAGCCGTGGGCCTACCGGCGGTTCCAGCAGCGCGGCAAGGGCGAGCCGTGGACCGAGACGTTCCCGAGGATCTTCATCGAGTTCGGCAACGAGAACTGGCACAACCGCATGATGCGCGACTGGATCGGCTTTGGCCGGCCCGGCCACGTTCACTCGGGAGGCAAGGAGTACGGCATCTTCTGCCAGTACTTCATCGACACGATGAAGAAGACGCCCTGCTGGGCCGCCCGGAAACTCGACGACCGGATCAGGTTCATTTGCGGCGGGAACTACACCTCGTCGGTCGCCGCAGACGGCACGATTTCCGGCTACGGCCCGGACGCGATGGCGAACTGCCCGGACGCCATGGGCCAGGGCCACGCCACCTACGTCGGCGCCAAGTGGGAACTAAAGGAAGGCGCCGTGACCGACCTGACCGATGAGGGTTTTCAGAAGACCCTCCTGGCGTACGAACTCTGGGCCAAGGGGGCGATGGAGAACCAGTCGAAGGCGCGGATACGCCTGATGGAACTCGGCCGCAAACCGTTCGACCTCGTCGGCTACGAAGGTGGCCCCAGCGGGTTCCTCTTCAGCGCCCGCCCCGGCAAGAACACGTTCCCCGAAGAGGCCGTAAAGACCGCCAACCTCTATGGCCACTCTCAGTGCATCGGCGTTGCGGCGCTCGACGCATGGCTTGACGCCTACCGCCTGGGCTGGACATGGATGTGTTACCTCTCGTGGGGCGAGGGCGAAGTCAACTGGACCAGCCACACCGTCATGGGCCAAGGCTTCCGGCCGTACGCCGGGTGGCAGGCCCTGGCGCTGCGGAACCGATACATCTGGGGCGACATGCTGAGAGTGGACATCCCGTCGGCCCCGACCCTCTCGTATCGCACGGCGTCAAAGGGCGCCCAGCCGGTCGCACGGGCGGTGAACCTGGTCTCCGCCTATGCCTTCCGCGACGGTAGCCGCTACGCGGTCGCGATCTTGTCGCGGAAACTCGACGGCAAGCACGACGGGTTCGACCTGGGCGACGGTTGCACGCCCGTCACCCTGCGGCTGCCCTTCGCCACGGCCGGGAAGATATCGCTGCATGCCCTGGTCGGCGACCCGCGAAAGACCAACCACGAGGCGCTGAACTCGAAGATTGAGTCCAGGGAGGTCCCTGCGGCCAGCCTCCAGAAAGGCGTATTCGTCGTCAACGACAAGACCGGCGGCGCCGCCGGCGGCCTGCCGCCGGGCCAGGCTTTCGTGTACGTGTTCGAGGAGGTGCAACCATAGGTCGCGAGAGGCCCCGATGGAAGTGAAGTATGCGTAACAACATCAACAGGAACAAGGAGGGAACGATGGAAAAGGTCATACTAGGGGTAGTGTGGCTGGCGTTATCCGTGACGGGTGCTTCTTCGGTTTGGGCGGCCTCCGGGCCGGTTGGGGGCGGGATTTTGCATGCCGGTTTGCGCGGCGTGTACGGCTTCGACATCGCGGTCGATGAAGGGGACAAGGAGTTGAGCCAACAAGTCTGGCGCGGCGACGCCCACAACGCCACCGACACCAGCCATTTCGGCACCATCGTGTTGGCGGATGAGACGGTGACAAGATGAAACGCACCGTGTCTTTCGCTGCCTTACAGAACAACACAAAACACCGCCGGTGGATCACGGCGACAGGGTTGGGCCTTTTCGTTTGGGCCGGCACGACGGTCTTGCAGGCCGACGAGTCGCCGGGCATTCGCGGCTGGCGCAATGACGGCAGCGGCCGGTTCGATTCCGTCACCGCCGGGCCGACCGAATGGGGGCCGGATAAGAACATCCGCTGGAAAGCGCCGTTGCCCCACCGCAGCAATGCTTCGCCGATCTTGGTGGACGGTCGGCTCTACGTGTGTGCGGAGCCGGATGAACTGGTCTGCGTGGCCGCAGACACCGGGCAGACTTTGTGGCGGCAGGCAACCTCCTACCTCGATCTGCTCACCGGTCAGCAACTGGAACCGGCCACACGGGCCCTGCTGGAGCAGGCCCGCGCGGCACAACTGAAACGTTTCAAGCCGGACGGCCTGGACTTGGGGCATCACCCCGGCTTGATTGAGGACGGAAAGGAGTTGCCCGGGCAGTTTCGTCGTCCCGACGTTCACGTGGACGCCGGCTACACGACTCCCACGCCGGTCAGTGACGGGCGCAATGTCTTTGTGCTGTTCGCCACCGGGTTGGTGACGAGTTTCGATGCCGGGGGGAAGCGTCGATGGACTGTGTTGCCGGAGAAGCCGGTGATCCGCTGGGGTCAGGCCGCGTCGCCGATCATTGCCGGGGGCCGGTTGATTGTTCACGCCGAGCATTGCTTCGCGCTCGACCTCGCCACCGGCGCAGTGGCGTGGCGCACGCCGACCCGCCGCCGGTGGGCCACGCCGGTTGCCCTGCGCATAGGCACGCTTGAATTGATCGTGCTTGGCGGGGGCGAGGTCCTGCGGGCCGGCGACGGCATGGTTGTGGCCGATTTGTTCCCGCACCGGGACCGGTGCGACTGTTATGTCAACTACTGGGGCATGAGTTCGCCGGTTGTGGCGGGCGAGTCGGTGTATTTCGTGGACGCGACGCCGAGCACAGCCACCGTGGCGCCGACGGTCCAGCGTTTCGACTTGAAAGTGACGGGCGAGGGGCGGGTCGAGTTTGTCCGGCGTTGGCGGGTGGATGTGCCGTCGGGAAAGTACTTCGCCTCGCCGGTGTTGCACGACGGCCGGCTCTACATCGTGGCCAGCACTTTGCGGCAACAGGGCGAGAAGGGCTTCGACGCGGTGTTGAACAGGCGCGTGGATGGCACGTTGCTGGCGCTGAATGCCGAGACCGGCGAATTGATCTTCGCCCACGAGATCGGCAAGGAGACCGGCACGTATCACACGGTGACGTTCGCCGACGGCAAACTGTGGCTGACGGGCCACAGCGGGATCACGGTCGTGGTTGAGGCCGGCCCGGCCTACCGGGAGTTGGCGCGCAACCGGTTGGAGGCGACGCGGAGCCATCCGCTTTTTGTCGGCAACGACCTCATCATCCGCGGCTGCGAGAACCTCTACCGGATTGGCGGTGGCCGATGAGCCGGATTGCCAGTGCAACTCGCCGCTGTTGTGCCTGGGAGAGGAATAATAGAATGATGAAGACGCAACGCCGGTTTGGAGTTTTGCTTGCGGTCGCGCTGGTCGGCGGCCTCGTTCAGGATCGCCCCGTGTGGGGTGGCAACGAGAGCCAGGAATTCAGGCCATCCTACCCGGTGGTCGTCACTGGCAAGGACGCGGCCGCGCTGTTGGGGGCGGCGCCGGACCGCATCGTTGGTTTTGCGCGGCGCGATGGCCAATGGGTTCAGGTGCCGGTGCAGGTAGACCAAAAAGTCCTGGCCCCGAAAGGCCAGGCGGGCGGTAACCCCGCCGTGCCGCTGAAATCGCGATGGAAATCCCATTACATTTTCGCCGATCCAAGGAATGCTGCCGGACCGGGAGGGCCAACGCTGGGCGACCATGACGAAATCGCGACGCTCTACGAAGACTTCGGCAGCGCCACCGAGGCTGCCTCGGGCGATCCGGAGGGCGTTGTCGCAAACACCCGCGTCCATCTGGTTGCCACCATCGCCGGGCAGCGGCCGCGATCACTCTATCTGTTCAAGAGCGCGGGCGCTTTGAAGCCGGACGCGGGACGAAAGCCGGTCGCTTATAGCTTCCATAGCCTCATCGCTCCGGAAGACCGGCCGCGATGGGAGGAGATCACTCCGGAAATCAGCAGCTACCGCTTTATTCCGCACCGCAAAGAGAACAAAGTAATCTACCAACTCCCACCCTTGCCCAGCGAGGACAGCGCCGTGCGGGGCGAGAACTACCAGGTGCGTTTCGACGCCCGGAGTCGGCTCAGCGAGTTGAGAATCCTGGGCGCCGGCGCGAGCGGCGAAAACATCCTGGAACACGACAAGTTCTACTACGGCTCGGACATGCGGCAGCAAGCGTACCTGGTCTCGATCGGCAATCGAATCCTGGCCGACATCGCCGGTCCGGTCCGCGCCATCCGCATGCGGCAACTGGAATGGTCGGCCAGCCTCGGCTACGACGAATGGATTTTCTACCCGCGGATGGTCGAAGCGGCCCGGCACTGGATCATCCACAAGGGACCGGCGTTGTGGTTTGGCATAAACTTCTCTGAAAACGCCATTGGCATGACCTACTACGACAACCTCAACGAGCAGGGCGTGACGATCGACGGCCAGCCCGACGATGTGCGGACGGGAGAATTGAAATGGCAATTCATCGCCGGCAAGCCGGGATCGCTGCTCGTCCAGCACATCCTCGACACCGATATCCAGGATTTACCCAGAAGTTCGCGATACTTCGACGTCAAAGATCCGTTTTACTTCACCCGGAACGCCACATTCCCGGATACCGGCGCCTTCGCCTACGGTGCCAGCGGCCCGTTTTACGGTCCCTATCCAGCGACGGTGCCGAAGGGCGAGACGGGCGACTACATGGTGATTCGGCGCCGCTTTCTGTTCGGGCCGCCGGGGATTTCGCTGCCGCAAGTGAAATCCACCGTGGAACAGCCATTGCCGACGCTCGAAGTCATCAAGCGTTGACTAATTGAAGCAATGATTATCAAGCATGAAAGGAAACCGATGAAGCATAAGATCATCCTCGCACTGCTGGTGTTGTCATCTGCGTGTATGGCCGCAACGACATCGCGTGCGGCGGAAGTCTTGGTCGAGGCCGAAGCGTTCGCGGATCATGGCGGATGGGTGATTGATCCGCAGTTCATGGATCAAATGGGATCGCCGTACTTGTTGGCCCATGGATTGGGCAAGCCGGTCGCCAACGCGAAGACCGAAGCGGAGTTTCCTGAAGCCGGCGTCTATCACGTCTGGGTCCGCGCCAAGGACTGGGCGGCGTCGCATCATCCTGGGCGGTTCAAGGTGCTCGTCAATGGGCAGGAACTGGCGGAGACGTTCGGCGAAAATGGCCAGGACTGGGCCTGGCAGAAGTCGGGGCCGATCGAAGTCAAAGGCAAGAAGGTCGCCATCGAACTGAGGGACCTGACCGGCTTCGACGGCCGCTGCGACGCGATCTACTTCACGACCAACAAGGACGCCGTACCACCGGACAAGCCGGACGAACGCATGGCGGCTTGGCGGCGCAAACTGCTGGGCCTGCCGGAGACGCCGCCTTTGGCCGGGGAATTTGATCTGGTTGTGGTCGGGGGTGGCGTCGCAGGGACTTGCGCCGCCGTCAGTGCCGCGCGGCTTGGACTGCATGTCGCGCTGGTGCAGGAGCGCCCTGTTCTGGGCGGTAACGCGAGCAGCGAGATCCGGATCGGGCCTTACGGCCTGGGACGTCCGCGTGTGGACGAGATCATCGCTGAATTGCGCCGGCCCAAGCCGTTTGCCGGCGAGAAGAACCTGCAAATCTTCTTCGACATGCATGCCTGCGCCGTGCAGAAAGATGGCGCCCGGATCGTGGCCGTCGTTGCCAGCCACGTCGTCACCGGCAAGCAAATGCGATTTGCCGCCCCGCTGTTCGTGGACTGCACCGGCGATGGTTGGATCGGATTCTGGGCCGGCGCGGACTACCGGCAAGGTCGCGAGAGTTACCGGGAATTCAACGAGGCCTTGGCGCCGAACGAGGCGGACAAACGGACGCACGGCAACAGCGTCGTGTTCCAAGCGGCGATGGCCACCGAGCCCGTGACGTTCCCGGAAGTTCCGTGGGCGACCGAGGTCTCGAAGGACTACGCGCAGATGGCGAACATCCCGCAGCGGAAATGGGACCCGCACCACTTCTGGGAATACGGGCAGGGCTTGGACACGCTCCATGAGGCCGAGCGCATCCGCGATCATCTCTTCCGTGCCATCTATGGCACGTTCGCCACGGTGAAGGCGAAGTATCCGGAGGCGGCCAACTTGAAGCTTGTCTGGGTCGGGCACATTGCGGCGCGCGGCGAGTCGCGGCGTTTCATCGGCGATTACACGCTCAACCAAAACGACGTGGCCGCGGGGCGAATCTTCCCCGACGCGGTGGCCATTTCCATGAAGAACTGGTTCTGTCTGCACTACATTCAGCCGAAGTATGATTTCCGCGGCGGCGCGCCCCGGCCGGCATCCGAGAGCGCGGGACGCCGACCAATGCCGCCGGCAGCCATTCCGGAAGAGCCGCTGCCCGCCTGCGCCGACAGCCTGCCGGTGGGCAAGTGCGCCACCGTTCCGTTCCGCTGCCTTTATTCGCGGAACGTGGAGAACCTGATGCTGGCCGGCCGCTGCGTCAGCGCTTCCCATGTGGCGGCGATGAACATCAAGGTGCAGAAGACAACCGGCCAGATGGGCCTCGCTGTCGGCGCTGCCGCGTTCTTGTGCAAGAAGCACAACACGACACCGCGCGGCGTTTACCAGAAGCATCTGGCGGAGTTGCAAGATATCATATTCGAGCGCGGCGAGCACAAGGACGCGCTAAAGCCCCGATGAACGATGAATCCGGAGACATGGCCATGAAGCCGACGATGACCCGAAGGAACTTTCTGAAATATTCGGCCGCAGGCGCGGCCGGCGCGATTTTCCCCTTGGCCGACACGACGGAGAAGGTGTTCCTGAAATCGTGGGAACAGGCGGAATTCCCGTCGCTGCCGAAGAAACTCAACCCGGTGATGAAACTCACCGCGGCCAACGGCGCGTTTGGCGTTTCCAAGATTGTGGGCGGCTGTCGCGATCTCAAGGCAGCGGAGGCGGCCATCGCCGGCGCCAACCTTCTCGACCACGAAAATCTGTATAACCTGATGGTCGCCAAGGGCGTGCCGAAGCCGCAACTGACCGTTGTTGACATCGCCTGCTGGGACCTGCATGCCCGGATGCTCAAGAAGCCCCTGCACGCGCTTCTGGGTACAAAGAAGAGCAAGATACTCCGCTACGGTGACGTGCGCGGCCAGCAGCCCGACTTCTCCCCCGAGAAGTACGCAGCGAGTGTGGCCCGCTATCTCGGGTACACAAAGCTCCAGGCCACGAAACTGCACTTCCCCGGCGCAATGGGCACTCCGGAGAGCATTCCCTTTAAGGACACCATCGAGACGCTGAAGCAGGTGCGCAAGGCCGTCGGCGACGACAAGATCCTGGCGTGGGATCCGTATCCGGGGTCGGCCGAGTCAGCTACGAACTCACTGGACGAGGCGAAGGAAATCCTGAAGGTGATGGACGAACTCCATTACGCGTGGATCGAAGGACCGTTGCCGCCGGTGTCGTACGAAACGCAGATCCCCAAGTATGCGGAGTTGGTGAAGACCGGCGCCAAACTGCGCATCCAGGCCGAGGGCCCGGGGTCTCCCATCGGCGACGGCACAAGTTTCGATGACATGAAACGCTGGGCCGAGGCCGGCGCCATCACACAATGTTCCACAGACGCCTACATCAACACCGGTGTCACCAACTGCCTGCGCATGCTTGAATACGCCAAGGCCCACCCGCCGTTGGTCATCAACCTCCACTGGGCGTGGGCGCCGCACGCGCACCTGGCGATGGCGTACGACGAAAAGGTGTTCCCCATCGCCGAATTTCCGATGGGCGAAGACGTGCCCAAGGAGTTCATGTCCGGCCCTTATCTTCTGGCCCCCGACTGGCCGGGGATATATCGTATTGACTGAGCGGTTCGCAACAAGTTCTCTGGAGAACCCGGAGGGTGTCTGCCATGACTAAACGTACGTCGCTGCTGGCGGCGGTGCTTGTTGCCGCAGGCATGGTCGGTCAGGTTTCTGCCGCCATGGACCTGGGCACCAACTTCTGGAACCTCGGCTGGCACAAGGCTGGCGACTGCTTCAAGGACGTCAAGAACGTTACTGGCGACGACCCGTGGAACCCGCAGTTCCTCAAGGACATCGCCATCTTCAAGTCCCTGCGGTTCATGGACTGGGACAACACCAACGGCTCGGCCCGCGAGAAATGGTCTGAGCGCAACCCGAAGACCGCCCCCAAGCAGAACCCCGTGGCCTACGAGTGGATGATCGACCTCTGTAACCGCAACAACTCCGACATGTGGGTCACCATCCCGCACCGGACGATCAACCACACAATGGCCGACCGGCCATGCGATTACGCCCTGCGGCTGTGCATCCTCGTCAAGACCGGCGTGGACATGAAGGAGGTTGACCTGACGCCGATGCTCGACCGCCTGGCCGCGATGACGCCCCAGCAACTCGTGGCTGCCGGCGGCGCGAAGACGTGCGAACCGCTCAAGCCCAACCTGCGTCTCTACGTCGAGTACTCCAACGAGACGTGGAACGGCATGTTCAAGCAATCGCATTACTGCTGCGAGGAAGGCATGGCCCTGGGCCTTGACGCCAAGAACGAGTGGACGGCCGGCTTCAAGTACCACGCGTGGGCGGCCGTGCGCCTCTTCCGCGCCGCCGACCTCGTCTTCGGGGCCGACTCCAAGCGAGTCGTGAAGGTCCTGGCCGGGCAGACCGGCAACACCTGGATCTCCCAGCGGCACGTGGACGTCCTGCGCGACGCCAAACTCAACCCCTGGCAGGTCAAGGCCCACGCCATCGCGACGGCGCCGTACTTCGGCCACAAGGTGGATGGCGGCGCGCCCGACGCCGTCGAGCAACTGCGCGAGGCCATGAAGAAATCCATCGACCAATCCGAGAAGCACCGCAAGTGCGCCGACGAGGCGGGACTCATCCTCGTCGCCTATGAGGGCGGCCAGCACGTCCTCAAGAAGGCCAAAGACATCAACCGCAACCCCGCCATGCACGACCTGTACGCCGAGTACCTGAAGGCGATGGGCAAGTACTTCGTCCACTTCTCGCACTACAACCACGTTGGCGGCTGGGGCGACGGCGGCGCATGGGGTTCGATGGAATACACCGGGCAGCCGCTCAATGAGGCCCACAAGTACCGCGCGTTGGTAGAGTGGGCCAAGGCCCAGCCTGCGCCGGCAGAACGCTGATCCGATACGCCGTACGGCTCGCCGATGCTCAGGCCGCGCGGGGCTGAGAACGTCGAGGGCGCCCTCTATCGTTTCGTAACGCGTCTGAACGCCAAGGATATGGCCGTCGGCCTGAGGGGGGGGCGCGAGAGGAGGCCGGAACGTGAAACACCGCCGATTCGCTCGTTCTGCTCGCGCTGCGAGCATGAGATCTGTCGGTCACCTCATGCTTGCCGCGATGGCCATGTCGGTCCTCTCCGCGGCGGCACACTGCCTTGTGGCGGCAGCAATACCCACGGAGACCGGTAAACTTGCCGCAGACATTCTTGCCCAAGCCGATGTCAAGGGCGGCCTGATCGTCCATCTTGGCTGCGGCGACGGGCGGCTGACCGCGGCGCTGCGGGCGAACGAGAGTTACATCGTCCACGGCCTTGACGCCGACCCCGTCAACGTCGAGAAGGCCCGCGCCCACATCCGGTCGCTCGGCGTGTACGGCCCGGTATCGGTGGCACAGTGGACTGATCCCATGCGTCTGCCATACGCCGATAACCTTATTAGTCTTCTGGTGGCGGAGGATCTGGGGAAGGTCCCGATGGACGAGGTCATGCGCGTCCTGGCGCCGCTGGGCGCGGTGTGCACCAAGGGCAGAGACGGTGGCTGGACCAAGACTGCCAAGCCTTGGCCGCAGGGCATGGACGAGTGGACGCACTGGTTCCACGGTCCTGACGGCGGCAACGTGTCGCGCGATCAACTCGTGGGGCCGCCCCGGCGGTTGCAGTGGACGTGCGAACCGTATTGGGCGCGGCACCATGCATTGCCGAACACCGTCTCCGTAGCCGTTTCATCGGGCGGGCGGCTGTTCTACTTTCTGGATGAGTCGCCCGTCTCGATCCTGGCGGGCGTGCCCGACCGGTGGTCCCTGGTGGCGCGCGATGCCTTCAGCGGGGTTGAACTCTGGCGTCGGCCGGTGAGCACGTGGGGCCGCGCCGCCTGGGGCCATGATTTCTATACCGACCCCGACAAGCAGTTGCGGCATTTCTGGACGGTGCCCGCCGATGCTCAGCGGCGAATGGTGGCCGACGGCGACCGCCTTTTCGTGCCTCTCGGTTACCGCGAGCCCATCTCGGTGCTGGACGGCGCGACGGGCAAGTCCCTGCACACATTCGCAGGCACCCAGGGGTGTCGCATTGTGTTGCGGGCCGGCACGTTGCTCTACCTGGCGGGCGGCCAAGGAAAGGATGAGTCGCCCGTCAGGGCGTATGATGCGCGGACCTTCGAGCCGGCCTGGAACGCAGCCACCAGCCTGGTCGATAGGCCAGTCGATATGGCCGTGCGCGATGGCCGGCTGGCCGTTCTGGGCACGGCGTCTCTGGCGGCGCTTGACGCGGCAACGGGCAAGCCGCTATGGCTCGGTCAGTGGCCGGCCGGCGCCAGAATGGGCCGTTTCGTTCGCCTGGTGCTCACGGGACCTGCCGTCCTGGTCATAGACGATGCGGACAGCCTGCTGGCGTTCTCGCCCAAGGACGGGACCTTCCTGTGGTCATACCCGGCGAAGAGGCGCATCCACGACGAGCAGCGGCCGGGTCCCGTGGAACTGTTCCCCATCGGGAACCTGGCTTGGGCGTCCAGCGGGCCGAAGACGTTTGCGGGGCTGAACCTGATGACGGGGGCGGTCGAGCGGACGATCGATGCCACCGCGGTCCTCACCTCGAGCCACCATCACCGCTGCTACACCGACAGGGCCACGGAGCGGTTTTTCATCTTCGGCAAGGAGAATGTGGAATTCGTCGGCGTTGGCGAACCGGTCATGCAGGTGCACAACTGGGTTCGGGGAACGTGCAGGTTCGGCGTGCTGCCGGCCAACGGCATGCTGTACGTTCCGCCAAGCGCCTGCACATGTTACATGAACATCATGCTGCGCGGTTTCAACGCGCTTGCGGCGGGAAGGGATGCGCTCGCGCCGGAAGCAGAACCCCCGCTGGAGCGCGGGCCCGCGTACGGCAGCGGCGGACAGGATTCCACGAGTGCCGCCAGCGATTGGCCGACCTTCCGGCACGATGGCTCGCGCAGCGGCGTGTCGCCCGAGGCCGTGCCCACGGCGGTCGCTAAGGCATGGCAGGCCGACATCGGCGGCAGGCTCACCGCTCCGGTAGTGGCACAGGGACGGCTGCTTGCGGCGGACATCGATCGTCACACGGTGCATTGCCTGGATGCATCCACAGGAACGCCGACGTGGACATACGTGCCGGGCGGGCGGATTGACTCGCCCCCGACCCTCGATGCCGGAAGAGCGCTGTTTGGTTGCCGCGACGGCTGGGTTTACTGCCTGCGTCTGGCCGATGGGGCGCTGGTTTGGCGACTCCGCGCCGCTCCGGGCGAGCGGCAGATCGTGGCCAACGGACAGTTGGAGTCCCCATGGCCACTGCACGGCAGCGTGCTTGTCCACCATGGGGTGGCGTACGTCGCGGCGGGGCGGGCGACTCGCCTCGATGGCGGCATCCGTGTGCTCGCGATCGACCCGGCCACGGGCCGAGTCATCCGGAAGGTGACTCTTGATACGCCGCAGCGCACCGCACCGCTCAAGGACAACTTCGACCCCGACGAACGGACGGGGTTCCTCACAGACATCATGGTCGCCGACGGCGAGGACGTGTGGATGCGAACGGCCAAGTTCACCCCGCAGTTGCAGGCGGAGTTCACGGGTTTTCGGGGAGGCACGGGTGGGGGCGGCATGAGCCCCACGGGCGGGGTGACCGCGCTTGCGCACCTGACCGCCGTGTCGGGATTCCTCGATGACCGGTACTTCGATCGGGTTTACTGGGGCTATGAAGGCGTGTTCGGTCAGATGCTGGTCGTGGACCGCCAGATGGTCTATGGGGTGCGGGCCTACGACCACACGGGCTTCAGCCTGAGTTACAGGCCCGGCAGCGGGTACGTCCTCTTCGGCGAGACCCACGAGGGCAAGAAGCCGAGGAACCCACCCCCGGTGAAACTGAAAGACGAGCCTTCTGAGAAAGGTACGAAGGACAACGAGGCGCCCGATGTGCGGCAGGAGATCTTCCGTCCACATCCCCTTCCCAGCAATCTGTGGACGAGGCAATGCGATATCCGCGTGCTCGCCATGGCGCTGGCCGACAAGACGCTCATCCTGGTCGGCCCTCCAGACAGCGTTGACCCCAAGGACCCGTACGCCGCGTTCGAGGGCCGCGGGCCGGCGAAACTCCGCTTGGCTTCCGCCGCCGACGGCAACACGCTGGCGGAGATGGACCTGGAGTCCAGCCCCGTCTGGAACGGCCTGGCGGTCGCCGGCGGTCGCGTATTCCTCACAACCACGGACGGCAAGGTCCTCTGCCTGGCTGGAAGGCAGGCGGCGCCGGCGTCCACGAGGCCATGACGGACAATCGCATGCGCAAGGAACACTGGCTCACCGACCGACTGCTGACCAGGCCGGTCATGATCGCCTTGCCGTTGCTGATGGCGGTTGCCTGCTCCGCCTATGCCCAACCCGCGCGGCCTGAGATGCCTCCGGCCAAGCCGCTGGAGCGTGCCGACAACCATCTGGACGTCGCCTACCTCCCGCAGCGCCAGGTCGGCGCTTGGGAGGACCGCTGGCTACGGATGAACGTGCACGTGCCTGTCGGCAGCGGGCCTTTCCCATGCATCGTCTTCGTCCACGGCGGCGGGTACGGGGGCGGCGACAAGGATGGCACGCTGTACGGCGCGGGCCCTCCGCCTCGCGAGTTGCTCCAGCGGGCCGTTGATGAAGGCTACGTTGCCGTCAACCTCAACTACATCCTGGGGCGCGGAACCAGGCCGCAGGTGTTCTGGGACTACAAGACGGCGATTCGCTTCCTCCGCGCGAGCGCAGGTCGGTTCAAACTCGATCCCGGCCGCATCGCCGCCTGGGGCTTCTCGGCGGGGGGCTGGCTTGCGAGCACGGCCGGGTTCAGCGGACCTGAGGATTCATACGCCTGCCCGCCCGCAGCGCAGAACATCGACGAACTCAGCCGTCAGCGGCCCAAGGGTAACGTGTTTCCGGTGCAGATGGACGATCCTCGCACCGCCAACGCAGAGTTCAGTTCCCGCGTGTCTGCCATCGTCGCCGACCTCTGGCAGGGCCTGCAATACCTGAGCGCCGACGATCCCCCGATGCTGACGTACGTTGGCGAGGGATCGCGGCACAAGCATGCCGACGCGGCCCAGCAAGCCCACGTTGATTTCACGGCCATCGAATTGACGGACCCCAAGTTCAAAGGGCAGTCGTCGCTGCACGTCCCGCCGCACACGGCTGCGGCACGCCGCCTGGACGGGAGCGGCACAAGCACCCTGGTTGATGAGGCCTTTGCCTGGCTGGCGTGTCGGCTGGGGTCGAGGTGATCATGGACCAGGAGTTCAAGCGCGTCGGCGAGCGGGCGTTGGCCATCCTGTCTCCTTGTGGACAGCGCCGGGCCTGCAAGGCTAGAATGCTCCCCGATGGCAGTCCATGCTGAGACAAGGAGGCCGACGGTATGTCCCTGCGAGTCCATGCCGCAGACATGAGCATTCGGGTGACACTGATCGCTCCTGCCCTTCTCGCCGCTGCAATCATGGCAGGCGCCGGCGGCATCGTCCTTGCCACCGAGCCGGGCGCGGCATCCGCGGCCACGCCCGGACGCATTGTGTTCCCGGCCGACCCGCGGGCCGTCATCGATGTGAAGCGCGATTGCGGCGCCAAGGGCGATGGCGTGGCCGATGACACGCAAGCCCTCCAGTCGGCCATTGAGCGCGTGGGAGGTAAGGACTACACGCGTTTCATCTACCTGCCTGCCGGCACGTACCGGATCACCCGCACGCTGGTCCTCAAGCCGCCTGGAGACGGCAAAGAGGGGTCCATGGTCGGGCCGTGGCTGTGGGGCGAGGACCGCGCGAAGACTGTCATACGGCTGGCGGACGGCGCCGAGGACTTCGGCGATCCCGAGAAGCCGCGCGAGGCGATCCGCGGCGTATCGCGGCCCGATGGCGCTCGTATGAACGCCGACTTCTTCGACCGGACCATCGTTAACCTGACCATCGACACTGGCAAGAACCCAGGCGCCATCGGCATCAAGTTTTACAGCAACAACACGGGGCTGATGCAGGACGTGCTGATCCGCGGCGACGGCGCGTGCGGCCTGGACCTGGGATTCAACGACCAGAACGGACCGTGCCTCATCCAGGATGTTGAGATCGAGGGCTTCGCCATCGGCATCCGCACGGACCGTATTATCAACAGTCAGACACTCTCTCGCGTCACGATCCGCGGGGCGCGCGAGGTAGGGCTTCTTCACCGCGGCCAAGTGCTGGCCGTCGAGGGGCTGCACGTGGTTGGCGCACCCCTGGCGATCGATTCGGGCGGCAACGGCGTCCTGACGCTGGTCGATGCGCTCCTGGAGGCGCCCGCGGGCACGAAGGGGCCGGCCATCAAACTCGAAAAGGGGCATCTCTATACCGCGCGCCTCTCGACCGCTGGCTTTGCGTCGGCCATCGTGGCGGCCGGTGCGCCGAGCGGCAACGCCGCAGGACCGCAGGTCGCCGAGTACAGTTCGCACGGCGCCTTGGTTCTTGGCGACGGGGCGCCGCAGACGGGGCTCCTCCTCACGCCGCAGCGCGAACCCGACGTGCCGATGCCCGTGAAGGCCGAAGACTGGATCTGCGCCAACGACTTCGGCGCCAAGGCCGGCGACGAGGAGGACGACGCGCCGGCCTTCCAGCGAGCCATCGACGAGGCGGCCCGGAAAGGCACAAGCACCGTCTATATCCTCGGCGGCAGAAGCGGCGACCCCAACTGGTACTGGATGAAGCAAGACGTGCGGGTCCACGGCTCGGTCCGGCGCATCATGGGCTTCGGCTTCGTCCGCATCCTGGGCGGATCGAGCAAGGACCCCAAGTACCCCGAGAACCTGGCCAAGTTCGTCGTGGATGCCGACCCCGCTGGAGCCAAGACCGTTGCGTTCCAGCATCTTCAGGTGTTCTCGCCGTGGCCGAGTTTCGGCATCGAGGCCCGCTCGCCCGGCCGCACGGTGGTCTGCCGCACGACCGGCGGCACGGTCATCGCCCGGCCGAAGACCACCGTCTTCATGACCAACCGCGTCGGTCACTGTTACCAGGAGGCCGGCTCGAAGGTCTGGGCGCGCCAGTGGAACACCGAGGGCGGCCCCGAGAAAGTGCGCGTGAACACCCGCAACGACGGCGGGCAACTCTGGGTCCTCGGCATAAAGACCGAGGCCGTCAGCACCAAGGTCAAGACCCTCAAGGGCGGCCACACGGAAGTGTTGGGTGTGCTTAACTACAACTGTACCGGCGTCAAGGACGACACGCCGTTCTTCCACGTCGAGGACTCGGCGCTCTCGGTGGCGGGTTACCGCGAGGTCTGTTTCGTCGGCGCCTGGTGGAAGGTGCCCGTGCTGGCCGTGTTCGGCGGCAAAGAGTATCGCCAGCCGCCGCACGAGTGGCAGACGTGGTCGCTGCTGCGCGCGGGGAAGTGAGGCGGCTCGATGAACCATGGAAACCGGGCAACAGTTGCGCATGGAACGAGTCCTCGGCTGGCGAGATGCCGGGCGCCTGTTCGCCTGTAGCAGCCTGCTTGGAGGACGCACAATGAAAGACCTCTCGCTCGTGCTCAGCCTTGGCTTCCTGTTGATTGCCCTGGGCGGTCCGGCGCAGGGGCCGCTTCTTGCCGCAGGCGATGAAGGCGGCGCTGTGCGGGGCAAGGATTGGCCCGCGAACGTCGCCGGCTACGTGCCGCCCAAGCCCGGCGAGCACCCGAGGCTGCTCTTTCGCAAGGCCGACCTGCCGGCGCTCAAGGCCCGCGCCAAGTCCCCTGAGGGCAAGGCGATCGTCGACCGCCTGCGATTCCTGCTGGACGGTGCCAGCGGCGACACGATGCCGGCCAACTTTAACACCAACCCGCCTGTCAACACCGGCGCCAAGGGGCCCCAGCAACTCCCCGCTGTCAGCACCTTTACTATGGGCCACGCCGCAGGCTACGGATTCCTCTACCAACTCACGGGCGACAGGAAATACGCCGACCTGGCGCGGCAGGCCCTGGACAAGTTCCTCTCCGGCACGCCCGACCGCGACGAACGCTACACCTGGACGCAGCCGGGGGCGGGCCTGAGGACCGGCATGATGATGACATGCGTGGCCCTGGCCTACGACCTGGCCTACGACGGCTGGGACGAGGCTTACCGGAAGCACATCGTTGATGAGATCCAGAACTACAAGCCCGTTCGCGTGACCAACGGCGGATGGGAGGTCGGCAATGAGGGGCTGGACTTCGCCCATATCGCCAGCCCCTA
>CAYGWP010000377.1:0-18322 GCA_964353455.1 uncultured Anaerolineales bacterium
ACCCGCCGCGCAGAAAACGCGGAGTAGCGCGGCGGGTCGGGAGACCCGCCGCGCAAAGGCCGCGACCCGCCGCGTCGAGGTAGTGGCATGAAACTGAGCGAAGTGGCCCGACATATTCCCGGGAGCCGCCTCACCGGCCCCGGCGATGCCGAGGTTCTGCGCGCGGTCCACGATTCCCGCCGCGTGCGGACGGGCGATCTCTTCGTCGCGCTGCCCGGAACAAAGATCGACGGGCACCAGTTCGTCCAGGGCGCGCTTGAGGCGGGGGCCGCGGCGGCCATCGTCGAGAGGCCCGTGGAACTCCCAGGAAGGCCGGCGCTGCTCGTCGTTCCCGATGCCCGCGCCGCGCTCTCGCTGGCGGCGCACGCGCTGGCCGGGAACCCCACGCGGCGCCTGAAGGTTTGCGGCGTCACGGGCACCAGCGGCAAGACCACCACAACGTACCTGGTGCGGGGCATCTTCGAGAAGGCAGGGTGGCCGACCGGCGTCCTCGGGACCATCGCGTACCTCATCGGCCGTCGCGAGATACCGGCCGGCATGACCACGCCCGACGGGAACGAACTTGCCGCCTACTTCGCCGAGATGGTCGAGAGCGGGCTGCGTGCGGCCGTCATGGAGGTCTCGAGCCACGCACTTCATCAGCGGCGCACCGCCGGAATCCACTTCGACGTCGCCGCCTTCACGAACCTCTCGGAGGAGCACCGCGAGTACCACAAGAACATGGAGGAGTACCGCGATGCGAAGGGGCTGCTCTTCAAGGGCCTCGACGAGCAGGCCTGGCGCGTCCTGAACGCCGATGATGAGGTCAGCACGTTCTACGCCGACCCGGCGCGGGCCGACCGCACCCTGTGGTACGGCCTGAAGCACAATCGCGACATCGCCGCCGAGGACATCCAGGCCAGCCTCTCGGGCAGCCGGTTCACGCTGATTACGCCGCGCGGGCGGACGGCCGTCCGCATGCCGCTTCTGGGGATGCACAACATTCTTAACGGTCTGACGGCGGCGGGCGTGGGCGAGGCGCTCGGGCTGCCGCTTGACGCGATTGCCGCGGGCCTGGAATCGGTGCAGACGGTCCGCGGGCGGCTGGAACTCGTGCCCACCGACCGCCCGGTCTCGGTCCTCGTTGACTATGCACACAAGACGGATGCGCTCCAGCACTCGCTGGGCGCCGTGCGGGAACTGATGCAAGGCCGCGGGCGGCTGATCGCCGTCTTCGGCTGCGGCGGAGACCGCGACCGGCCCAAGCGGCCGGCGATGGCCGCCGTGGCCGAGGAACTGGCCGACCGCGTCATCGTCACCAGCGACAATCCGCGAAGCGAATCGCCCCAGGCGATCGCCGATGAAATCGTCAAGGGCTTTAAGTCCATGCGGAAGGTGATTGTGGAGATCGATCGGCGCGCGGCCATCGCGCTGGCGATCGGCGAGGCGCAGCCGGGCGATGTCGTCGTCATCGCCGGCAAGGGACACGAAACGTATCAGATAATCGGCGCCGTCACGCGGCCGTTTGACGACCGCGAGGTCGCCGCCGAAATCTTGAACGGTTTGACAACGCATTCTGGTTAGCCGCCCCGCCCTTAGGCTTGGCGGGGCGTTTACACTCTCTGTGGGTGCCGTAATGAAGTTCAGCGTCGATGAAGTTGTTGCCGCCACGGGCGGGCGCCTGGTCGGGCGGTCGCCGCGGCGACCCGGCTCGATCTCGACCAATACGCGCACGCTGGCCGCCGGGCAGATGTTCCTGGCGATCCGGGGCGAGCGGTTCGACGGCCACGATTTTCTGGAGGCGGCCATCCGGGGGGGCGCCGCGTGCCTCATCGTCAGCCGCAAGGATCGCCTGCCGAATCTTGGCTCGACCGCCGCGGTAATTGTGAAGGACACGCTGGCAGCCCTGGCGGACCTTGGGCGCGCGGCACGCGAGCGGCTGACGTGCCCGGTCATCGCCGTCACGGGTTCGTGCGGCAAGACGACCGTCAAGGAGATGATCGGGCAAGTACTGACGGGCCGGCTGCGCGGCCAGGCGCCGCCGGCGAGTTTCAACAATCAGATCGGCGTGCCGCTGACGCTGCTCGGGGCCGAGACGGATGACGAGTTCGTCCTGTGCGAGTTCGGCACGAATGCCCCGGGCGAGATCGCCCACCTGGCGGGCGTGGCGCGGCCGACCGTCGGCATCGTGACGGTCGTGGCGCCGGTTCACCTGGAGGGACTGGGTTCCGTCGAGGGCGTGGCCGCGGAGAAGTCGGCGCTGGTCGAGTCGCTCGACGATAGCGGCGCGGCCATTCTGAACGCCGACGACCCGCGCGTGGCCGCCATGGCCGCAAAGTGCCGCGGACGCTCGGTCACCGTCGGTCTGGCCGAAATGGCCGACCTTCGGCTGGACGACTTGATACAGACCGAGCGCGGCCTGCACTTCACGGCCGCTGGCGTGGGGTTTGACGTGCCGGTGCTGGGCGGGCATCAGGCGCTCTTGGCGCTTCTTGCGGCGGCCGCCGTGCGTGAAGTCGGCGTGCCGCTGGAAGAGTCGGCCGAGGCGTTGCGTGGGTTCCATCCGCCGCCTATGCGTCTGGCGCTCCAGGAGGCCGGCGGCGTGACGATCGTGAACGATGCGTACAACGCCAACCCGCGGAGCATGGCGGCGGCGCTCGCGGTTCTGGCCCTCTGGCCGGACCGCCGCAAGGTCTTCTTCTGCGGCGATATGCGCGAACTCGGGCCTGCGAGCCGGGCCGCGCACGAGGACCTCGGCCGCGCCGCCGTCGAGGTGGGCGTCAAACAATTGATATGCGTCGGCCAGGAGTCGCGGGCGACCGCGGTCGCCGCCGTCGCCGCCGGACTCAAGGAGGATGCCGTGACCATGCTGGCCGATTCCGAGCGCGCGGCCGCGATGGCGCCGGGCATCGTCCGCGAGGGCGACGTCGTCCTCGTCAAGGGCAGCCGCCTGATCAAGATGGAGCGCGTGGCCAACGCAATACTGGCGGCGCTGACAGTCAGTCCACGGTGAATACTATGAACAACGAAGAAGAATCCCACATTCGGAAGGTGGTCTTCCGGTCCCGTATCGGGCGCGAGCGGGAATTAAAGGGCCCTCGGGCGAGGCGCTGGCACACCTGGGTCACCGCGCTCTCTGTCCCGAGGGCCCAGTGGGACGCTTCGGAGCAATAGATGTTTTACCGGATAATTTTCTACTTTCAAGATTTCCTTCGCGAGGCCGGACTCTGGCCGTACGCGAACGTCTTCCGATACCAGACGTTCCGTATGGCTGCGGCGGTCGTGACGGCGTTCGTGCTGTGCATGGTGTTCGCCCCGTTCATCATCCGCGTGCTTCGGCGGATGAAGGTGGGCGGGGCCGTCGATTTCGGCAACGTGGTCGTTGACCGCATGAACGCCTCGAAGGCCGGTACTCCGACGATGGGCGGCATACTCATCCTGCCCGCCGTCGTCGTCTCGACCCTCCTCTGGGCCGACGCCGGAAACTTTCACGTCCTCCTGGGCGTCGTGACCGTGGTCTGGCTCGGCACGCTCGGGGCGATCGACGATTACCTGAAACTCGCCAAGAAGAGCCGCGACGGGCTTCGGATGTGGGAGAAACTCGTCTTCCAGATCGGCCTGGCGGTCCTTCTGGCGTACTTCGTTTACGAGGTCGGCGACGGCATCCGGTTCCGCGACGATACCATCGGCATCGCCCTCTCTCTGCCCTTCTACAAGTACCCTATCGCCCTGGGCTTCTGGACGTTCGCGGTGGTGACGGTCCTGGTGGTGGCCGGCACCTCGAACGCCGTGAACCTGACGGACGGCATGGACGGCCTGGCCGTGGGCAGCATGGTCCCGCCGACGCTCGTGTTCCTGGCGATAAGTTACGTCACGGGACGCATGGATTATTCCTACTATCTCTATCTGCCGTACGTTCCGGGGGTGGGCGAACTGGCGATCTTCTGCGCCGCCATCCTGGGGGCGTGCCTCGGGTTCCTCTGGTACAACTGCGCGCCCGCCCAGGTCTTTATGGGCGACACGGGCAGCCTGGCCCTGGGCGGGGCCATCGGGTACGTTGCCATCGCCACGCGGCAGGAAGTGCTGCTGCTGGTGGCGGGGGGCCTGTTCGTCATCGAGGCCGTCAGCGTGATGCTCCAGGTGGGCTACTACAAGATTACCCGCGCCACCGGCGGCGAGGGGCAGCGGATCTTCCGCATGTCGCCCCTGCATCATCATTTTCAGTTGGGCGGGTGGACCGAGACGCAGACGGTCGTCAGGTTCTGGCTCATCGGGGCCATGTTCGCCGCCATGGCCCTGGCGACGCTCAAGTTGAGGTGATTTTCCCCCGGAGGAGGCTTCCATGAGCACATTGGTGCATCCAACCCTTGGCGACGTCTCTATCGCGCCGGCTGTTGCGCGCCGAGACCGCCCCGCGACCGAAGGGGCCATACTCGTCCTGGTGGTCCTCGCGCTCATGGCCGTCGGCATGCTCATGGTCTATAGCGCCAGCCGCAAGGCCTACGCCGAGGGCGACACGATGTACTTCGTCAAGCACCTCATATTCGTCCCGACGGCCCTTGCGGCCATGTACCTGGGGTCGCGCGTGCCGTACTCGCGCCTCAACCAGGGCTGGGTGGCGTGGAGCGTGCTCCTTTCGGCGGTGGTGCTGCTGGCGGGCGTGCTCCTGGTGGGCGAGGAGCACGGCGGCGCGAGACGCTGGTACCGGATTCCGCTCGGCGCGTTCAGCCTGAGTTTCCAGCCGTCGGAGTTCGCCAAGTTGGCGCTGGTGGTGTTCCTGGCGTGGTTCTTCAGCCGGCCCGCCGCCAAGCCGCGCAGTTTCCTCCGAAGTTTCGTCCCCTCAATGATGGTCACGGGCATCGTGGGCCTCCTCATCGTGAAGGAGGACTTCGGCACGGCCGCCCTCGTGGGCGCGGTGGCGGTGGGCCTGTGCGTGGTGGCCGGGTGGCGGCTGTGGTATCCGCTGATCCTGATCGTTCCCGGAATCATCGGGTTCTACAAGTACGTCTGGCTTGTGGAGTTCCGCCGCACACGAATCGAGGTATGGCTGGACCCGTGGAAATATTTTAACGGCTCCGGGTGGCACGTCTGCCAGAGCCTGATGGGCATCGGCTGCGGCGGGCTGACCGGCGTCGGGCTCGGCGCGGGCATCCAGAAACTGTACATCCCCGAGGTGACCACCGACTTCATCTTCGCCGCGGTCTGCGAGGAGATGGGCCTCCTGGGCGGACTCCTTGTGATCGGCCTGTTCGGGGTGCTCGTCTGGCGGGTCGGGCGGATTGCACGGTCCGCGCCGGACCGCTTCGCATTCCTCCTCGCATCCGGAATCCTGATGACGATCGGTCTCCAGGCCGCCATGAACATGGGCGTCGTCACGGGGGCGCTCCCAGCAAAGGGCATCAGCCTTCCGTTCATAAGTTACGGGGGCTCGGGCCTCGTGATGATGAGTTTCGCGGTCGGGCTGCTGGTGTCCATCGCGCATCGCTGCGTCGCTCAGCCTGCGGCCGAGATGTCGCCGAAACAGCCCCGGCCGCTCGTCTATCGCCCCACGCCCATACGAGCCGCGGGCGAAGTACGTGTTTAGCGTGAGTCGCACCGTTAACCCTCTCCCCTTGCGGGAGAGGGTGGCCGAAGGCCGGGTGAGGGTTGCCGTGGCTCGTCCCCTCACCCCCATCCCCTCTCCCGCAAGGGGAGAGGGGTGAACGGCATCTGAGGAGTCGCATGAAAATGCGTGAGTCCGGCCGCCGAATCTTTCTGGCTGGCGGAGGCACGGGCGGCCACCTCTATCCAGGGTTGGCCGTCGCGGAGGCCCTGCGCGCCATCGAGCCGGATGCGGCCATCGCCTTCTCTTGCACCCGCCGCGAGATCGACCGCAAGGTCCTCGCCGGGTGCGGGTACCCCGTGACGCCGATCGACGCGCGGCCGTTCAACAAGAAGCCGTGGACCTGGCCGGGCCTGGCGCTGAGCCTGATGCGAAGCGGCACGCAGTCTCGCCGCCGGCTGCGCGAGTTCTGCCCGGACGTGGTGGTCGGCCTCGGCGGGTTCGGCAGTTACGCCCCCGTCAGGGTCGGGCAGAAGTACGGCGCGGCCACGGCCGTCCTGAACCCCGATATCGTGCCCGGCCGCGCGAACCGGCGACTCGCCCGCCGCGCTGACCGCATCTTCTGCCAGTTCCAGGAGACCGTCGATGAGATCGGCGAGAACGGGCGGCTGACCGGATGCCCCGTGCGGCCGAGCCTTCTGGGGGGCAGGCGCGCCGACGGCATCGCCCTGTTCGGCCTCGACCCCGGCCGCCGCACCCTTCTTGTGACCGGCGCGAGCACCGGGGCACGCACCGTCAACCGCGCGGTCGTGGCGATCTTGAAGTCGCGCGGCCTGCCGGACGGGTGGCAGGCCCTCCACCTGACGGGCCACGGAGAGTTCGACGAGGTCTCGGCCGCGTACCGCCAGATGAACGTTGCGGCCGTCGTGCGGGCGTATGCCGACCAGATGGGCCTGGCCTATGCGGCGGCCGACCTCGTGGTTGCCAGGGCAGGGGCCTCAACGGTCGCCGAACTTCTGGCCGTCGGCCTGCCCATCGTCTTCATGCCGTATCCATTCCACCGCGACCAGCACCAGATGCTTCACGCCCGGGCGGTTGAGAGGCTCGGTGCCGCGGCCGTCGTCGAGGACCGCCCGCAGGATGTCGAGGGAACCTGCCGCGCGCTCGCCGGCGTCCTTTCGGACCTGATGAGCAATCCTGCTGAACTTTCGCGTATGGCCGGGAAGTCGCGGGTCGCCGGCCGCCCGCGCGCCGCGCACGAGATCGCCCGCGAAATCCTCGCCTTGGCCGACAGGGTCACCGAGGTCCGTCACGGTTCCATCCTCGGCGGAACTCACCCCGGCCGCCCGGCGAGCCGGGACGTTGACAACATTCCCCCGGCGGTTTACACTCGGACCGGAGAACAGAAGTCATGACGCGCATCCCCTCGGGCCAATCCGCACCAGGCGCGCCGAAGCCCTTCGCGGGCCGGAGGATTCACTTTATCGGCGCTGGCGGCTGCGGCATGAGCGGCCTGGCCGAGTTCGTCCTGATGGAGGGCGGCGACGTCTCAGGCTCCGACATGAAGGCGAGCGCCGCGTGCAACCGCCTCGTTGACCTCGGCGCGAAGATACGCATCGGCCACCAGGCCGAGAACCTGCCGCTAGGCGTCGAACTCGTCGTCGCCAGCGCCGCCGTTAAGGCCGACAACCCGGAGATGATCGAGGCCCGCCGCCGCGGCATTCCTGTCCAGAAGTACGCCCAGTTCCTCGGTTGCCTGATGCAACTCAGGCGCGGCATAGCCGTTGCCGGCGCGCACGGCAAGAGCACCACCACCGCGATGGTCAGTTACGCGCTGACCTGCGCGGGCCTTGATCCGAGTTTCGTCATCGGTGCCGAGGTGCCGCAACTTGGCGGCGGGTCGCACGTCGGCGCGGGGCCGCACCTCGTGGTTGAGGCGTGCGAGTTCGACCGGTCGTTCCACAACTATAAGCCGCATGCGGCGGCCATCCTCAACATCGAGGAGGACCACCTGGACTACTACCTCGGCGGCCTGCCGGAGATCCGCGCAGCGTTCGCCGAATTCGCCTCCGGAATCATGCCGGGCGGCCTCTTGGTGGCGAACGGCCACGACCTCGGCGTCCGCGAGATTGCCGCAAAGGCCCACGTCCGCGTCGAGACCTTCGGCATCGGCGGCGACTTCGACTGGCACGCCGAGAACCTCGAAGACGACCAGGGCCGATACACCTTCGACCTGTACGACAAGGGCGCGCTGTTCGTCTCGGTTCGCCTGGCGCTCGCCGGGCGGCACCACGTCCTCAACGCCCTGGCCACGATGGCCCTGTGCCACTGGGCGGGGGCGCCGGCCGACGCCGTGGCGAAGGCGCTGGGCGAGTTCCACGGGGCGTCGCGCCGGATGGAGGTCCTCGGCCGGGCCGCCGGCGTCACCGTCGTCGATGATTACGCCCACCATCCGACGGAAATCTGCGCCACCCTGAAGGCCGCCAAGGCCCGTTTCGCCCCGAAACGGCTCTGGGTGGTCTTCCAGCCGCACCAGCACAGCCGGACCCGGTTCTTCCTGAAAGACTTTGCGCTGGCCCTCGCGGTTGCCGATAAGGTTGTAGTACCGGACATCTACTTTGTCCGCGACAGCGAGAACGAGCGCCAGGCGGTCTCCAGCCAGGACCTGGTGGGGGAAGTTCAGCGCCTGGGCGCCGACGGCGTTTATATCAAAGAATTTGAATCAATCCGCCGCTACCTGGTCGAGAGCCTGGGAACCGGCGACGTGCTCATGATAATGGGCGCCGGCGACGTCTGGCGCCTGGCCGCGCCGCTCCTGGCGGACCTGGCGGGCGAGACCCCAAAGGGCGGCGCATCGGGACGCAGCGCCGACGCCGTGCCGCCGCCGGCCCAAGAGAAGGACGCAACGTGACCGTCTTCAAGGGACTCGAGGAGATCGTGCAGCAGGACTTTCCCCTGGGCGCCGCCACCACGTTCGGCGTGGGCGGTTCGTGCCAGTATTTTATCCGGCCGCGATCTGAGGACGAACTCCGCGAGGTCCTCGTCGGGTGCCAGAAGGCCGGCATCGAAGTCCGCGCGCTGGGGCGCGGCTCGAACCTGCTGGTGAGCGATGCGGGCGTCCCCGGCGCCGTCGTTCAACTCGGGCAGGACGGCTTCGGCCGCATCTCGGTTGAGGAAGACCTCATGCGGGCCGGCGGGGCCGCCCCGCTGCCGGAGGTCGTCAAGGCGGCCGCACGCTCCGGCCTCTCGGGCGTCGAGTGTCTCGTCGGCATCCCCGGAAGCGTGGGCGGCAGCGTCCTCATGAACGCCGGCGGAGTCCACGGCGACATCGGACAGACCATCGAACGCGTCAAGGTCATGGATGCCCAGGGCCAGGCCTTTTACCGCGAGCGCGACGACTTGGCGTTCGGATATCGCACGAGCAACATCGCCGCAAGGTTCATCCTCGAAGCCGAACTCCGCCTCATGCCCGACAGCCCCAAGACAATCGAGGCTCGCATGAAGAAGTACTGGATCGCCAAGAGAAACAGCCAGCCGATGAACGCCGCAAGCGCGGGGTGCGTATTCAAGAACCCGCGAGGGCTTGCCGCCGGCATGCTCATCGACCAGGCGGGCCTGAAGGGCACGAGCGTCGGCGGGGCCGTCGTCTCCCGCAAACACGCCAACTACATCATCGTCAAGGAAAAAGCCAAGGCCACCGCCGCCGACGTCCTGGCGCTCATCGAATTCATGCGCAAGACCGTCAAGGAACGCTTCGACGTGTACCTGGAACTGGAGATTGAGGTTTGGCCATGACTCCACCTCTAACCGCTGCGGAAAGCGAGACGGAAGTGACGCCGGGAACACTCACGATCGGCGTGCTGATGGGCGGCCCGTCGCGCGAGCGCCCGGTGAGCATCGAGAGCGGCATGGCTGTGGCCGACGCGCTGCGCAGCCTGGGCCACGATGTGCGGCCGTCCGACGTGCGGCCGGGCGACGTCACCGCAGGACTCGTCGAGGGCCTGGACGTCGCATTCCTCGCGCTCCATGGCCGGTGGGGGGAGGACGGCGGCATCCAGCAGGAACTTGAGGCCCTCGGCGCGTGCTACACGTTCAGCGGCCCGCTGGCCAGCCGCCTCGCGATGGACAAGGTCCGGGCCAAGACCTGCTTTGCCGATGAAGGGATTCCCACGCCGGCATTCCGCGTGGCTGAACCCGGCGACGAGGCGACCCTGCGCGAGGCCTTCGAGTGGCTCGGCCCACAACTGGTCGTCAAGCCCGTGGCCGACGGCTCCAGCATCGGCATCGGCATGGCCGACTCGATGGAGTCGCTGCGCAAGGCCGCCGACGCGGTCTGGGCGCCGGGCGACACGGCCATCATCGAACGCCGGGTCCTCGGCCGAGAGTTCACCGTCGGAATCCTGGGCGAAGCGCCGCTGCCAGTCATCGAAATCCGGACGCCCGGCGGATGGTACGATTACCACTTCAAGTATGAATCCGACCGGACTGAGTACGTCTTCGAGCACGGCCTTTCGGCGGCGACGGAGTCACTCATCATCCAGGCAGCCATTAAGGCGCACCAGGCCCTCGGCTGCCGCGACCTCTCGCGCGTTGACATCATGCTCACCGCCCAGGACGAGCCGCAGGTTCTGGAGGTGAATACCATTCCGGGCTTCACGAGCCACAGCCTGGTTCCGAAGGCGGCGGCGCGGGCCGGCCTGACGTTCCCGAAACTGTGCGAGCGGATCGTGGCGCTGGCCCGCCGCAGGTCGCGCCGCCCTGCATAACAATTACATTTAGCCGGCCGCCTCGGCGGCCGCGTGTTTTGAGCAGTCAGGAGGCGTATCTTGGCCAAGGACAAAGAGAGCGACCCGGCCCTCGGCTGGCGCGTCCTCAAGGGCACTCTTGTGGCCCTCGTGACGGCGGTCCTGGGCTGCGGGGCGCTCTTCGGCATCGACAGCCTGCGCGAGAACGTCCGCGTGGCCCCCGGATACCAGATGCGTGCCGAGAGCCTTCGCCTGACGAGCGGTCCAAAATGGATGACGCCGGCGATCCGCGCGGAACTGGACATGACGTTGCTGGACCCGACGTTCCCCGCGCGGTTCAGCCTGCTGGATGCGGATGTCTGCCGCCGCATCGCCGCGGCCTACCAGCGGTGCCTGTGGGTGGACCGGGTTGAGCGTATCGTGAAGCACGACCCTCGCGTGGACCCTGGCCGCCCGCCGCTGGAGGTGCAACTGAGGTTCCGCCGCCCGCTGGCGTTCGTCCAGGGCCGCGAAGGCTTCGCCCTGGTTGACGACCAGGGCATCCGGCTGCCGGGGCTTTACGGGGAGGCGCGGCTGGCCGATGTCCGGTTCATCGTGGTGACCGGGGTCCTGACGAACCCGCCGGGCCCCGGGCAGCCGTGGCCTGATCCGAGCCTGGCGGCGGCGCTCAAGGTGGCCGATGCGGTCGAGCCGCGCCGCGAGGCGTTCGCCCTGGCGACCGTGGACGTCTCCAATTTTGCCGGCCGCCGCGACCCGCGAGACACCGAGATCGCCCTCTTCACGGTGAGCGGCACCCGCATCAAGTGGGGGAAGGCGCCGTCGGGCCAGGCCGACATGCTCCGCGAAAAGTCCGCCGCCGCCAAGGTTGCATATCTGGATTATGTCTATAAGACGCTGCATGGGCAGGTTGACGGCGTCCTGGCTTATATCGATATTCCGAACGAGGCCATCCGGCGCCGCACCGCTGGTCTGGCCACCCGCGTGCGGAGTTAGCCCATGGCCGCCGGCCCAGAAGGCGGCGCAACGCCACCATCCGGCATACCCGAAGAGCGGACTCCGCCCAGCGGCGCTGCGTGGGTTCTCCTTCCGGTTGCCTGGTGCGCGTGGCTTCTGGCGTGGCTTGCCCCGTCGCTCTTGGTGGCCCCCTACATGCCGGTGCCGCGACCGTGGCTGACGGGCGAGAGCGCGCCTGCGGCTCTTGTCGCGGCGGCATCGCTGTTCCTGACGATCATCTGGCCGTTCTGGCCCGCGCTGGCCGGACCGTTTGCCGGCGCGACAGTTGGCGGGAAACTCGTCGGACGCACGCTCCTTGAGGCGGTGATCCTTACGGCCCTCGCCGCGCCGCTGGTGTTGGTGGCGTGGTCGGTCGGCGGCCGGATGTTGGCGGCGGGTCCGCTGTTGACCGTTGCCGCGGGGCTCGTGCTCCCGGGCCTGGGCCTGCGCGTGGCGGCCGTCGGCATCGGAGCGAAGTCGGTCCGATGGCTCATTTTGGCGGCCATGCTGGCGGCCGTCGGCCCGCTTGCGGTGGCCTACTCGGTTGGCGAGACAATAGGCCCTATCGACGTGCGGCTGCTGGAGTCATGTCCGGTCTCGGCCGCGGTGAAGGTGGCGGTGGGCGGCTGGCCGGAGGCCAACGTTTCGCGCATCGCGCGGCTCCTGCTCTGGCCGGAGATCGGCGTGATGCTGCTCCTGGTGGGCATCCGGCAGTCATCGCGCCGGGCATCACGGCCGTGAGTGCTGCGGCGGGGCGTTGTAGCCCATTGTTGATATCGCGGTGTCGAGCCGATACAGGCGGTCCTGGAGGAGGCAAGGGCGGCGGGTCTTCGCCGGGATGGTCGTGGTGTAAATGCGGATTTCTCCGGGCATGCCCACGATGAGTTCCTCGCGCCAGTCGCCGAGGCAATCGACGACAAGGCACTGCCGGGCGCCGTCCGGGAGTTTCAGGTGGGTCGGGCCCTGGAAGTCGCGGATGGCGCCGCCCAGGACGATCTCTCTCTGCGGGTCGGCGTCCCACCAGAGAGTCCACGGTGCGAGGCTGCCGATGTTCTCGCTGCCGATCCTCTTGCCTGCGGCGGTGTACATCCATGCCTGTGAACCGCCCTTGGCCTCGCCCGCGTAGCACTCCTGGCCGGGGTACTCGGCCAGGAGGTCGGCGCACATGCCCTGGCCGTGGACGTGGACGGTCGGCTCCTCGTTGGCCCAGATGGTCTTGCCGGTTGCTGCCTCGACGAGTCTGACGGCGCCCTTCGGCTGTCGGGGCTCGATGCCGAGGAAAATCTCCAGCCCCGGCCGCGCGGGGTCGATGTCGCCCACGTAGCAGGTGTCGGGGTGGCCGATGCCGAGGGTCCACAACCCGCGCCCGTTATGGTCCACGATGCACGAGCCGACGATGATCTCGTCGCAGCCGTCGCCGTCAACGTCGGCCGCGTGGAGGGTGTGGGCGCCTTGGGCGTCGTACTTCTGCTTCTCATCGTGCGAATTCCACCGCCAGACGAGTTTCAGGTCGGGGTCGTAGGCCTCGATCACGATCGCCTTGTACGTTCCACGCTGCATGATGAGGTGCGGCCGCTTGCCGTCGAGGTAGGCGATGGCCAGGAGGTTGCGGCAGTAGTAGTTGTAATCGCCGATTTCGGGCAGGCGATCGATCCAGGGGACCTTGCGGACGACCTGGCCCGTCCGGCCGTCGATCTTGAAGAGCCACTCCGGGCCGCTCTTGACGTGGCCGGTGGGTTCGCGCGGGTCGCCCTCGCCGCCCTTCGCGTACACCTCGGCGCAGCCGTCTCCGTCGAGGTCGAAGACTACGTATGGAGAATACCAGATGCCTTCCTCGATGGACCAGCCCATGTCGTGCCGCCAGAGGAACTTGCCGTCCTGCGTGTAGGCTTCGATCTTGTAGGTGTCTTCGCTCTTCTTCCAGTAGCCGGGGGACTGGTACGGGTCGGTGTTGAAGTTGGGGTGCTTGACGACGTACTCCAGGCGTCCGTCGCCGTCGAGGTCGCCCACGCCGGCCTTCATTGCGGTGGCCTTGCTTTGGAGAGGGATGCGTATGTACGAGGCGCCGGGTGGAGTGTCGGCCGGGGCTGCGGCCGGGCAGGGCGGGCCTTCGTCCTTGCCCGTCACGGGCCGCACGAAGTAAAGAGGCGAGCCCTCCTTCGGGGCTTTCTCATCGACGAAGTTGGTCGAGTCGCGGACCGGCTCGGTTGTCAGGCGCTCGGCCGCCGCATCCTTGCCCGCCTGGCGATAGACATGGAACGCGACGTCGGGCGGGTCGTTCTCCAGCAGCCGCCAGCCGACATAGACGGGACCGTCGGCGGTCCGCATTGCCACCGTGCCGCGGTCCAGTTTCTCGGCAACCTGGGCGGCGAGGGGCGCGGCAAGCGCGCTCAGGAAGGCACAGAAGACTACAAGGCGCGTACGGTTCATTGCGAGGCCTTTCGTTCTTCCGGCGGGCGGGTCTTCCACCGCCGATGGACCCAGAGGTACTGGTCGGGTGCCAGCCGCACCGCCTTCTCGATGCCGGCGGTGTACCGCTCGGTGATGGCGACGGCGCCGTCGATGCCGCGCGGGTACTCGGCCGGGTCGATCCGGTCGGTCGTGACGAGGCGATAATGGAACCCCGGCCCGTCGCGGTACGCGCCGCCGACGAAGATCGGGATGTTCTCCTCCATCGCCAGGTAGGCGATGCTCTTATAGGCGGAGGCCTTGCGACCGAAGAAGTTGACGAAGAACCCCCGGCGGCCCGCGTCCTGGTCGGCGATGAACGCCAGCGGCCGCCCGCGCCGCAGGTCGGCCAGCGCCTCCTCGGTCATCCCCTCCTTGAAGAGGATTTTCTGTCCGGTCCGCTCCCGCAGCCTGAGGATGTACGCATTGAGATACGGATTATCCAGCGGCCGCGCGACCGATGTGGCCGGGAACCCCATTGCCGCCATCGAGTAGCCGACCATCTCCCAGTTGCCGAAGTGTCCGGTCACGAGGATCGCCGGCTTCCCGCCCGCGATGTGCTGGAACGACTCGAGGCACTGCGAGATATCGACATATTCGAGGAACCGGTTGAACTGCATCAGCCGCGGGAGGCACAGCACCTCGGCCCCCACCATGATGAGGTGCTCGCACGAGCGCCGGGCCACGCGCCGCAGCGTCTCCTCGGCCGCGCCGGGGCAACTCGCACGCAGGTTCTCAAGGGCACGCTCGCGGTGCCTGCGGTCCAGCCGGTAGAGGATGCTCCCCGCCAGGCGGGCCGTCATCAGGTTCCATTCGATCGGGAAACACTGGAGCAGCATCTCCACCAGCCGCAGGGCGGCGTACTGGAGGAACCAGATCGCTTTCTGGAGGAGCGTGCCCATTTCGGTCGGGGCGATTGTATTCCCGGCGCGGGAGCGGTGTCAAGGAACGTCGCCGTTGCTCTGCGCGCGGCGGTGTTCTACAATGTCGCCGCGGCCGCTTTTCGGGCCGCGGGCGTGAGCCCGCGGGTACCTTCCAATGGAGATTGTGTGTCAGGACACGAACTGAATCTCTCTGACTTCGGTTATGACTTGCCGCCCGACCGCATTGCGCAGGCGCCGGCCCGGCCGCGCGACGCCTCGCGCCTGATGGTTCTCGACCGCCGGACGGGCGGGATTGCCCACCAGCGGTTCCACGAACTGCCTGACCTCCTCGCTCCGGGCGACTTCCTCGTGGTGAACGATACGCGGGTGATCCCTGCGGCGTTCACGGCCCGGCGTGCCGGCGGCGCACGCATCGAGGGGTGTTTCCTCCGCGTGCTTGAGGGCGGCCTGTGGGAGGTCCTGCTGGCGGGGCGAGGGCGTATCCGCGCCGGCGAGACCCTTGCCTTGGTCGATGCCGCCGGCGATGCGCGGGCCGAGGTGGAACTGGTGGCCCGTGGCGAGCGAGGCGTCTGGCAGATGCGCCCTCCCGCGGGGGTGCAGCCTGTCGCGCTGCTGGCCTCGGTGGGCCGTCCACCGTTGCCGCCGTACATCCGCCGCCGGGGCGATGCGGCCCCACTAATTGCCGCCGACCGCGACGATTACCAGACCGTCTATGCCTGCCGCGACGGCGCTGTGGCCGCGCCGACCGCGGGCCTCCACTTTACACCGCAGGTGCTCGAGCGCCTCCAGGCCCGCGGGATCGAGCGGGCGACCGTGACGCTGCACGTCGGCCTCGGGACGTTCCAGCCGATCCGGGCTGAGCGCCTGGCCGAGCATGTGATGCACGAGGAGTACGTGGAGATTGCGGCGGACTCGGCCGAGCGGATCAACCTCGCCCGCGCGGCCGGGCGGCGGATCGTCGCCGTCGGCACCACGACCGTCCGCGCGCTGGAATCGGCCGCAGGGCAGGGCGGTGTGCGGCCGATGGCCGGCTGGACGGACCTTTTCGTCCGGCCCCCGTACGAGTTCAAGGTTGTTGACGCCCTGCTTACGAACTTCCACCTGCCGCGATCAACGCTCCTGGTGCTCGTATCGGCCTTCGCAGGGCGCGAGCGGGTCCTTGCGGCATACGCGGAGGCGGTGCGGGCGGGTTATCGCTTTTATAGTTATGGCGATGCGATGCTGATTGTGTAGTTTTCCGGGCCCCGTGCGCCGGGTGACATGGACGCAGGAAGCCGCCGGCAGCCTACTGCTGCTCGGGCGGAGCGCTTGCGTCGGCCGCCCGGAGGAAGTGCACGGCATCTACTACGACATAGCCGTCGTCGGTGCCTTCGGTGCTGATGGTGACCGAGCCGGCCTCGCCTTTCTCGAAGCGGTACCGCCCCAGCGACCTGAAGAGACCGCCGATCGGTGGAGGCGATGTCTCGTCGAGCAGCACCCGTGTCTCGCCGTCGGCGTGCCTGATGAGAACAGGCACCTTGCGGGAACGGTCGGCGCCTGACGTGTAGGCTGCGCGCACTTCGTACATTCCTGCCTCCGGCAGGCTTGGCCTGAAGATCACCGACTTCGTTCCCTTCTTCTCGCGGTTGTCGTGGATGTAGCCGCTGCCCACGAAGGGCCGCCAACGGGCCGAGGGCGTCCAGTCGCCGGTTCTGGACGCCTGCGGGTCGTCAACGACGATGCCCGACTTCGGGCTTACCGCCTCATCCGGCCGCGGTCGGAACCTGGGGTACTCCTCCGGGTGCGCGACCCACCAGCCCTGGAGTCCCGTGTGAAAGTCTGTCCGCCAGACATTCCACCGGAAGTACTGGTAGCCCTTGCCGTTCCAGGCGAGCGCCTGGCCGCACGCCAGCAGGCGGTCCTGGAGTCGGCTGACGTCGATCTCCTGCACCGGCTTGTCCTCAGTGAGGGCCAGGGCTGCGGCAACACCGGCCGATTCGCCGAGGACCATGTAGGTTGCCTCCATGCGTAAGGAGGCGCAGGCCACGTGGCTGGCCGACATGCAGACGGTGACCAGCAGGTTCTCGCACTCCGCCGCTTTCGGGGTGATGGAACGGTATGGAATGCGGTACGGGCCCGGTGAAACCAGGACGAAGGTGTCGCCTTCGGATGCCAACGTGCCGTCGTCCAGGACGACCAGGCGGCAAGGGTAGATATCCACGGGATAGTACCCCATGCCGACCGAGTCGGGGGTGTCGGTCTGAAGCGCGATGTCGGCCTGGGTCATGACGTACCGGCCCAGCATCCGGCGGGCCGAGCGGACGTAGAGTTGGTGGGGCCAGCCGCCGGTATCGACATTCTGGTCGGACGGGAACCTGGTTTCCTTCCCGGTGAAATCCGCCAGGGATTTCAGATGCTCCATGTAAGACCGCCACACGCGGGACCGGGTCGGCCAGTCGCCTTCGGGGTAGTCCGCCTGTGCACCGGGTACGGCCCCGGTGCAGACCTCGCCGCGGTTGAAGTTGAATGTCGGCCAACTGATCCCGTGCCCGGCCTTCCTGATCCGCCTGAGGAACTCATAGCGCAGCGGATCTTTCGGGTCGGGCGGCGGCATCAGGATCCCCGGATCATCCGGGGTCGGAGCGCGCCGCCAGGCGAGTTTGAAGTTGTAGCCCTGGAAGAACCGGCTGGCGCTTCCGGGTTCGCCCAGCGGGTCTGGCGGGATCATCGGCAAGAGGCCGCTGGAACGGTCGCCTTCCCTGATGTAAGGGTCGATGCCCGGGAACCTGCGGACGCCGCGCACTCCGGCGAGCGATTCGCCGTACTCCTGTTTCGACTCGCGGCCCACGCGGTGCTTGACTCCCGCCCCGGCCATGACGTCGCCTTCGTAACTGGCATCGATGAAAACCTTCGCGCTCACCCGGACGAGGCCGCCGGGGAGCGCCTCCGGCGCGGGCACCCCATACCTGTCGGGCGGAGCGTGTTCCAGCAGCAGCGAGACGATTCGCGCGCCGTTCTTCTCCACCGCGCGGACGCGGTGCTCGTAAACGATCCGGATTCGCTCCGCGTAAGGAGACATCATCTCCTTAAGCAGGGCCTGATTGCGCTTGGACTCCCAGTCGAGTTTCCATCCTCCCCAACTCACATCGATTTCCACGAACCTGCGAGCCATGCCGCCGATGGTTTCGTAGTAGGGCACGTCCTCCGACATGCGGAACCCGCTGCCCACCAGGCCGCCAAGCCAGCGGCTGGGCTCGATGAGGACCACGCTGTGGCCTTCGCGCGCCGCGGCTGCGGCGGCCGCCACCCCCGATGCCGTCGCCCCGTACACGGCGACCTCGGCCGTTATCTCTTGCGCGGCGGGGCCGCCGCTCTGCGCATATGCCGGCAAGCACGCGGCCAGGCCCACAACCAACAGGCATGGCAACACGACCTTCTTCATCGTCGTTTCCTGTGGAGTTCGACGGGCTTCAGGTCGAGGCGCTCTCCGGCCCGAGGTACAGGTCTTGCGCGACCTTGTGCAGGCCCAGCCGTGCGACAAGTGCCTTGAGTTCGTCGGACGTTCGGGCGGCCAGGGGGCTGATCTCGACCTTGAACTTCGGCTGGCCGGCCCGGCATTCGCGCATCCACTCGGAAGTGAAGGCACCCGTCTGGATGTCCTTCAGGATCTTCTTCATCTCCTCCTTGGTCTCGGGCGTGATGACGCGCGGGCCCGACATGTACTCGCCCCACTCGGCGGTGTTGGAGATCGA
>CAYGWP010000378.1:0-35858 GCA_964353455.1 uncultured Anaerolineales bacterium
CGCCATGCCACCGGCCCAGCGCGCGGCGTTCTGGCGCGAGCAGTTCGCCAAGTGCACCCGCTGCTACGCCTGCCGGGCGGCCTGCCCGGGCTGCTACTGCAAGCAGTGCATCGTGGAGAAGAACGTGCCGCAGTGGATCTCCACCGCCGCACGCGCACACGGCAACTACGCGTGGAACATGATCCGGGCGTTCCACCTGGCGGGCCGGTGCACCCAGTGCGGCGCGTGCGAGGCGGCGTGCCCCCAGGGCATCCCGCTGATGCTCCTGAACCTGATGCTGGCCCAGGAGGTCGAGAAGGAATTCGAGGAGAAGGCCGGCTACGACCCGGCCGCTAAACCCTTGATAGGTTCATGGAACCCCGAAGACGACGAAGGTTTTATTCGATGATTTTAGCCGCGACCCGCAGGGTCGCGCGTGACGCGCCCGCAAGGTAGGGTGCAACGAGGCACTCATGAAGTTAATTGACGCAACCCGGCTGACCGACCTGGCGCAGGCCCTTGCCGCCGCCGGATACCGCGTCGTCGCGCCCATGCGCGACGGCGATGTCATCCGCCTGGCCGAGTGGAAGCCCGGCGCGGCCGTCGAGACGCGGGCCATCCCCGTCAACTCCGCGAAGGAGTTTCTCTTCCCGCGAAGCGAGATCATCGGCCGGTACACGCTCGACGGGGCGAACTTCACGCCCGAAGACACGCCGGTCGAGGCAACGAAGACTGTCATCCTTGGGGCGCGTCCCTGCGATGCCGCCGCCATGCTCGTCCTCGACGCCGTGTTCAACTGGGACTACAAGGACGAGCGTTTCAACGCCCGGCGCGCGGCCACAACGATAATCTCGCTCGTGTGCACTACGGCCGATGAGCAGTGTTTCTGCACGACCGTCGGCGGCGCGCCGGATTCCACCCGCGGGGCCGATGCGATGCTCCGCTCCGCCGACGGCGGCGCGAAGTTCATCCTCGAACCGCTGACCGAGAAGGGCCGCGCGGTCCTGTCCGCCGCCGGCGGGGCGCTTGCCGAGGGGAAGGCCGTGCCCGACAAGGCCGCCGACGTGGCCGTGAAGTTCGACGCCAAGGGCGTGACGGAGTGGGCCGGGGCGAACTTCGAGTCGCCCCTGTGGCGGGAACTCGGCCTGGCGTGCCTGGGGTGCGGGGCGTGCGCGTTCGCGTGCCCCACCTGCCACTGCTTCGACATCCAGGACGAGGCGACGCGCTCGGAAAGCGTCCGCCTGCGGAACTGGGATACCTGCGGCCTGTCGCTCTTCACGGCCCACGCGGGCGGGCATAACCCGCGGCCCGACCAGACGTCTCGCTGGCGGCAGCGGGTCATGCACAAATTCCGATACATCGTGGAGCGCCTGGGCGTGATGGGCTGCACGGGCTGCGGCCGATGCGGGCGGCTGTGCCCGGCGGGCGTCGCCATCTGCCAGGTCTGCCAGGAAATCGACGAGGCCCGGAAGGCGGGCGTGAAATGAGCGCGAGCCTCTACCAGCCGATGATGATGCGTGTCGCCGCGGCGCGCGACGAAGCGCCTGAAGTCTGGACCTTCCGACTCCAGTTCGTCGAGGAGGCGGACCGCGCTGCGTTCTTCCAGAAGTACCGCGTCGGCATGTTCGGCCTGTACGGCGTGCCGGGCGCGGGCGAGAGCGTCTTCTGCGTCGCCAGCCCGCCCACCCGCACCGAGTACATCGAGTGCACCTTCCGCCGGACCGGCCGCGTGACCGCCGCACTACAGGACCGCGAGGTCGGCCAGACCGTCACCTTCCGCGGGCCGTACGGCAACTCGTTTCCTATTGACGAGTGGAAGGGCAAGAACGTCCTCTTCATCGCGGGCGGAATTGCCCTGCCGCCGCTCCGCAGCGTCATCTGGAACGTGCTGGACCGCCGCCAGGAGTTCGCGGAAATCTCGATCGTCTATGGCGCCCGCACCGTGGCCGACCTTGTGTATAAGCAGGAACTTGCCGAGTGGGCGGCACGCAAGGACGTGCGCCTGGTGACCACGGTCGATCCCGGCGGCGAGACGCCTGACTGGACCGGGAAGATCGGTTTCGTGCCGACGGTTCTTGAGGAACTCGCCCCCGCAAGCGCGAACACGGTGGCCCTTGTGTGCGGGCCGCCGATCATGATCAAGTTCAGCCTGCCGGTGCTTACGAAACTCGGCTTCGCCCCCCCCGCCGTCTATACGACGCTGGAGAACCGGATGAAGTGCGGCCTGGGTCACTGCGGCCGATGCAACGTCGGCTCGGTCTATGTCTGCCGCGACGGCCCGGTCTTCACCCTTGAGCAACTCCGGCACATGCAGACCGCCGACATGTGAGCCGCCGCCTCAACCCGCGATGATGTCCTCGGCGGTGACTCCGAACGCCCGCTTGATCTGCGAAACATGTCCGTAAGGCAACTCGCGCCCTGGGCTGCCGGCGAACCGATGGCCGATCCGCACCGTCTGCCGCTTGCGACGGGGATCGGCATCGGGGGGCGCCACGATGATCTTGTCCCCGCCGTCCGAGTAGATCGCGTAGCCGCGCCGCAGGAAGTACCGCTCCACATCCTTCCATTTCGGCCTGGGCTGGCTCATGCGGGCAGCGGTTCGTCCACAACCGCCTTGAAGGTCTGTCGGGAGCGGGGTTTCACGGTTACCGGCAGGTCGGCCGGCCACTTGCCGTACACCTTCTTGTGGGCGATCTCGTAGATCTCACGCGGCAGAGGCCGGGCGGTCTTCGCCTTGGCGCGGATCTCGGCCGGCGCGGGACGGTACAGGGCTACGTTCCTGCCCTGTGCGGCCACCTTCCGGACCTGGTCGATGGCCCGCATGAAGTCGGCCAGCGCCTCGACGATTGAGTCGCCCATCCCGATCTGGTCGGTGCGCAGGCCGTGCGCAACCCAGCATGCATCCTCAAGAGACTTGTAGATGACGCAGGTTTCACGAGGGGAGTTTCTGCGGGCCTTCCTCCTGATCAGCATAGACTTCTCCTTGGTTCTCCGACCGCCGCGCCCTATTCTACTTCGGCGAGCGGGACAAGGCAATACCGGCAAAGGCCGGCAAAGGCCGGCAAAGGCCGGGGTCCTACAGCGTCCACCCCTCGCGGTACTGGCGGCGAAGCAGGCCGTCGGCCTTCTCGTTACCCACGACCTTGCACGCCAGCGGGTCGTATTCCAGGTCTTCGCCGGGCACCTGGTTCGACACGTTGCCGAGCATCAGCATCTCATTCAGGGCGCTCGAGTAATCGTAGTTGCTCCATGCGGGCCTGCCGCCCTTGATGGCGGCAGCCCAGTCGCGCTCGTGGCCGAGCAACCGAGGGGTTTCGGGCAGGGTCGGCGGCGGCTGGTCCTTCTCCTTCGGCAGGAACTTGAAGGTCATGTTGTGGCTGCTGGCCACGATCGTCCCCTTCGTTCCGGGGATGAAGCAGCCGGTGTGGAACGATGCCCCCTCGTATGAGGGCTGGTTCTGGTCGTTCAGGGTCACCCCGGCGTCCAGCATCTTCTGCTTGACCTCGGCGAACGCGGGGGCGTTCTGCGTCACCCAATGTATGACGGCCGGCGGCAGGCCCTCGCGGGCGGGGAACTCCCACCGGTTCGTCCACCAGCGCGGGAACCGCTCATTGTCAACCTCCGATGCCTCGCCGCGGAAGCGGATGCGCGGCTTGGCCGCGGCATCGGCGTGCCACAGCGTGTGGCACTTCAGGGCCATAAACGGAAGGTTGGCCGAGTGGCTGCCCCAGTTGCCCAGGTTGCCGCTGCCGAACTCGCGCCACCCGTGCCACTGCATCCACACGGTGTGGTAAGGGCGGAACTTGGCCGGGCCCAGCCACAGGTCCCAGTGCAGCGTCGGCGGACAGGGGACATCCCCTATGTTGACCCTGGGTTTGTTGCCGCCGCCCCCGCCTATCCACACGTAGGCCTCGCGGACCTCGCCGAGCGCGCCGGACCGGATGAGGCCGAGTGCCTGGTGGAACGCCGGGCTGGAGGTGCCCTGGTTGCCCATCTGCGTGGCCACCTTGTTTTCGCGGGCGAGTTTCCGGAGGACGTTGGACTCGTACACGTTCAGGGTGAGGGGCTTCTCGGTGAACACGCCCTTGCCCGCTCGGATTGCGGCGGCCGAGACGACCGCGTGGGTGTTGTCGGGCGTTGCCACGATGACGCCGTCGATCTTATCTCGCATCTTGTCGAGCATCATGCGGAAGTCGGCGAACTTCGGCTGGTCGGGATATTGCTCGTAGGCGGCCTTCGCCCGGAACTCGTTGACGTCGCATAGGGCCACGAGTTTCAGGCCCGGCGTCCGAGACAGCAGGTCGCAGAACCACGACCCCCGCCCGGCCACGCCGACCAGGCCGATGTTGACTGTCTCGTTGGCCGCCATCGCGCGGGCGGCGGCCGAGTCCTTCAGGATAACTAGGCCTGCCCCTGCAACGGCCGCGCCGCAGAGAAAACCGCGCCTCGTGATTGAAAGGTTCATTCCTGTATCCTCCTTTGTGCCTCACTTCTCCACCGGCACCGAGAACCAGTCGGCCGAGTCGGGCCGCAGGTTGCGCGTTACCACCCGGCCGTCATGCATCGTGAACCGCACCTCGACCGGCGGGGCCGAGGCCGGGTCGGCCACGAACCTGTCCGACGGCATGTATGTAAAGACATACGTCTTGCCGCCGGTCGCGCGGGCGCGCCACCGGACGCGCCCGTCCGAGACCTCCTTGACCGCCGCCGGCGCATCCGGCGCCACGAGCGCAGGCTCGATGGACTTAAGTTCCTTCATCACCTTCGCGAGCCGCTGCCAGTACTCCTCGCGTTTCGCCTCGCCGACCGACAGCAGGGCGCGGCTCCCGAAACTCCAGTAGAAGAGGCCGCGGGCGCCCTCGGCTATGGCCATGAGGCTCATCGTCCGGAGTTCATCTTCCGCCGGCCAGCGGTCGGTGGACCAGCCCTGGAAGAACTGTATGACGGTCCATACGGGGCGGCTGCCGCGCGTCGCCGCCGCGCTCGCCTTCGTCCACTCGGCCACGAGCGACAGCGGCTGGCCGGCCTTCATGTTGAAGAGTGGATACGGGTCCATGCCGAGGACATCGACCGCGTCGCGCCAGCACTCAAGTTCCCTCGGCCGGTTGCTGACGCCCAGCGTCGGGTGCCCGGGATCGGCACGGCGCAGCACGTCGTACTGGTGGAAGGTCCGCGGCGCCTGCTCGAACGGGCGCTCGTCCATCACGTACCAGCCGCCGTGGCCCGGCACGCCGCTCATGGTTTCCGCCAGGCGCGTGAGGTACTTGTCCGCGATCTCCTGCGTGGCCAGTCTGCCGCCGGCCTCGGACAGGAGTTCCTTCAGGATCGGAAAGTCCCACGATGACTTCGTGTCCGGGAAGACGTTGTTCACGGTGAAGAGGAACCAGATGCCGTGTTCCTGCATGGCCGCCAGGTACCGCCGTTGCGTGGTCGTGTCGTTGGACCAGACGAAATAGTTGATATTGAAGTTTACCGGGGCCTCCGCCATCTTGCGCAGCCGCTCGATCTCGCCGTCGTCGATCGTGGCGAACTTGACGGTCGTGTTGTAGAGGCCCAGCAGGAATGTCGGCTTGCCCGCGACGTGGGCGACCTGGTGCTCGTCGAACCAGAAGGGAATCCGTTTCCGCTCATCGGCGGCGATCTTCTGGACCGCGTACGCGGGGTACTTGTACGCGCCGAGTTGTGCGGTGACGAGGCATCGCCCCGGGGTCCATGAGGCGGCATCGAGTTCCAGCGTCTGTTCCTTCCGCGAAGGATCAAGCGGCGCGGCCGCGATGCGCCGCCCGTCGGACGCCGTCACCTCGACCGACCCCGGCCCGGCCGGCTTCTCGGCGTTCACGCGGACCCAGAGGCGGACCTTCTGCGGCCCGTCCGCCGGAAGGTATCCGCGGTAGTTCGGATACTCAAGGAACGCCTCGACGGGCGGCGGCACGCGGCGCTCAAGCACGAAATCGTCGAAGAGCGCCTCCCCGCTTCCCGGGATGCCGTACCGGCTCACGGAGACTGCGAGCGTGCCGGGTTTCATCTCCGGCGGGATAAAGGCCTCCTGCGTCTCGGCCTGCCAGTCCTCCGTGCCGTGGAAGACGCGGGAAGCGTCCCATGCCCGCTGGCCGCTCTGGAGTTGGTACTCTATGCTCACTCGCGCCCCGGCGGCGGCCTTTGCCTTGTCACTCGCCCCGACGCCCTGCGTCTTCACCCAGAACCTCAGCCGGTAGATTCCCGGTCCTGCCGCCGGAAACGTCTGGCGGACGCTCGGGTAGTACTTCGTTGTCGCTCCGCAGTCGAGCCGCACGGCGGCCTTGCCGGAGTGCGCCGCAGTCTCGGCGATGGAGAATGCATCGGCCCCCTTCGGTCCCCAGCCGGTCCAGGAATCCTCAAAGCCGGGGTTGACCAGGGGGACCGGTTCCCAGACCTCCTCGGGCGGTGCGGTAAGTCCCCCCGCCTGGGGCAGGGGCGCGCCCGTCTCGGCCGACGACGATTGGCAGGCCGAGATGGCGAGACAGACGGCGGCGAGGAGGATGTGTTTCATCCACGGAAGCAGGGCAGCCATCGGCCGGACTCCTATGTCCCGTGATGCGGCCATTGTACCCGGCCGGCGTGGGGCAACAAAGAATCATCGCGCCGGTTCCAGCGTCTATTTGATTGACGCGGCAGGGCGTCCGTGGCAGTATTCGTGTCCGGCGATCGAGAGTTCCGCATTTCGGAGGGTGGGCCATGAAGCATGTCCTTTGTGTCGGTCTCGCAGCGGTTCTCTGCATGTGCATGGCGGCGGTGGCAGCGGCCGAGGAACAGAAGCCGGCGGCGCCGCCGGCCGAGAAATCCGCCCAGCCTGCCGAGGAGGGGTTCGTCCCACTCTTTAACGGCCATGACCTCACCGGCTGGGAAGGCGATACGAAACTCTGGACCGTCGAAAACGGGATGCTCGTGGGCCGGTCGCCCGGCATCAAGTACAACGATTTTCTGGCCACCAAGAAGACGTACGGCGACTTTATCCTGCGGTACCAGATTCGCCTGGTGGACGGGAAGGGGAACACGGGCGTTCAGTTCCGCTCGGCCCGCGTGCCGGACTCGCACGAGGTGGCCGGGTATCAGGCCGACTTCGCCCCCGGTTGGTGGGGGAAACTTTACGATGAGGCCCGGAGGAAGAAGGTCCTGGCCGGCCCGTCGAACGAAGAGGCCCTGAAGATCGTGAAGCCCGGCGACTGGAACGATTACGAGGTCCAGGCCGTGGGCAATAAGATCACGCTGACCGTGAACGGCACGAAGACCGTCGAATACACCGAGACTGATGCGAACATCGCCAAGACCGGCGTCATCGCCACGCAGATCCACGGCGGCGGGCCGATGGAGGTGCAATTCAAGAACATCCGCATCAAGGAACTGAAGTAGCGGTCGGATATGAATCGGCTTTTTCAGCCGACACATTTTTGGCCGCGACCCCAAGGGTCGCGCGTCTCTAAAGGAGATCGACATGACACACGCCATCAGCCGTCGCCGGTTCATGGCCGCCACTGCTGCCGCAGGCCTGGGCGTTATGGCCTCGCGCGGCCTGGGGGCCGAAACGTTCAAGACGAAACTCCTCAAGGCGATGATCGGGAAACCCACGGAGGAGTACCTGAAGAAACTGAAGGACGCCGGGTTCGACGGCCTTGAGACCGGCGACTGGTCCGCCTCCCCCGCGGATGCCGCGGCCGCGCGGGCGGTCGCAGAGAAACTCGGTATGAAGATCCACGCGGTCCTACGCGGCTGGATGCAGTTCAACTCGACCGACCCGGCCGTGGTCGCCAAGTCCATCGCCGAGACCGAGACCGCGCTGCGGGCCGCCCAGGGGTACGGGGCCGATGCGATCCTCCTCGTGCCGTGCCGCATCGGCAGCAAAGAAATGGCGATGCCCGAGGCGTGGGAATTCCAGATCGAGTTCGACGAGAAGACCGGGCGCCTTACGAAGGTCGTCGCGGGCGACAACGCGAAGTACAAGGCTTACATCGAGGCCCACAACCAGGCCGTCGATGGCTCGATTGCCGCCGTCCGCAAACTCATCCCGGTGGCCGAGCAGACGAAGGTGGTCATAGCGCTTGAGAACGTATGGAATAACCTTTGGGTCAAGCCGGCGTACTTTAAGTCCTTCGTCGCCTCGTTCCAGAACCCGTGGGTGAAAGCGTACTTCGACATCGGGAACCACGTGAAGTACGCGCCGCCGGAGGAGTGGATCCGCGCGCTCGGGTCGCTTCTGGCGAAGTGCCACGTGAAGGACTTCAAGTTGAACCCGGATGGGCACGGGGGCAAGTTCATCGATATCCGCGACGGCAGCGTCAACTGGCCCGTGGTCCGCAAGGCCCTCGACGACGTTGGCTACAGCGGCTGGATGACGATCGAGGGCGGCGGCCTGTCGCTCGAGGAGCACTCCAAGCGCCTCGGCCTTATCATCGCGGGTCAGTGACCCTTCGGGAGCCGCGCCGCCGTGAACTATTCACCCCGGAACATGTACGTCTGGGACGCCTGGTACATGCCGGTCGGCGATGTGGTTCACGCCTACCACCTGCGGCGGCGGCGCCGCGTACGCCTCGCCGACGCCGAGCAGGACATGCTGGGTCACGCCGTAACGCTGAACCTTGTCGATTGGGAGGAGCGGCCGGCCGCGTTCGGGCCCGATGCCGCCGATCCGCGCGATGACCGGCAGCCATGGACCGGCTGCGCCGTCTGGCACGAAGGGCGCGGATACCTTTATTACACGATGCGCGGCTCGGCCGATAACTGCCGGTTCCAGCGCATCGGCCTGGCCACCACGACGGGCCCCGACCGCTGGCAGCGCCATCCGGGCAACCCGGTCATCGAGCCGGACCCGCGCTGGTACGCCACGGCCGAGCGTCCGGTGGCGGGCGTGGTCGATTGCCGCGACCCCATCGTGGTGCGCGATCCCGCGGGGGACGGGTGGTTCGGGTTCTACGCGGCGCGTCAGCCGATGGAGGAGTTGCCCGAGACAAGCGTGATCGCGTGTGCATACTCGACGGACCTTGTGCACTGGGAGCAGCGGCGGCCGGCGTTCGCGCCCGGCAAGTACGCCTGCATCGAGGTGCCCGATGTCTTCGAATTGAACGGACGGTGGTACCTCACCGCCCTGACAGGTCAGTACTACGGCAACCGCGGAATCTTTGCGGACCCGAATCTCGTGAACGGCACGATCTGGGCCGTCGCCGACCGGCCGGAGGGGCCGTACGGCGAACTCGCGGATAACGCCCTGGTTGCAGCCATGACCACGGGGCCGATCTCGGCCAGGTCCGTCATGTTCGAGGGCGAGCGGTATCTCCTCTATACTGACCGCGAGCGCGAGGACCTGACCGACGCCGGCCAGATGACATTCGGGACCCTGACGACGCCGAAAGTGCTTCGCACGGACGGCGATCGGCTCCTGGCGGCTTATTCCCCGCGCATCGAGGCACATGCCACGCGGGAACTCATCGGCCGGGCGTCGCCGCCGACGCCGCAGGTAGGCGAAGTATGGGGCCAACTGTGGCAGATGCCTACCGCCCGCTGGACGTGGGGCGACACGGTCGCCGGCGAAGCCAGGACGGGCTGGGGCGTTGCGCCGCTCGGATGCCGGCCGGAGAGTTTCATCTTCGAGGCCGCCGTCACGCTCGAGACCGCGGCGGCCGCAGGCCTCGCCATCCGCATGGGCGGACGCATGAGCGGCGCTGTGGTTGCCCTCGACGCCGCCCAACAGGAGACCTTCTACGCCGAAGCGCCGGCGTTCGACTTTGCCGAGCGGCGACGCACGCAGGTTGCCCGCAACCGGCCGGTCCGCCTGCGGGTGGTCGGCAGACTGGAGCATCTGGAGGTTTATGTGAACGACGAGTTGCGGCTGGCGTTCAGCCGATACCGCGGCATCGGCGGCGAGGTTGGACTGTTTGTGGACCGCGGGCGGGCGCGGTTTGCCGACATACGGCTTCGCGAACTCCGCGTCCGGCGGCCGTCGGTGGTCCGTGGAATGGAGAAGGAGTGATTCGATGCTGACCGGCCAGGAACTCATAAGAGATGTTGATGTGACCGTGGTCTCGCCCGGCGAGTGCGCGTTCTGGTGGCTCGGCCAACTCAGTTACATCCTGAAACTGGGGGACAAGATACTGTACCTCGACCCGTACCTTTCGCCGAACCCCGGGCGGAACATCGAGCCGCTCCTCAAGCCCGCCGAGGTCCGCAATGCCAGCGCCATCACCGGCAGCCACGACCACGGCGACCACATCGACCGGCGGGTCTGGCCGGGGCTTGCGGCGGCGTCGCCGCGGGCGAAGTTCATCGTGCCGGAACTGCTGAAGGCCAGACTTGCCGCCGACCTCGGCATTCCCGAAGACCGCTTCGTCGGACTCGACGACGGCACGAGCGCCGAAGTGGCCGGCATCCGCATCACCGCCGTCGCCGCCGCCCACGAGTTCCTCGATCAGGACCCCAAGACCGGCCACTTCCCCTACCTGGGGTATGTCATCGAAGGCAACGGCATCCGCGCGTATCACGCGGGCGACACATGCAAGTACGAGGGGCTGGAGAGGCGCCTGAAGCAGTGGTCGTACTTCGACGTGGGGTTCCTGCCCATCAACGGCCGCGACGGGCCGCGCCTCAGGTCCAAGTGCATCGGCAACCAGACGTTCCAGGAGGCGGTGGACCTGGCCGGGGCGGTGGGGGTGCGTCTGGCGGTGCCGTCACATTGGGATATGTTTAAGAATAACAGCGAGGACCCGGCGAAGTTCGCCGATTACCTGGCCGTCAAGTTCCCCAAGGTGCGGTGCCACGTCCCGAAACACGGCGAGCGGGTGTTCTGGCGGGCCGAGGGCTGCCCCGCCGGGGCGGCGAAGTAGAAGGCCGCAAAATAATCGCGGCGGCCCCGAGGAACCGGGACCGCCGCATCATTCTCTCCGTCCGCAATGCATCAGTCGATGGTGAACGTCGTCGTGTCCTGCTTGCACTCGAACGGCGTGTTCGCAGCCACTTCCACGTGATACTGGCCCTTGAATCCGTTTGGTACTCGCCACGAGTACCCTTCGGGGGTGGTGCCCCCGCCGCTTCAACCAAGCCCAGAGGGTCCACCGTAACCGTACGGCCCCTGGGCGAGGACGTTGTTCTGGCTGTCGAGGATGCGTACGGTCGGGGCCGGTCCGATGTTGCGGCCCTTCTGGACCCGCGGCGAATAGACCTCTCCGGCCTGCCCGACGTACTGGATGAGGACCGTGACGGTCTTCTGGTTGGCCTGTGTGACGGCGTTCTTCGGGGCATAGTTGGCGGCGGTGGCCTGCTGCGCCTTGTTTCCGGCGGTCGAGCCGGCGCCGGCGTAACTCATGCCAGGCGCGCTCGGCACGGCGCAGCCTGCCGCCGAGACGTTGACCGCCGGGGCGCCGACCTTTGCAGTGAGTTTGATCTGTAACGGCCCGCCGCCTTCAACGGTCGTCGTCTGGCCGGGGATGACCTGGAAGTTGCCGAGTTTCCCCAGGGGCTTGGTGGATGTGAGGGTCCAGACGTTCCTCTGGGCGTCCTGCGCCATGAGGCCGACGGATGCGACCTCATACGTGGCGGCCGGCAACTTCACGTCACGGCCGCTCGGCAGGGCAACTTCCTCGGGCTTGCCGGTGGACTTGTTCTTCGGCCCGATGATCTTCAGGCACAGGCCCGGCGACGCGATCTTCAAGGTGCCGACGTTGCCGGGGTCCGCAGGCGGTGCCGCCGCCCAGACGCCGGTGCAGTAGAGGAGGCCGATCGAGAGGATAAGGAAGCGTTTCATGTCTTGTCTCCTAAAGGGCATCAGTTGATGGTGTTCGTCGCCGTGTCCTGCTTGTACGGGAACGGCATGGTGGAGATCACTTCAACGCGGAATTGGCCCTTGAAGTTGGCGGGCACCCGCCAGGTGTATCCTTCGGTGACTCTGACGTTGGCGTATCCGCCGGTCATGCCGACGCCGGGGACGATGCCGCCAGCGTAGCCGGTATATGCACCTGTGCCGCCGCCCGTGGTGCCGCAACTGTACGTGCCTTGCGCGAGGACGTTGTTCTTGTCGTCGAGGATCCTGATGGTCGGCGCCGGGCCGGGGCTCTTGCCCCTCTGGGCTTCAGGGCTGTACTCTTCGCCGGCCCGCCCGACGAATTTAATGAGGACCGTCACCGTCTTGCCTTGGGCGCCTTGGTTCTTGGCCCCGTACTTGGAAGAGGCGGCCTTCTGCTCTGAGGTGCCGGAGCCCGAGCCGCCGGTGTTGGCGTAACTCATGCCCGGAACGTTAGGCACGCCATAGCCCGACACTTGGGTGCCCGCTGCGGACCCGCTATTGATCTTGACGGTCGCCTTGACCTCAAGCGGCGCGCCCCCCTCCACGGTGGTCGTCTGGCCCGCGGTGACCAGCAAGGATCCCAGTCTTCCGAGCGTCTTGGTGGATGAGAGGACCCAGAGGTTCTTCTGGGCATCATGGGCAAGAAGGGCGACCGATGTCACGTTGTAACTGGCAGGCGGCAACTTCACTTCCTGGCCGATGGGGAGCGACACCTCCGCTGCGTTGCCCGTGTTAACGTTCTTCGGACCTGTGATAGTCACGCTCAGGCCCGCAGATGCGACTTTGACCGTGCCCATGGGGCCCGCCAATTCGTCAGGGCGGGGCGGGGCCTCCGCCCAGGCGCTCGCGCAGAATGCAAGAACAGCCGCCATGGCCAGTAACCGTTTCATGACCTGCCTCCTAAATATACGGACGGACTCCGAGATGACACTATTACTTATACGGCTATTCGGTGCCCGGCGTGAAGAGAATCTTGGCAATACAGTACCCTTGCCCCTGTGGGGATGTCAAGCATGTGTTTACGGGACCGGACCGGCCCGGTACGGGTCCAGACTTCGGACCGGCCGAGGAGTCGCCGAGGCGACCGGCCTTTGGAAACGGCCGCCGGGAGAGAAAAGGGTCCAGGACCCCTAACTCCTTTAAGGGCCCTGGAACCTTTTCTGTCCCGCGCACCCCTTGCCGCAGCCTCAGTCGCCGCGGCGACGCGGCTTTAGTGCTTGACGCAATGGCGAACGGACGTAGAGTGGTGAGCATCTGGCGACTTGGACTTGCTTACGTTGGCGGCGCCATTTCTTCTTCCGGCGAGGTCATCCGATGAGTGACACTCCAGACTCAGGCGAACTCCCCACGGTCAGCGGACCCGACGGCAACCGCACGGAGCCCAAGGACCGCGCAAGTACCCGGGCCGGCGCCCAATCCTTTCCAGGGTTGGAGGTACTGGAGGAGATCGCCCCTGGCACGGGCGGGATGGGCAGGGTGTACAAAGCCCGCGACATCAGCCTTGACCGGATCGTAGCGGTCAAGACCATGCGCCAACACATGCTTACGCCCGAAGGCTTGTCCTTCTTTGAGCGGGAGGCCCGCGCTGCCGCCAGGCTGGACGACCCTAACATTGTGAAGATCTACCGATTTGAGCCTGACCATGCACCGCCCTACTACGTCATGCAATTTGTGGAAGGCAAGCCGCTCGAGATGGCTTGCAGGGGTCGCAGCCCGGCTTTCGTGGCACAAGTTATGGAGAAGGCCGCGCGCGCATTGGCTTACGCACACGGTAAGGGCATCATCCACCGTGACATCAAACCATCCAACATCCTTGTGGATTACCAGAATGAGCCGCACTTGGCCGACTTCGGCCTGGCGCAAAACTGGCGGCCGGCGGGCGGGGCGGGTGGCGATCAAGAGGCATCCGGGTCGCCGGCGATGGGCACGCCGTTTTTCCTTGCGCCGGAACTGCACCTCGGCGATGGTCCGGCCACCCCGGCCGTTGATGTCTATGCCTTTGGGGTGACCCTGTACCGCCTTCTGACCGAGCGTTATCCGTTCATGGCGAACAGCCGCGAAGAGTTGAAGCAAGCCATTCTCACGCGAGATCCGCCGCTCCCCCAGGAATTCAATCCGGCAATTCCGGAGCCGCTTCAGAGAATCTGCCTGAAAGCAATCGAGAGGAACCCTGATGCCCGTTACCAGTCGGCTCAAGCCCTGGCGGACGACTTGCGCCGCTTCTGCGAGGGGCGAGAGGTCTTTGTGCGGCCCACTCGGTACGAGACCGAACTGCGGGGGAAGTTGCAGAACCACGCAACCACAATTCGGCTCTGGCGCGAGCACCACCTGATTGATGTCCCTGAGATGGACGGCCTGCTTCGGCCATACCAGAAACTCATGCAGGCGGAGTCCCCCTGGCACGACCTGGCCCGTCGCTTTCCATGGGAGACCGCCGCCCTGCGAGTCGGCGGATGGTTGGTGCTGGTCGGCAGCATTCTATGGTTCTACTACTGGCCCCGCCTGCACAGCCACGACCGGATCCTGGCCATAGGCATACCCACCCTTGTGCTCAGCGGGGTAGGCTGGTTCTTCCACCGCCGCAAGAGCCGTTCGACAGCCTTCGCTTTCCTTTCCGTTGGCGCGCTCTTGCTGCCGCTTTTTCTGGGGGTTCTGCTGACGGAATATCACCTGCTGCGCAACCCGCAGTCGGACACCCTGGAACTTCTTGGCCGTGATGCCGCAATTTCCGATGAGGCCCTGGCCGAGGCTGTCAGGCACGGCCCCGCGCCGGACTTTGCCCCCACCAACACGCAATTGACGATAATGGCGGGGGCGTTCGTGGCCTACCTCCTGTTGCTCCTGGCGGCAACTCGCTCAAGGGTCTTCGTGCTCTGGACCGGCCTGGGTGTTTGGGCCCTCTTCTCCACGGTTCTCCTGCAATTAGGTCTGATGGAATGGCTCAGTGAGAACCATGTGGCCAAGGTGTGCCTATACTACATTGGCCTGGCCCTGGCATTCCTACTGATATCGCTCGTACTGGAATGGTCGGGCCGCAACGAATGGGCGGCAGCATCTTACATCTTTTTCCCGGTTCCGTTTGTGATCCTGATGACGGAACTTGCCAGAGTGGGGGCGGTTGAGTGGTTCCATGTCAGTGCCGACTGGTCGGAGGAGACTCTCGGCCTTTGGCTGATGGCAAACGGTCTCGTGTACTTGCTTGTTGCCTTCCTGAGCGCCAGAGCAACGGCAGCCTACATCCGACACTGGGGTAATCTCCTCATCATGCTGGTGCCTGCGAGCCTTCTTATTCCGCCGGACGTGCTCCGCGACAAGGGGTTTGCCCTCACGGTCATAGGCGGGGCGGATTTCACATCCTATGAACTGCTTTCGCTCCTGCTATCCATGGGGTTGGCGGCTCTAGGCACGCGGATGCGGCGGCTCACCCTCGCCTTCTCGGGGTTGGCGGGACTGGCGGCTTTTGTCTGTATTGCCACCGTGCGGCACTTCCAAGACGATCTATCGTGGCCTTTGGCCCTGGCGGCGAGCGGTGGTGTGGCGATGGCCGTGGCAGTGGCTCTCATTGTTGTCAGGTCGCGAAAGCGACACCAGGTATTGACATAACAGCACACCGTCCCAGCCTGGTCGCCGCGGCGACCCCGCCCAGCCCGCCGCGGCGGCAAGAGATTCGGGCGGAAAAGGGTCCAGGACCCTTAACGGCTTTAGGGGTCCTGGACCCTTTTCCACCTGTGGCGGGGCTCATTTCGTCTCCTTTTTCTTGGTCAGGCGGCGCAGGATTCCCACCCTTCCTGCGTATCCAATGTCAGGAGCACTCGTGCTTCGCAGAGTAGCATTGGAAAGACCGGGCGGGAACCAGCGGGCGGTGCACAGCACTGCAAGGAGGAGACGCCATGACTAGCCTGATTGCATGGAGTGGGCTCGCGGCACTGGCCGCCGGCCTCGTGATCGTGGTCGCGCTCGCCGTACGTGGGCCGATGCGAACCGTTCTGACGGCCAACGCCCACCTGATGCCGGCCGCGACTTTCTACATCCGGACTTTTGTCCTCGTCATCGCCCTGGCAGCCTTGGCCGGAGTGGCAGGCACAGGTATGCCCTGCGAGAAACAGTCCGAGAACGCTATCACCGTCGCTTGGTGGATAGTGGGACAATTGCAGAACGTTTGTTGGAGCGTTGGCGGCTTCCTCATGGGGTACGTGGTCCTTGTGACCATTCTCTTCGCCGTTCTGGGGCGCTACCGTGACCAATGAAGAGTACCTCTACGTGTCTTATTTTGCCGCCGCCGGGATCGGCGTGCTGCTGGCGATCGCCACGGCGACACTTTGGCTGAGGCGCAGCCATCACCAGGCGACGGCTCGCCCTAACGGACTGGCGGGGGCGACCGGCCTGGGCAGGGTACTGCGGCGGGTCTTCCCGGCGTGGCTGATCCTGGCCGTACTCCTGGGGTTCGCGTCCGTTACGTACTTCGACTGCCAACACAAAGACTATGCCTCGATCGTCGGCGACCGCCAGCACTTGGTGCGGAAGACCCACGAACAGGCGGCCGCCATGTCCCGCGCTCTTGCCATTGCACTGACGGCCTACGGGTTCGTGCTGATGCTGTACCTGTGGTCTCACGCCAGGAGCGCGTCTCGTCGGCAGCCGTAGGCCGTTCGCTTGACGCTCTCCGCGGCGGAAAAGGGGCCTGACCTCGCGCCGTCGCCATAGCGGCTTTGGCGCGTCGGCGACTTGTCGTTCCCGCCTCACGCTTGACGCTCTCCGCGAAGGCAGGTAGAGTAGTGGTCGCCCCGCCCTGACGGACTGGCGGGGCGACCTTTGGGGGTGCGGCTGATGAACGATCCGTCGGGCATGTCGGGGCAATCTGCCGGCGGCGGGGCCGATAGTTTCCAGACCACCCACTGGACCGAAATCCTCCGCGCCCGCACGGACCATGCCGGGCGGCGGAGGGAGGTCGTCGGCGGAATCCTCGCCAGGTACTGGCGGCCGGTCTATTGTTACCTCAGGCGCAAGGGCCGCCAGGATGCCGAGGCCATGGATCTTACGCAGGGGTTCTTCCAGGAGGTCGTCCTCGGCCGCGAACTCATCCAGCAGGCTGAAAGGAAGATCGGCAAGTTCCGCACCTTTCTGCTTACGGCACTCAACCGGTACGTTACCAGCGTCCACCGGGCCGAGACGGCTCGCAAGAGGCGGCCCGCCGAAGGGCTGGTGCGCCTCGACGGCCTCGAGGCGGCCGCCGCTTTCGAACCCGCCTCGTACGGCACGCCCGACGATGCCTTTCATTACGCATGGGCGCAGCACCTGCTGGACGAGGTCCTGGCCGAGGTCCGCGGGGAATGCGTCGGCCGCGGTCACGAGGCACACTGGGCGGTATTCCAGGCGCGGGTCCTCGACCCGATCATGGCGGGCGCAGAACCCCTGCCGCTGCCGGACCTGTGCGCGCGGCACGGCATCGCCGATGAGGCGACGGCATCCAACATGGTCGTCACGGTGAAGCGGGCGTTTCGGGCGGCGCTGCGGCGGCGCGTCCGCGAGTTCGTTGATTCCGACGACCAGGTCGAGGGGGAAATCCGCGACATGATGGATGCTCTCTCAAGCAGCCGCGCAGGGCCGTGACGGCCTTCGCGTATCTTCCGGCGGGGGCGCAGTTGCGCCGCAGTCTGAGGAGTCTAGTGAAGTGGGCACCACAACCACATCGGGCCTGAGTCCGCAGCAGATGGCGCAACTACTCGCCCTTGGCACAGAAGGCCCGCACGAGGCGCCGATCCCCCACGCGAATGCGAGCGCCGCCGAGGCGCTCCGGCAACTCCTGGCCACTCTCTCTTCCGTGGACGGTGGCGAGACGCTGTCGCTCGATGCGGTCCGACCAACTGGCGATAGGCCGCCTGCGGCTGGGCGGTCGATCGGCGAACTCCTCGCGGACCGCCGGACCGACCTTGCGACCATCACGGCCATCAAGGACTATGGCAAGGGGCTGGTGCACGGGCGCGGGGAGGAGTCGGCGCTGGCGGCCGCAACGGCCGTCTATTATGCCGCCATTGCCGCCGCACTCGTCCATCACGGCCGGAAAATCACGTCGTACTCGCACGTGCGGCTGGTAGAATCATTCGACCGGCTCATCGGCCGGCCGTGGCTGACCGCGGATATCGACCGGCTCCTTTCGGACGCCCGCCGGTTGTGCGACAAGGAATCGGGCCCCGCCCTGTGAATTGGCGGGCGGAAACTCGCGATGGACGATAGGAACGATCCCGGCAGCCTGCCTTCCGTAAGCGGACCCGCGCCGCCGGACGGCGGCGAGACGCAGCCGCTGCCGCCGGGCAAATCGCCCGAGGGCCTGCCGCAGGGGGCGCTCGCGCCGGGCGGGCGGCTTGGCGACTTTGAGATCGTCGAGGAAATCGGCCGCGGCGGCATGGGCGTCGTCTATAGGGCCTACGAGCGGACCCTGCGGCGGACCGTGGCGCTGAAGGTCCTGCATCCGGAGATCGCCGGCAACCCGTCTCTCGCCAAGCGATTCCGCCGCGAGGCCATACTGGCCGCGAACCTCAGCCACCCGAACATCGTCCCCGTGTTCCAGATCGAGGAAGGAGAGCAGCCCCGGTACTTCACGATGGAGTTCGTCCAGGGGCGGTCGCTGAAGGACAAGATTCACGTGCAGGGCGGCCTTGCGCCGGACGAGGCGGTGCGGATTGCGCTGGCGGCCTGCGACGCCCTGGAACACGCGCACCAGCACACCATCATCCATCGAGATATTAAGCCCGCCAACATCCTCCTCCAGGACCCCGGCGGGCGGGTGCGCATCACCGACTTCGGCATCGCCCAGGACGTGACCGGCCGCCTGGCCGAGGTGACGACCACCGAAGGGACGACCTCCGGCACGCCGGCGTTCATGTCGCCGGAGCAGAACCTCGGCCGAGACCTCGACGCCCGCACCGACATCTTCTCCCTCGGCATGACGCTCTATTACATGCTGACCGGCCGCGTGGCGTACCAGGCCCGCAACCGGGCGGAACTGGCCGTGGCTTTCCAGGCGCAGACGCCCGATCCCCCCAGCCGCTTTGCCCCCGGCATCCCGCCGCGCCTCGACCAGATCGTCATGAAGATGATCGCCGTCGATCCCGCCAGGCGCTACGCCACGTGCGAGGCGGTTGCCCGCGACCTGAAGGCCCTCGACAGCGCCGCCGCGCCGGAACCGCCGCGCGCCGCACCAATCGCCCGCATGGGCGAGCGCGGCCGCCAGGGCGCGCTTCTCGCGGCCATCGCCGTCGCTGCCGTCGCGCTCGTCGTAGTCCTCGTGATATGGCTGATCCTGCACCTGGCGACGGGGTAGTCGTGGCCGCCGCCGGCCTGTCCATCAGGGAGAGGTGATGCATGTCACTAGCAAGATGGGTAGTTCTTGTGGCGATGATTGCGGCGGTCCCTGCCGCGACGGCCGTTTCGGCGGCGGATTCGCCGGCTGCACCCGCGGCCCGGCCGCAGCCCAAGTGCAGGCCCGAGGTCGTCCCGGGCGACAACCCGCGCGTTGACCTGGAAGTGGACCCCCGCTGCCGCGTTCTCGTCGCACCCGTGAGCATCAACGGCACGGCGGGGCGATTCGTAGTGGCTACCGGCACGGCCCACACGCTGGTGTCGCCCGACTTCGCTGGCAAAGCGGGCATCGCCGGCGGCGCGGTCACCGCCAGTGACGGGTCCAAGATCGCGCATGTAGAGTCCCTCAAGGTGGGCTCGATGGACTTCAAGAACTTCGACGTGCGGATCGCTTCATTCGATGCCGCGGCCAAGCAACTGGAGCGCCGGCCCGACGGCATCCTGGGTGCCGACGTCCTCCTGGCCACGCCCATTACACTGGACTGCGCGAAGAAGAGCCTCACCTTCGGCCGCCCGCCCGACCTTGCGGCCTGGAAGGCCGTCCCGGCGGTCCTTTCATTCCATCGCCTCGTGGTCCAGGCCACGTTCGACGGCGAGCCGGCCGACCTGATGGTTGACAGCGCGGCCAATCCTTCCTTCTTGGTCCGGTGTGACTGGCGCGGCCAGACAGAGAAGGCCGGGGGACACGAGTTAGCCCTTCCTCGGACGGTTGCCCTGGGCGGACTTGACATCGGGCCGATGAAGCCCGTCCTGGGCGAACAGTGCCTGCTTGGCCTGGATCTGTTCAACCGGTCCGCGATCGTCCTCGACGCCCAGGAGAAGAAGGTGTACTTCCCGGCGGGGTCCTTTGCCGCCGCGAAACTCATCGCCCGAACGCCGGAAGGGACAGCCCAGGCGCAGCCCGGAGATGCCCAGATTCAGGCCGGCGCGAAGGCCCTCCCGCCGAAGATCGAGAAGCAGGTCAGCGACCTCCAGGCGAAACTGCTCGCCCTGACGGAGGAGCGTTTCAAGGTGACGACCGCCGTCACGCAGGCCGAGCAGAAGGCCCTCGAAGCCGTCAAACTCACGCCCGACGAGATAGCCGAGGAGTTTGCCAAAGGCATGATAACGAACCCCCTTCGCACCTACAGGGTGGCCGTGACCGCCGGCATCCCGCAATTGCAGGCGGTAAGCGCCAAGTTCGCCGTCCTCCAGAAGCAAGTCAAGATGGTGAAGGACGACCGCCAGGCCGCCGACGCGCTGCCGAGCCTGGTCGCGTTTGAGGAGCAGGTCAATTCCGCCCGCAAGAACATCGCCGAGCAGGTCGCCGACCTGACGGTGAAGGCCGGCGACTTCAAGACCGCCATCGGCCTTTACCAGGCGCTCTTGCAGGCCCCGCCCGAGGCCAGGCGAGCGGCGGACTTGAGGCCGCTGAAGGAGAAAATCGCCGGCGCCTACGAAAAGGCCCACGACTTTAGGAACGCCCTGACCGCATACAAGGAGGTGTTCGATTCTGTCTCGGAGTCCGAGCATCCCCAGAACCTCCCCCTGATGCTCAAGGTTGCCCAGATGTATGAGAGGACGGATGACCTCAAGTTGGCGCTCCAGATGTTTAAGCATGTACAGAAGGACATTCCTAAGGGCGCCTCGGTCAGCAACCTTGACAAGAAGATCGCCGAACTGGAAAACAAGGTGGACGCCGCCACTCCCAAGACCGCGCCGCCTCCGCCTCGCAGCCGCTGAGCGGCGCCCGCTCACCAGCGGAAGAAGCGGTACGGGTCGTCCCGTTCCTCGGGCTGGTCGAGGTACAGGCCGTCGAGCCAGCGTTTCTCCGGTTTGGCGGCATCCACGGGACTCGCGAAGCGGGCGAGGACGGGTGTGGACCCGGCGACACCCATGCCCGCCAGCAGCCGCGCCACGACGAAGGAGGCCCGCCGGTAAGTCCGCTTGAGGTTGTACTGCTTGGCGTAGTCGAACTCCCACGGGACGAGTTGGCAGAAGACGACGTTGGCGTTCTCGGCCGTGGCGAGGACTCCGTTGCCGACGACCGCAGCCCCGGCCGACACGAGCGGGAGTTGCCGCGGGTCTCGGTTGTGCACATCCGCCGGGCCGATTCCCGCCAGCGGGGAGTCCGCGCCGAACGGCTCAAAGTATGTGGAGATATGTTCTGCCTTCTTCATGGTGACCTTCAGGGGCAGGAGCGCGCTTGCATTTTGTTCGTCCAGGCCGATCGCCAGCAGGCGCCCGCCGGCCTTGAGCCAGGCGCCGACTGCCGGGGCACAGGCCGCCAGTTTCTGCCCGCCGCCGGGACCCACGATGAGCACCTGGTCGGCCGAAAGTGCGCCACCCTCGTACGAGCCGACAGACACGCCGGCCTTCTCCAGGTGGCTCCTGCCGGCCGGGTCGCCGGCATAGACGGCCTTTCTCTTCGCGGCCGGTTTCCAGCCGTCCCGCCTCAGGCGGGCCGTGCCAGGGGCGGACACGTAATCGAGGATGTTCCTGGCCAACCGTTCGGCCGCAGGGTCGGTCTCGGTGCGGCCGGTCACGTCCAGTTGGCAGAAGATGACCACGCCCTTGCCTTCGCGGTATTCCATGAGGGGGCTGTACTGGAGGCTGTACCCGCCGTCCAGGATGGGCAGGAAGTCTCCGCGGGCGGGCTTTTCGATGAGGACGGAGGCGACGTTGCCGCGGCATCCCGCACGCCACACGCGCGTCACTTCCGTTTCGCACCACTTGACCGAGGGGGCGCCGTTATAGCGCCGGCTGAGTTCGTACTTGAGTCGCGGCGTAAGGATCGTCGCCTCGCCGCGCCAGTCGCGAAGGTTCTCCGCATCCAGCCCGGCCAGCAGCGGTCGCCCAGGCGACCGCCTGAAGACGCATCTCAGGCCGTACTCCGCCACGCGGAACCCCAGCCGCTTCTCCAGGACATCCGCCGTCTGCTCGAACACGACAACCTTCAGGCCCTCGCGCACGCGGCCGACGTCCGGCCCCGGACCATCGACCGTCAAGGCCCCCTTGCCCACAATGAGGACCTCGTACGGCGAAAGGTCCGCGTTCGCCTGCACCGGCTGGTACCGGACGCCGAGGTTGGTCAGCAACTTGGCGGTCTCGCCCTTGGGATCGAAGAGGGCGACCTTGCCGACGGGCTTTAGCGGCGGCGCGGGCGGCAGCACGTGAACGCTGAATGAATCCTTCTGCGTCTCGCCGCCGGCCTTCGACAGGCTCAGGCCGCCCTGAGGCTCTCGAAGGGCGGAGAACTTGACCGTCGCGGCGAGTTCATACTTTCCCGGCGGCAGCGCGGCCGGCAGGTCAAATCGTAGCGGAATACGCGCATGTTGCCCCGTCTGCACCGTGACCGTCTTCGTGCCAGCAGCGGCCTGCGGCAGGCCCAGTGACCACTGGCACTCCGCCGAGACGGGCTGCCGGGAGTTATTGATGATAATGAGTTGCTTTTCCACCGCCTCGCCGGGGAGGAAGTTGTGGTCTTTGCTCGTGAATGCCGAGGGCTTGCCGCCGATGTAGGCCAGCAGCGGCAGGTTGTTGCGCATGAGCGCCTGGGCCGCAGGCGTGGCGATCCAGTCGGAGCGCTCGAATGCCAGGTCCATCCGCTCGTACCGCCCCTCGACGTAGTCCGGGCTGAAACCCGGCCGCTGAAGGTTGTCCCAGTCCGCCGCGAATTCCTTGCGGCCCTTATCGACGCCGTCGCGCAGCCGCCAGAAGTGCCCGTGTTCCCAGGGGGAGTTCGCCGACATTCCCCACGTGCGGAAGGCCCGCCAGTTGTCGGCCAGGTACATGGCGAACACCGCGTATCGGTCGTCGAACGCCCTCGAACCGACCTCGTACGGGTAATCCCAACGATACCAGAGGTTGCCGGCGCGGAACTGCTTGGCCTCCCATCGCAGGTTCGCCTTCTCCGGCTCGCCGACTTGGAAGGCGCGGTCTCCGAGGAACTGGGCATTCCACTCGGCGAAGCAGAACTCCCACGGCACCCGCGCATTGCCGAAGGACCGCTGGCCATTGTACCACCCGCGGTACATCGTCCAGTCCCAGGTGAACGGCGCCCCGTACTCGCACAGGAATACCGGCTTTGCGCCCTGGGTGGCCCAGTGCTCGAACCAGTCCGAGAGTTCCTGGATCGGGGCGAAGTTCGGGTAGAAGTTGCTCGTGTGCATCGAGCCGAGGTTGCCGGAGGAGTGGTGATAGACGATGCGGCCGGGGTCCAGGCGCTTCACTATTGCCTCTGCCCGCAAGGCGAGTTTGGAATTGTTCTGAGACCAGGGGCTGTCGCGCGGGTCTTTCAGGCCGTCTATCATGTCCGGGTTCATGTCTTCGTTGTAGCCGGTCGCATTGTGGCTCATGGAGTACATGACGACCGACGGATGGCTGCCGGCGACGCGCACGTAGAACTCCGCGTGGCGGGCGTAACCGTTCTTGAGGTCGGCATCGGGGGCCTTCCAATCGTAGTGGCTGAAGTGCGGCTGTGACAGGGCCACGAGCATCCCGACATCGTCCGCGGCCCGCAGGATCTCCTCGAACCCCAGGTGGGACCCCGGCTCGCAGCCGTAGTTGTGCGTATAGACGAAGTTGATGCCGAAACTCTTCAGGCGCTCCAGGCTCTCCCTGGCGCCCTTGTAGCACGCCAGCGCGGCCCCGATCTGGGCGTTGTCGAGCGGCACGGCCGAAAGATAGATGCGCGTGCCGTTCAGGTAGAAGTCGCGGCCGTCGATCCGGAACTCGCGGAACCCGAATCGCACGGGCAGGGCGGCGTCCAGCGCCTTGCCTGCGGCATCGTGCAGCGAGACCTGGACGTGGTACACGTTCTGAGGGGTATGGATATCCCACAGTTTCTCGGGCTTCCATTTCTCGGTGAACCCGATGCGCCCGTCTTTGAGGTCGCCGCCCTTGAATGGTTTGCTCGTGAACTGCCCGACGCTTCGGCCATTGTCCGTGATCTGCGCGCGCAGCAAGTACTGGGCGTCTGCGGCAAGGCCCTGGAGCGCGGCGTCCAGCGCGATCTCCCCCCTGCGCACCGAAGTATCCACCTTCACGTCGGCTATGCGGGCGCCCGGAGGCGTGCCCACCAGGTACACATCGCCGCACAGGCCGCGCCGGGCCACCGAACCCTTCACCTCCCTGGCCGAGTTAGTGTCGCTGTGCGAGAGCATGACGCCCTTCAGCGGCATGGCCACGACCATCATGCTGAGGACGTGTTTGCCGCCCGGGCGGCAGACGGCCGTAAGGTCCACCTCGCCACCCGGGAACCGCATCTCGCCGGCCTTCTTGCCATCGACGTACACGGCGGCATAGGAATTGAGGTACTCCGCGCTTGCGGCGATGCGCCCGCCCTCCGTCTTGGCGGGCCAGTCGCCGGGAATCGTGATCTCCCGCTGGTACCACGCCGCGGTGATGCCGCCGAGTTTCTCGTTCTTCCAGGCCGGGTGGGCGTGGACCGTCTGGGAGTCCTTCTGCATGTAGTCGGTGATCCCCGGCCAGCACCCCGGAACCTTGAAGTAGCCCCACTTGTCGGTGGGTACACTTTCATCGCCCGCCTTTGCCGAGGCTGCGGCGGGTTGCCAGCGCCAGAGGCCGTTCAGGCACACACGCTCCTGGGTGGGGGTCTTCTCGTGCCAGGCCTTGTCGAGGTCCCAGACTACCTTGATGCCGGCCGCAAGCGGCACATCGGTCTGGGCCGCACACAGGGCGCCCGCCGCGGCGGTGATCAGCCAGGCCGCCGGAATGAGAGAGCGCAGATTCTTTGCCATCGCACCCGCCCCTTTCTGTCATGCCCCGGCCATATCAATCTCTCCGGTTCCGCCACTCTTCCGACTCAGGATACCCCCGGTGGCATACCCAGGCAAGCGCGACCTGGACGGATATCGGGAACCAACTTGTCAAACCCCGGAGACGAGATAGAATCACCGGATGTGATGGAACCTGACAGCAATAGGAGCGTTCATGCGAATACTCGCGACGGTGGCCGTCATCATATTCTCCACGGCGTTGATCATGTCGGCCGCGGCTTTCATCGCCGCTGAAGAGGCCAAGGCGGTCACCGCGGCGACCAAGGTCGCTTTGAGTCTTGGCGATAAGGCGGCGGCAATCCGCGCGCCCGGCGGCATAGCGCTCGACCTGGAGTATCCGCGCATCGTTCCGAAGACGGGCGACAAATTGATAGCGCCGTCGGACATCACTAGCGTGGACGCCGGCCGCGTCACGCTGAAGTACCCCAACGGCGCGGAGGGCGAGGTGCGGCTGGAAAACGGGCGCGACCTTGTCATCTCGTTCCGCAACATCCCCGCCGACGTCAAGGGTTTCCGGATGGAGATGGAAATCCCCTTTGCGTTTGCCGCTGGCGGCCGGTTCAAGGTCGGCGGCGGCGAGGCAAAGGAGTTCCCGGCCGAGAAGCCCAAGGGGCCGATGCTCTTTCAGGGCTCGGCCGAGCGCTTGGAACTGATGCATCCGCTGGGCGGCGGCGCGGCGATCATCGTCCCCAAGTGGTCGTACCAGCAACTTCAGGACAACCGCGAGTGGAACTGGAAGACCTTCTGGTGGTTCTTCCAGTCCGATTTTCCGCCAGGCGTAGCGGGCCCGCAATACAGGGTGACAATCACCGAGCCGGGCGCGGCGGCGGCCTCGGCGGCGCCCTCCGCCCGGAAGACCGTGGACCGCTTCGGCCAGAACGCCCTGGCCGACTGGCCCGACAAAGTGAAAAGCGTTGATGAACTGAAGGCCGATGCGGAGGCCGAGAAGGCGTACTACGCGTCCCTCAAGCCGCCCGCGCTTGACAAGTACGGCGGCCTGCCGGGGAGCGGCGAGAAACTGGGCCTCAAGAAGACCGGGTTCTTCCACGTCGAGAAGAAGGGCGCGAAGTGGTTCCTCGTTGACCCGGAGGGCAACTCGTTCTTCCACCTGGGCGTCTGCGGCATGCAGCCGATGCAGGACTACACGCTGGTGGCCGGGCGCGAGGTGATCTACGAGTGGCTGCCGCCGTGGGAAGGGGAGACGAGGACCGCGTGGCATCCGACTCAGCCGCACGTCGTCTCGTTCTTCCTCGCCAACCGGATCATCAAGTACGGCCGGCCGCACGATTTCGAGGAATTCTCTCGGCAGGCGATCGAGCGGGTCCGCGCGTGGGGCTTTAACTCCGGCGGCGCGTTCGGGACGGCCTCCGAGAAGGCCCGCAATGCGGCCGACTTCGCCTACGTCGCATCGCTGCCGCTGGGCCGATGGGAGGGGCTGCCCCCGATGCCCGGCGTGACGGGGGCGTTCGATGTGTTCGACGAAAAGAACCGCGCTCGCGTGGATGCCAACTTCGCCGCCAAGGTTGCGCCGCACGCCGATGATCCGCTCCTCATCGGCTACTTCCTGGAGAACGAGCCCCTGCTGGAAGACCTGCCGCGCGCCATCCCGGCCCTCAAGGGGGATCGGGCGTGCAAGCGCCGCCTCGTCGAGAGCCTGAAGGAGAAGTACAAGACGATTGACGCCTTCAACGCCGCGTGGGGCCTGAAGGCCGCGAGTTTCGACGAACTGGCCGACGCCGGCCTGCCCGTGAAAACGCAGGCTGCGTCCGACGATGTGAAGGCGTTCGCCAGCCTCTTCCTGGAGACCTGCTTCCAACTGGTCACGGAGACGTTCAGGAAGTACGACCGCAACCACATGCTGATCGGCAACCGCCTCCAGGCGGGGACGATCAACAGCGAGTCGCTCTGCCGCATGGAGGGCAAGTATCTCGATATCATTTCATTCAACTACTACACATATTACCTGGACCAGGACTTCCTCCGCCGCATCTTCGCATGGACGGGCGGGCGGCCGATGATCCTGAGCGAGTTCTACTGGGACTCGCCCAAGGACTCGGGCCTCCCCGGCGGCGTGAAGGACGTGGCCAGCCAGGACGAGAGGGGCCTCGCGTACCGGCATTACGTGGAGCACGCGGCGGCGATGGACTTCATCGTGGGCGTGGAGTGGTACACATACATCGACATGGCTGCCACGGGGCCGTGGTTCTGGGGCCTCAACGCCGACAACGCCAACGACGGCCTCCTTGCCGTGACCGACCGGCCGTGGAAGGCGATGCTCGCGCACATGATGCGGACGAACTACGACATCTACAAGGTGGCGACGGGCGAGCGGCAGCCGTTTGTCTTCGACGATCCGCGGTTCACGCAGTCGGGCGCCGGGAAGAAAACCGCGAAGATCCCGCGGGCGCCCGGGCCGATGAAGATCGACGGCCGCGCCGACGACTGGCCGGGCGTCCCCGCCGAGACCATCGGCGCAAAGCGGGTCGTCGAAGGGACCGATGCCGGCGGCGTCGAGGCCGCCTTCAAACTCTGCTGGGACGACGAATTCCTATATGTCCTCGTGAGCGTGACCGACTCGACTCCGATGAAGAACACGCACTCCGGCGCGGGCATCTGGGCCGGCGACGGCGTCGAACTCTTTGTCGGTCCGGAAGACCTTGATGCCAGCGGGCCCCTGAAGTTCACGGACCGGCAGGTGCTTGTGCGCGGGTCGGTCATCGACGGCAAGACCGACTGCTACTTCGCGAACGCCCCTGAGCAGCACCTGTGCCAGGTCGCGGTCGTGCCGCCTGCCCATCCGGATGGCGGGAAGGGGTACACGATCGAGGCGGCCATCCCCTTCAAGGCGCTCGGCTTCAGGCCCGCCGAGGGGAAGGAAATCCGATTCGACCTGGCCGTGGACGACAGCGCCGACGGCTCGCGCCGCCTGCGGCAACTCATGTGGAGCGGCACGTCGCGCAATTCCACCGACCGGTCGGCGTGGGGAAGGGCGGCGCTTGTGAAGTAGGCCGCGGCTGGAAGTCCTCCCCGGAACGGGTCCAGACTCCGGACCGGAGGGGTCGCCGCGGCGACCGCGATCAGCCGGCCGCCCCGTTTTCCAGTGTGATGAAGACGATGGCGTGTGCCGGTACGGCAAAGCGCATGTCCCCGTCGCCGAGCGCAACCGGCAGTTCGCGGACCACGTCTTCCTTGCGGTCAATCAGCGGGCCGGCATCGGCGTCGGACTGCGAGAGCGTTACGGCCGTGGCCCGCTCGGGCAGGAAGTTCTTCAGGACCACGCGGCCATCGACGGCCTTCAGCCACGAACCGTTCGCGATGACCAGGTATAGGCGCCTGCCGTCGGCGCTCAGCGTCGCGAGCGCGGGGGTGAGTGGTCCCGAAGCCGTCTTGCCGCGGTCGCTCCACGTGTAGTACGGCGCCGTACCTTCCATGTCCAGGACCCATTCGCCCACGTGTCGGTTGAAATGGTAGTAAAGCCAGTAGAACATCGACCTGCGGGCGGGGGCCTCCGGGTAGAGGAAGCCGAAGCCGGTGGCCTTCAGGCGCGAGAACATCTCCCAGGAACTCGCCCCGCGCAGGATATCCTCACGGGCGTAGTGGATGAGGCGCACGGCCCGGTGCATCGTGCCGACGATGTTCGAGTTGCGGATGACGTAGTCCGGCCGCTCGCCTCCCGGCCCGGGACTGCTCATCCCCCACTCGGTGTCGTACTGGTAAACCTCGCGGCCGGGATTGTAGGCCCGCATCAGGGCGTTGACCCTGAGCACATCGTCGATCGTCTCGTAGTTGGCCCGCAGCACGACGTCCTCGAACGAGTGCTTATTGACATCCATTGAACAGTAGAAGTGCCCCGCCACGAAATCATAATGCCCTGCGGCCCGCTTGAGGACGTAGTTGCCCCACGCCGTGTCGCGGCCGTGGATGGCCAGGCCGATCCGGCCTTGCGGGTGGACCGTCCGGATGGCGGCGCTTACGGCTAGGAAATGCTCCACGTACGCATCGGGCGTCGGAAAGGTCGCCTTGGCCCGCTGCACGTAAGGCTCGTTGGTGATCTCCCAATGCCGGAAACCGTAGCCCTGCTTGAGGGAGTGCCGGACCCCGTGGGCCCACACCTCCGGGGCAAGCGTGCTGGTGGCGCCCTGCGTTTCAAACTCCAGGACTGTGCTGCCCAGGGGCACGCCGGCGCGGCGGCAGATCTCGGCGGCCTTGTCGATGGCCGATTCCAGGCCGAACTGCTCATCGCCCACGGCGTAGAAGCGCGTCATGGGCAGGCGCATCTCGCGGACGGCCTGCTCCAGTTCGGGCGGAAGGGTGTAGTTGCCCTGCTTGTCGTACGGTGCCCCCGACCATCCGGCCACGCGATGGAACGAGACGCCGCCGGCATCGCGGGTGGCGGGCCGCAGACGCCTTGCGGCATCGACCGTGAACTCCAGTTGCGCCCCCGGCCGCAGGCGGTGCTCAAGCAGCGGGTACACGAGTTCGCCGCAGTCGAGCAGGCGGCCTTCGCGCGTGCTCGGCGCCTCTACGGCCGCTACGTCGTCGATCCACAGCGTCTGCTCCTCGGCGGTCACGGCGGTGGGTTTCAAGACGAGAAGACAGAACCGCGTCTGGCCCGCGAAGAAGTCCCATCCCTCGTGGACCGTGAACGTGTACGCCTTCCACTCCGGGCCGACCTCAAGCGAGAAGAACCCCGGCGAAGGGGCATCGACGTACGGCCTCATCTCCTCGTACCCTTCAAGGCCGAAGAGCGCCCTTCCCGGTTTGGCCGCCCGCGCCCAGAACGAAACCGTGTACATCATCCCCTTGCGGGTGCGGATTGCGTGCTCCGGGGATGACACGATGTAACCTGCCGTGTCAGGTGGATGATGGATGCGTAGGCACCCCTTGCCGCCGTGCGGGTTGGTTGTGTCCAGCGAGAAGTTCGCCGGGTCATGATATTTCGATGCGCCCCACATCACCCAGCCCGGCGGGGGATTCCTGGTCGCCGCGGCGACCTCGAAGTCGCCGTTGAAGACGAGGTTCTCGGCCCGCGCCGGTCTCTGCGCCGCCAGCACCAGGAGGCATGTCGCCGCCAGGCTCCACACGCAAAGCCGCTTTGTGACCGCGGAGTGTCTTGCCACCGCCGTCCTTCTCGAAGTGCACGCGGCTATTGGGCGCCGCCGAACTCGCGGGCATACTGTGCGTTGGCGTGGATCTCGTCGAAGAACCGCGGGTACATGCCCACGATCACGCCGTCCGTGGGCTTGATGTGCTCCAGCGCGAAGCGGAAGGCATCCTTGACCGTCTGCTGGCTTGTGCACATGCGGCCGGCAGCGAGGATCTTGAAACCCAGGCAAGGCTGCTTCACCTGGCGGATTACCGCCGTCATGGCCTGCGGGTCCGCGGCGTAGAACGGGTAGCCGACGTGAAGCGTCTCCGAGGGTCCGGCTGCCTTCCGGGTCAGGAAGTAGAAGCACGTCATGAACAGGTCCACTTCCCAGCCTTCGTCGGCGATTTTCTTGATGCAGTCGGGATTGTGGGCCGACACGCCGGCCAGCACGCCCAGGTCGCGGGCCTCCTTGACGTAATCGCGCACCTCCTGGCTCTTTCCTTCGGCGAAGAGCCTGTCGGTCACGCCGCCGTGATGGACCATGGCGATCGGCTGCGTGGTCTCGATCATCTCGCGGATGCCGGACCGCCCTGAGTGGAGGCATATGAACTGCATCTTCGATCCACGTTCGCGCACGGTCCGCAGCACTTCGGCCGGACTTGCCGCGGCGTCGCCCCCTGGCACGGCCCGCCCAGGGCGGGGCGGCTGGCGAGCCGGGTTAAGCGTGGAGGAGAACTGGTGCGCGCTGATCCCCTCGCGCTCGCAGTCGAGCAGGAATTCCACCGTCCGCTCGACGGTGAAGTACTCCTTCATGTGCCGGTCAGTGTGGGGGCCGAGATAGGAGTAGCCGTTGATGGGGTTCGAGCCCACGATCAACCGGGTCACGCGGTGCCGGCCGAGCGAGATGGTCGGCAGGGGCGCGGCCCGCGGGACGGCAGGCGTGTCGCTCGCGGCCGGCGAGGCCGCACAGGCCAGCCCCGATGCCGCCGCAGCGGCGGCAACCTGCGAGAGGAACTGCCTCCGCCCGATTCCCTTCATGTTGCGCCATTTCCCGCCAGTCCGCAGGGCGGGCTTGGAGTTTCCGACCTGGGACATCCCGTGCGGGCCTGCGCCCGCCGTAGGGCTACGGGTCGCCGCGGCGACCGGCTCAATGTCTCGGGGCCTCGTAACTTGTCGGGTTCCGCAGCATGGCCTGTGTGCGGCTGCGGATTTCCCTGGCGACGGCCGCTGTCCGCGGATCGACGGCCATCGAGAGGGCGGCACGCTGCCGGAGGACCTTGACGGCCGCGCGGCACTCGCCGACAAGTTCGTCCTGCGCGCCGCCGATTCCGACGAAGCCGACGGTGATCTTCTTGCAGTTGTCGAGCGCACCGTCGCTGTTGTCGTTGAGGACGGTCTTGCGGAATTCATCGACGAGTTGGGCGGCTCTCTCGGGCGCCTGTATCTTGTCTTTCCGCTTCTCCACGGCCTCGTCGATCCTGCGCGTGAGCGCCTCCATCTCTGCGATGAAGGGGGCGAGTTCGGGCTTCGCCTTCCCCTGCTCATCGAGCCAGGCGAGCGTCTGTCGGCCGAAGGTGGCATAGCCTTCAATCCGCGTGCGGATGTGCTGCATGAATGCCAGAACATCCCTCAGCGCCTGCTCGGCCTCGGCCCGCTTCGCCTTCTGCTCCTTGTTGGCAAAGATGGTGTTGAGTATGGTTCGCGATGCGCAAGTGGGGCGGCCCTCGGCCTGTTTCTTCTGGCCCTCCACGTCGAGGATGTACTCACACGGCCCGACACCCAGCGTCGCCCGCACAATATCGACGAAGGTGAATGCATTGAGCGGCGTGCCGGACACCCGGTTAATCGGATACACGAGCGCCGGCCCCTGGAACTTCCCCGGTTTTTTCAGCGGCTGAAGGAACCCCCGGCCGTCCTTGTCGATCCAGCACGGGTACTGGAACGTCCCCAGCACGGTCGTCCATCGCTTGCGGTCGGGCTTCATCCAGTCGGGCGTGCCGTAGGACTCCGACTGGCCGAACCAGTCGGGTTTCACGTAGGTCCCGTCGGGCCGCTGGGCGAGCATGTCCCAACTGTCCGTAAGTCCGTCGTCCTGCCGCCAATCCACGCGCCAGTGCGCGGCAAAGGGGACCTTCCAGTCCATCGGGATGATGCGGTCGGCATCGGCCTTGCTCACATCATGCCAGTGCCATATCTCGGGGCCTTCCAGGAGGGCCACGAAGGCGCTGCCCTTCGCGCCGTAGGGGATCTCCGACGCCTGGATGGTCCGGTCCTTGCCTTGGCCCGAGAGAGTGACCTGGACATCCTCCTGGCGCTGGTTCCAGACGGCCATGACGATTGATTCGCCGCGGCCGACCATGTGGAGGAGGAAGTTTTCGCTCGGCAGTTCGGCAGTGTCTCCGGGGAGGTCGGCGGCATCGACGGCGATGTCGTCGGCGAAGAAGTCCGGCATGACGGCGAATCGCGCGGGGGCCTCAACGCGGAGCCGCTCCGCCCCGGTCGCCGCGGTGACCTCGGTCTTCGTGAACGCCTGCCCGGGCTGGAGTTCGAACCGGACCGTCGCCTCCTTGCCGTCGGGCATCTTGAATGCGGCATCCACCGCCGCCTTGCCGGCCGAGTTCTCCGCGACGGCGACCGACGCCAGGCGGCCGCACGCCTTGCCCGTCGCGGCGGCAAGCACCGCCCGCAGGGTCGCCCCTTGGGTGGAGCAGGCGTAGAGTTCGGCGCCCGGACCGTCTCGCCGGAACACAAGCGCCATGCGGTCGTTGGCGAGGACCGCATCGCCCTTGAACTTGCAGGCGGCGCCGTCCTCCGGAACTCTCTTCCAGCCGATCTTGTCTGCGATGGCTTGGCTCGTGATGGGTGCTGCCGACGATGTGCCCGTGTCGAAGACCCCCAGCGGCGCGGCCGGCTGCTCGGACCCAAGGGCGAGGCAGGGGAGAACCACAAGGATGGCGCCGGTCCAGGTTGCCAAGCGCACGGGTCTTCCAGACATCTCGGTAACTCCTTATCGGACCATCGACCGAGGCAACCGGAGACCCTGCCACAGGGGCCGGAACCGGCGAGAAACGGCAAGAGACATAGCCGTCTGCGCCGAGTTGGAGGATAGCATCCCTGGGTGTCGCGTCAAGTGGGCGGTTGCGGCCCTGCACGGCCGCAGGGTCTCCTCCGGCGGCCTTTCAGCCGCCCAGTAGCGGCAACTTCACGGGCTGACCGGTCTCGTAGCACCTGAGCGCCGCGAAGACTACCTCGTGCGTGTTGACCGCATCATCCAGGTTGCAGTGCGATTCCTTGCCCTGGAGGATGCATTCGACGAAGTGGTCCATCTGGGCCCGGAATGGATGATGGGTCACGTCGGCGCTGGTCGGCATGATCGCCCGCATGCGGACCCAGTCCTTCTGCCCAGGGTACTTGTGCGACCAGACGCGATTGTCGCGAACGGTTCCGCGGTCGCCGAAGACCTTTATCGGGAACATGTAAGGCTGAACGCAGTCATTGTTGACGGACACCTTGCCGACGCAGCCGCTCGTGAACTTCATCAGCGCCACTTCGAGGCCGTCGTATTCGACCGGCCGGTCGAGCGGCTGGAACTTGTTCGCCAGGTAGTTGAACTCGACGTCGGCGCCCTTCCGCCAGCCGCCGCGGTACGCGAAGACCTCGGTAACGTCGGCGGCCTCGAACCGGCCGGGCGCGGCAAACCATCGGGCGGCATCCACTGCGTGACAGCCGGCCACAAGCATCGCGCTTACGCCCGTCGATTTCTGCCGCGCATCGTCGAAGCCCGTCCACCAACTCCCGATGTCGTGTTCGTAGTCCGCCTCGACGTAGTAAACCTTGCCCAGCGCCCCGTCGGCGATCAGGGTCTTGACCCTCTCGAACAGGGGGTTCCACCGCAGGACGAAACTGACGACCGTCTTCACGCCGGCCTTGCGGACCGCATCGCGCATCTGCCGCAACTCGTCCAGGCTGTTGGCGACCGGTTTCTCGATGACGATGTGCTTGCCGGCCTCGGCGGCGGCAAGGACGTTCTCCGCGTGCAGATGCTGGGGCGTGCAAACCGAAACGATGTCCACCCCCGTGTGACGCAGGGCCTTGTCATAATTGTCGTAGAAGGCCGCGCCCTTCAGGGCGGCCTCCTCGGCGCGCTTGCGGCAACTTTCGAGTTTGCGGCTCGATATCGCCACCACCTGCGTGTGCGGATTGCGCTGGAATGCCTGGATGTGCTGCGTGGAGACCCAGCCCGCTCCGTGAACCAGCACGCCCAGTTTCCGCTCGGCCATCTCCGGTTCCTCCTCAGGAAGACTCTTCAGCGGGCCGCCGCTAGTTCGGCTTGCGGACGAACTTCTCTGCGGCGCCGGCGGCGGAGTACGTCCGGGCGACCTTCTCCAGCGCCTTCTCGTCGCCGCCGAGAACCGCGAGCGGGCGCGGGGCCAGCATACCCAAAATCTCCGGAATGTCGCAGACCCTCAGCACATTCAGGAACTGCGGCGCATCCGGACTCATGTGACCCGGCGGCGGACTCTGGAGCGTGACGGCGGCCACGTCCGATTCCCAGAGGGCCGCGTAGGCGGCAACCACGCCGGCGGCGCCACGGCCAAGCACATGGACGGGCGCCTTGTCCTGGTACTTGGCCCGCAGGTATCGTGCGGCTGCGGCCACGTCCCATGCGCGGCCGGTATCGACGGTCCGGCCGAGCAGGGCGTGGGACCGCTCGACGTAGTTCGGCGGGTTCTTGCGTGTCCAGCGGGTCTCGCCCACGCCGCGCGGGGCCAGGAGGTACACGTGGTCGCCGGCCTCGCGGACGGCGGTGGCCCAATCGGGGAGCGCGTCCGCGGAATCGGCGCCCTGGACCACCAGGAGGACGCCTTTGGCGTCCTGGGCATCATCGGGGGATGACAGGCGGCGCACCCGGACCTCTATGCCTGGCTCCGTTTCCAGGCGGGCGGTGTCGGCGTCCACTTGATTGAGCAACTTCGCCGCCGGAATTCTCCCGGGGAAGTAGTGGAACGAGACGCGGCGGAGTTCGACCTGGAGCGCCCGCTTCCATTGCTCAAAGTCCCCCTTCTGCGGCGCCTGGGCCGCGGCCATCGGGACGAAGTGCTCGTCGATCTTCGTGTTGAGTTGGTCGGCCGGAATGTCGGAATCCTTGGGGAATACGCGGAGCCTCTCCGGCTCGATGGGATACTGCTTCTTGTCGCCCGACCCTGTGACGAGATCCGTTTCGCTGTCGGTGACCGGCCGCGGATCGTTCTTCAGATATGTGTTGATGAATCGGTAGGCCGCGCGGCGGATGTCCTCTCGGTACGCGTGGCCGCCGATGCTGACAAAGGCATCCACGAGGTCGCTCGCCCCGTACAGGCTGTAGTACCGCTCAAGCGAGTTGATGACCCGCTCGTTGGCATCCATCGGGAAGATGGCGTCCTTGTCGCTGTTCGTGAACATCATCGGCCGCGGCGTGATCATCGCCGCGATGCGTGTCCAGGGCCACTCGAAGGCGTTATAGAGGAACATGCAGTCGCAGTGCCCGTTGATGGTGCGGTTCTGGACGTAAGAGAGGAGGTCGGCCATGCCGCTGACCGGCACGGCCACCTTCACTCGCTCATCGGCGGCGGAGATCCAGAACGTGGCCGCGCCCCCGCCGCTGATGCCCGTGACGGCGATCCGCTCGGGATCAACGTCGGGCCGGCTGATAAGATAATCTATGCCGCGCATGCCGTTCAGGCACTCGACGCCTGCGGGGGTGTACCCGCGCGAGTGCCACCACCATCGGCCCTCGCGGTAGGTGCCGTGATGGATGGCCGCGATCTCGCCCAACTGTAGCGAGTCGAGCACCATGCAGACGTAC
>CAYGWP010000379.1:0-15559 GCA_964353455.1 uncultured Anaerolineales bacterium
TCGTCAACCGGGCACTCGTTGGCGCACATGCCGCAGCCCTTGCAGTAGTCGGGGTCGAAGTCGCGGTCGGCGATCTCGCGTTTGGTTTTCTCGACGAGGTGTTTCTTCCCGGTGTTTTCGAAGACGCAGCCTTCGGGGCAGACGATTTCGCACGCGCGGCAGCCGATGCAGGCGGCGTGCTTGAAGACGGGCATCATCGTCCGCCAGGCGCCGGTCTTGTTGATCATCGACCCGGCGGGGGGCGCCACGCATCCGATGGAAAGTTTGTCCATACTTAACTTGCTCATTCGTGCTCCTTTGCGGCGTTGTATGCCTTCTCGACGGCGGCGGCGTTGAGGTCGCCCACCTTGCCGCCGAAACGCTCCTTGACGGCCTCCTGGAGGCTCTTCAGGGTCACCAGGCCCGTGGACCCGGCGAATGCGCCGATCATCACCATGTTCGGGATCGGCCGGCCGATGACCTCCATCGCAATGCGGTTGCCGGGGACGCCTTTCAGGGTCGCGCCGGCCGGGACCTTCACAGTCTCGGGCTTCTCGGAATTGAGGATGACCGTGCCGCCGGCCTTCAGGCCCTCGAAGACGTTGACCGTCTCAAGGAGCGTCGGGTCCTGGACGATGCAGTAGTCGGGGGTGTGGATCTCGGAGCGGGCGCGGATGGGCTTGTCCGAGAGGCGGCAGAACGCCCGCACCGGGGCACCCATCCGCTCCGACCCGAAGGCCGGAAACGCCTGGCTCACCAGGCCGTCCTTGAAAGCGGCCTTCGCCAGGACCTCGGCGGCCGTCACGCTGCCCTGGCCGCCGCGACCGTGAATACGAATCTCCGTGAACATGCCGAACCGTCCTCCCTTCGCGCCGCACGCACAGCGGCCGCCAGTCACAGGTCAAGAGTCCACCGATTCTATGGAAACGTGCCGCGGTGGTCAAGGCGATTTGCCGCGAAAAAGTGATGCGTCACTTACGGGTGCAGCCTCGGCAGGCGGCCGAAAGTTTAGCCGCGACTCGGAGAGGAGCGCGTGTTCGCACGGCACGCGCGCTCCTCTCCGAGTCGCGGCTAAACGTGCCACCCCCGTGAGTAACGCATTACGTGAAAAACCGACCTACACCAGCGCGAGGTGGTTGAAGGTGAACTTGGCCCGGACGGGCCTCGTGCCGAGGACGATGCCCGCGGCATCGGCCGCTATGTCGGCATCGGCGGGCTTATCCATGCGGCAGACGTAAATCCGGCGCCTCGCCTTCAGGAGCCGGCCCAGGAGCAGGAATGCGCCCCAGCCCATGATCCCCACGCTCTTCGGGAACGGGTCGTCCTGGACGAAGAGGATGAGCGAATGGCGCCGCAGCCTGCGGCGGCAGTCGAGGCGGATGATCTGGACGATCTCGCCCGGCCGCCAGTACCGCGGAACCAGGTCGGAGTACTTATAGAGTTTCCTGATTGCATACGAACTCTTCGGGTCCTCGCGGATCCGCTCGGCGACGTAGTCCAGCCTCCTCTTCTCAAGGTACTCCAGGACCGCCCTGATGGGCCATGCAATGAGCGTAAACAGGAACACAAACGGCGAGAGCACCAGGCCGATCAGCATGGCGAGGATGCTCATGAGGCATCCGGCCACCGCGATCGCGCCGGCCAGCCGGCGGAGGAAACTCTTCGCCGGTTCGGGCAACTTCTCGGCCAACTTCACGAGGCACCCCGGTTCCTCGCGCCGAGTCCGCACGCCCACGATGTCTGGATATATGCACATCTGTCCCGGATAGAGGTCCTCGCGCAGCGTGTCGCGCTTCAGCAGGCCGTTCGTGAATTCGTTGACCTTGCACATAAAACTGGTGCCGGCGCTGCGGGCCTCGTAGGCCGCCACCTTGCCGATGACTTCGGGCGGGGTCTCCCACGGATACGGTTCGTGGACCTCAAGAGGAGTTTCGTCCGGCCCCGGCGCGGCAGCCGCGGCCGGCTGCGCGGGCCGCTCCGGCGCCTTCGCCGCAGCGGCTTTCGGTCGCGGAGGCTGCGCGGCAGGCGGCGGCGAGACGGGCTGCACGACCGGCGGCGGGGTCGCGCCGGGCGCTGCGGGTTCCGGGCCGCGCTCCACGCCGAACAGCGCCTGGCACTTGCGGCACCTGGCCTGCCGGCCGACGTTCGCCTCATCGACCAGAAGCGCCGTCCGGCACGCCGGACACCTCACGCGTATCAGCGCCATGTGCGGCAAGCCCTTTCTTCGAGGATGACACGCAGCGGTGCTGTGAACAAGGTATCGCGTGCGCCGGGCTTGTCAAGGATTTCATGGTTGCCGGCATCTGTCGCAGCGGCCGCACGGAGGCTATAATGGGGCGGCGGGGGAACTCGCGCCTCTCGGGGCCGGCCCCTTGCCGAACCGTTGCGGGAAGGTGATAATTAACAAGTGGAAATTATCTCTGCGATTGTACTGAATCTTTTCGCCCCTTCGTGCGTCAAAAGTTGCAGAGCGAGCGCAAAGCCGCTCATCCGGACCATTCGACAGTAAGGAGAACCGACATGCGTCTCTACCATGCAGCAATCGCCGTGACGGCCGTGGGCCTCCTGACCTTCCTGGGCTGCCGCAATGAGCGGCGCGAGGTCGGCGTGTACTATCCGCCGCCGCAGGCCGCGGTGTCCGCACCCGTGCGTGCTCCAGCGTCCGCGCCGACGGCGTACGCGCCGACGGCGGCCGAGGAACCGCCCGGGCCGGCGCCCTACGCGCCGCTCTCGACGTACGTAGCGCCCGAGGCGGCGCCCGAGGTCCTGACCCGCGGCCCGGTGCACGAGGCGTTTGCCGCGCCGGTGGTCTATGGCTCGCAGCCCGGCGTGATCGTCTCGGTCGCGCCGCCGGCGCCGGTCGAGGAACTCCCGCCCGCCCAGATGCCCGCCGGCTCGGTCTGGATACCCGGATACTGGGCCTGGGACGATGAACGCAGCGATTTCCTCTGGGTCAGCGGCATCTGGCGCGTCCCGCCGCCAAACTGTAGTTGGGTGCCGGGCTACTGGTTCCCCGTGCAGAACGGATACCAGTGGTCGCCGGGTTTCTGGCTTGCGGGCAGCCCACAGCAGATCACGTACCTGCCGCCGGCCCCGCCGCCGGTCGATGTCGAGCCGGTCGGGATGCCCCCCTCGGACGATTACGTGTGGGTGCCGGGCTGCTACATCTGGCAGTCGCCGCGGTACTCGCTGCGTCCGGGGTTCTGGATGCCCGGCCGGGCCGGCTGGGTGTGGGTGCCGGCGCACTACGTCATCACTCCTCGCGGCTGCGTGTTCATCGACGGATACTGGGACTACGTTATCGAGCGTCGCGGCCTGCTGTTCGCCCCGGTGTACTTCGGCCATCACGGGTTCGGGCGGCTGCACTACACGCCGACGGTGGTGATAGACCTGGGCGGCCTGCTCATAAATCTGTGGTCGCGGCCGTCGTGCCACCAGTATTACTTCGGCGACTACTATGATCCGCGTTACAGCCGCGCCGGGATCTACCCGTGGTTTGCGTTCCGCGAGCATCGCGGATGGTATGATCCAATCTACACGCATGAAGTGTGGCGGCATCGCCGGACCGATCCGCAGTGGGACGCGCACACCCGCACCGCCTTCGACCGTGGCCGGACCGACCCCACGGCCCGCCCGCCGCACACCTTCAGAGAGGTGCAGGACGACCTGCGCGAGCATCCGGACGGGGCGCGGCCGGGGAACCTCATCGCGAGACCGCTGACCGAGGTCGCCGCAGGCCAGCCCCCAGCGACGCGGTTCGAGCGCCTGAGCGACGGCCAGCGCCGCACAATCGAGAACCAGGGACGGCAGGTCCAGCAGTTCAGCGACCAGCGGCTCCAGTGGGAATCGGCACGGCGTCCGGGCCAGCCGGCCCCAGGCGCGCCGCCGACCATCCCGACCCCGCCCGCCGCAACGCACGTTCAGCCGCCGCAGGTCCCCGAGCGGCCGGTGAAGGTGACGGAGACCCCGGACAAGAACGGCCGCGAGAAGCAGCCGCGCCCGGCCCTCCAGCCCGGCTCCGCCGGGGCGAAGCCCGGCTATGCCGAGGCGAAGCCCGGCGGAACGCCTCAACCGCGCGTTGAGTTCCCGAAAGGTCCCACGAAGCAGCCGGAGGGCAAGGAGTTCGTGCGTCCGGTCGAGCCGAGGACAATCGCGCCCCCTGCCCCGCCCGCTACCGTGATCCGGCCCGAGACGCCGAAGCCTTTCGAGCGGCCGACGAAGGAGCCGACCGTCCGGCCGCAGCCGAAGCCCGTGGAGGTCGAGCGGCCGCGGATTCCGGCGCCTCCGCCGTCCGGGACGCCGCGGATTCAGACCCCGCCGCCGCAACGCATCCAGCCGCCGCAGCCGGTTCAGCCCCCGTCGGAGGAGCGGATCCGGATCCCCCGACCGCCGGTCTCCGACAACTCCGGCTTCTTCCGCGACAGGGACCGCACCCCTCCGCCGCGACCCGAAACGCCAAAGGTCGAGTCCGGCGGCCCGAGACCCGGCATCGGCGATAGCGATTCACGCAGAGGCAAGGGACCCGGCGAGGACCAGAACGAACGCAAGGTAAGGTAGCGTCAGCAGTCAGCCACGGAGTAGGCGCGGCCCGCCAGTGCGTCGGGCGGGCCGCGCTTCATTGGCGGTCCGCCGTCAGGAACTCACTCCTTGCGGGAAGAGCGAACGTCCGCCTGCATCCCGCCGCCTCATTCCGCACCCCCAGGCCCGCCGCTCAGCCGGCGACGCACTTGCGCACCGCAAGGACCAGCAGCAGCACGATGCCGGCATCGACCAGGACTGTCAGCGGCGGCAGAAAGGCCATGACGGGCCAGAGATTCAGACGGCAGAGCCGTTCGAAGGCGTCTTCCGCCAGGAAGTCCGTCTGGTCCAGCCGAATGATCTTCATGTTGACCCCGTCGGGCTGGACCTCGAACAAGAGGGCGTGGTAGAAGTTGCGCGCCGCATCATCCAGGCGCGCCCCGCCGCCGCCCGTGATGATGTGGCGCGTGCCGTTCAGTTCGCACTCGGCCAGACCGTGGTAGTGGCTGGCGATGAAGTAATCGACATGATACTTCCGCAGAAGGCCGAGCACCTCCTGCCCGTGCGTCAGGCCCATGTCGGGGAACTTCCCCATACCCGGCGTCGGCACGTGGTTGAAGACGAAAATCCGCCTGGCCCCGGGGGCCTGTTCCGCGAGCGTCGCGGCCAGGAAGTCGAAGCCCTTCTGCTCCTGGTCCGCGTTCTCGCCCTGCGTAACGATGTAAGCGAAGATGAAAAGGTTGTCGCCGTACTTGAAGAAGAACTGCGAGGGGCCGTACTGTGATTCCCACAAGGGAAGCGGGTAATTCGGGCCCACATCATGGTTGCCGGGGATGTAGAACACGGGGCACTTCGGCTTGATCTCGCTCTCCATCTCGACCTGAAACAGCATGTGCGAGTTCTCGGATGCGGAGTAACTCATGTCGCCCGGCAGCACGATGAAATCTGGGTGTTCCCGCTTCAGGTCGTCCATGAGCATCTCGAAAACCCCCGCGCCGCGAGAATCGCCGATGACGCCGAAGCGGATCATCGCCCCCGCCGCCTTCGGCGGAAGCAGCGACACCGCGCCGGGGCGGTTGCCGACGTTCGGCGGCAGCGGCCCAGGAAGGTCCATGTACCGATAGTACAGGGCCCCCGCCTGGAAGGCCAGCGCCGCAAGCAGCACCAGAACAATCGGCACATAAAGGGCAATTCGCCACACGCGCGGGTTCATCATGGCCTCGCCACCTCCCTGATCACCCACACTGTATCCGTCCGAAGATGAGAATCCAATGAGCAGGTGCTTTGAATAATTGCAGCCGGGCGGCCCTGCCGCCGAAACGCCACGGGCGTCGTTACCGCGTCAGTCTTCGGGGGTGGCACGGCCACGCTGTTGCGTGGCCGTGGCCCTCGCCGGGGCGCAACCACGGCCACGCAGAGGCACAGCGTGGCCGTGCCACCCGGAAGTGACGCGGTACGGGCGCCGGTACAATCCGCTTGCCCACGGCCGATCTCCGCGAGAGAATACGCCGAGCGATCGCGGCATCACCTGCCGCTCGCGGGTGCTGAATAGATCGCATAAGGGGCTTCACATGCAGACCCCTCTCCACACGATGCACAAAGCGCTCGCCGTGTGCGCCGCGATGATTCTCATTGCGGCCGCAGTCGCCGAGGCTGAGGTCAAGACCATCGACATCGGCAGGCCCGCGCGCGAGAGCGCCGTCCCGAAGTGGGACGTCCGCGGCACGGGGACGCTCGCCTGGCAGGGCATCGCCTGCGCCGACGTGACGGGCGACGGGCGGTTCGTCGCGCTCGGCACGATCGCCCCGCCGGGCGACCCGCACGTGTTCCTCCTGGATGCCGCCGGCAAGGTCGTCGGGCAGCACAGCGCGGGCGAAAGGTGGATCGGCACGGTGGCCGTCGGCGACGGCGGCGCGCCACTCGCGGCCTTCTGCACCACGCCCGAGGGCAAGGCGAGCGACCGGCCGGTCGTCAGACTCCTCCCCGCCGCCGAGGCCGGCAAGATTACCGAGTCCGACCTGGCCGAGGCCGCCGGCGCGGGCGACCGATTCGTTTATGGAGATCACTCTAACCATTACGCCCCGCGATTCGCCGCCGCCGGAGACCGCCTGGTCCTGGTCTCGGCGGGCAAACTCGGATTATTCGCCAAGACGGGCAGCAGGCCTGCGACCGTCCCGTTCGTCCGAGGCGCGAGCGCTTACGGCCTCGCGGCGCTCGCGGTGAGCCCGGCCGGCCGCGCGGCCGTCGGACTCGCCGTACGCCAGGCCGACCGCGCTGCGGGGGCGCCTACCCTAGCGGTCGTTGACCTCGCCGGGCCGGCCCTCGCCTGGACGCGGCCTGCGGTGGACGACGTGGCCCCGGCACCCGCGTGGAAGGATGGGACCTACGGCCCCTCCGCCGGGCCGCCGTCCGACAAGCCAGCGTGGGCGGCCCTGGCGGTGGCGGTGGATGCGGCCGGCGGGCACTTCGCATCGGCCGACTACCAGGGATGGAACCGCAGGTTCGAGAGCAAGGATGCCGACTTCGGGCTCCACTTCATGCCCGCGCCGCCGACGATACATGTTTATGACTCCACCGGCAAACCCATCCGCCGCTGGGGGCCGGAGACGTTCCAGACACCGCTCTGGTGCGACCTCGCGTTCACGCCCGATGGCCGGCGCATTCTCGCCTTTCCGCACAACTGGGCCTGCCGCGGCCTCGCCGGGCAGGCGTTTCTGCCGGCCGACGACGATGCCCGCACGCTCTACTCGCTCGACGTGGAGACCGGCGATGCAACGGCCGCGCGATTCCCCGACGCCATCTCGAGCGTGGCCGTCGGCGGCGACGGCGGAATCGCCGTCGGATGCTGGAACCGCCGCGTGTACCTGCTGGACTCCGGCCTGTGGCCGGCGCCGGCGCTGCCGGACGGCATCGACGTGGGCGCACCGAGCCTGGTGCGGATGGCCCGAGACGGCTCGCGGGTCCTCGTGGCAGGCGCGGACGGCGTCGCCAGGATGATCGACCGCGCGGGAAAGGAACTCTGGCGCACGGACCTCGCGAAAGCGGCCCAGCCCGGCGACAAGCCCTGGACCAGGGGGCAGAAACTCGGCGCTGTCGGCCCCGGCGTCTGGCGGAAGAGCGGCGCCCGAACTCATGGAGATATGGGGGGACAGTATATCATCGAGGCCCCAGAGGGGCTCATCCTCGTCGATCCGAACGTCGGACTCTCCATCGAGCAGACCCTGGCACAGATGCGGGCATCGGGCCTCGACCCGCTGAAGGTGCGGTACCTCGTGCTGACGCACGAGCACGGAGACCACGCCCCGGGGTCGTACCTCTGGCGGCTGCTGACGGGATGCCAGGTGATAGCAACGCCGGAAACCGCGTTCATCCTCCGCCATCACACGCAGGTCTGCGGGTACGGGTTCCACCCGCCGCAGCCGGTCGATATCCTCATTCCGAAAGACCAGGAGATGACGCTGGCGGGACTGCCGGTGCGATTCCTGCGGCTGCCGGGCCACACCTACGGCGGCCTCGGCATGGCCTTCGAGAAGGACGGGCGAAAGTTCGTGGCCACGGGCGACCTCATCATGCCCGGCGGCAGGCTGGGGTACTCGGGTGCGGCGGACTTTAGCGCCGCCGACGTCCTCGCGAGCCTGCGGAAACTCGACGCACTGAAACCCGATGAGGTCCTCGGCGGACATGGCGGCGGCGAACCGGGCGACTTCATCGCCAAGGGCATCGCCGCCGGCGAAGCCGCCGGCTGGAGCCGCATGAAGCCCGAGAAGCCCGACCCATTCTTCGGCCTCACGCAGCGGAACTACCTGGTGGTCGCGTGGCTGGAGCGGATCGTGACCGCCGCGTTCGGCGATGTGGACGGCGACGGCCTGCCCGATGTGGCCGTCCTCTGCCGCACGGACACCGGCCCCGCCGTCAAGGTTTACTTCAACCGCAAGGGCCGCTTCGAGGATGCCCCCGACCTGGTCCTCCCTGTGCCGGAGACGGTCGTGGATCCAAGTTCCAAGGTGCGGCTGGTTCGCACGGGCACGGCGAAGGCGGCGGACATCTTCGTCTCGGGGGATCGCGGGGCGGTGCTCCTTGCGGCCGAGGATGAGAAGCGCGAGCGGCGGACGGTCGAGTTCCCCGGCCTCGTGCGGGCAACGCAGGTTATCGCGGGGGATTTCAGCGGCAGCGGACGCACGGACCTTCTCTTCGGCCAGCGGTTCGGCGGCCAGTTGTCGCTGGCGGCGCAGGCGGCGGATGGGAGTTTCCGGGTCTCCCGCGACCGGATACAGGCCGCCGCCTTCTTCGACCTCGGACTGGCGGACGTGGACGGCGACGGGCGGGCGGACCTCGTGACCTCGGGCGGCGAGGTCTTCCTGCGGCAGGCGGGCGGGCGCCTGGCGACGACGCCCGCGCTTCGGCTGAACGTCCGCCAAGATGAAAAGACATGGACATTCATGGCCGCCGGCGATTTCAACAAGGACGGCCGCCCGGACCTCGTGTTCCTGGCGGCCGCGGCCCAGGAGGAGAAGCGGAAAGAGAAACGGGCCGTCCGGGTCCTCGCCTTCTATCACACGGGCGATGCGGCGCGGCCTTACAAGGAGAAGGCCGACGCCGCGTTCACCGTGGATGATGCCGAGGTCATGCGCGACGGTCCGACCGCCGGCGACTGGAACGGCGACGGCATCGCCGACATCGCGATTGTTTCATCGCAGGGCGCGGTGATCCTGCCGGGGTCGCCGCAGGGCCTCGGGCCGCAGCGCGTGGTGCGAATCAAACTCGACTATGCGCCGCACTTCGACACGCGGCTGGGGCTGGCCGACTATAGCGGCGACGGCCGCCCCGACCTTGCCGGCTGGGGCCCCTCGCCCGTCCAGGCCGTGGGAGTCTATATCTGGGTCCAGCCTTGAATGAACCCCGCTACCCCTTCGCCGGCGGCGGGGTCTTGTACGTCGCCGTCCTGGGATCGAAGCGCAGGAGGAACGTCTGGAGCGGGCCGCTGAAACGGGACGGGAGGAGCAGGATGCACACATCGTGGCCGGGATCATAGACGAACGCGGCCTCGTGGCCGTAATTCCCCTTCGGCGCGGCAAGGTCGAGTTCGCGCCACTCCGGCTTCGCCAGGTTCAGGACGAACAGCCGCTCGTGGCTGAGCATCAGAAGGACATCGTGCCGGGGCACGACGAAGGCGTCTCGCCCGATGGATGCGCGGCCGGCCGCCGGAACGTCTTCCCACGCGGCGCCGTCGAGGGGGCGGGCGCGGACCTCGACCTTCTCATCAGTGCCCACCAGGTAGAGGAGGCGGTTGCGAGTTGGATCGAAGACGATCGGCTGCCACTCGTGGTGGTATTCCTCGCCCTTGGGTGCGGGGAGGCCGCCGGGCATCGATTTCCATTCGACCGCAGCGCCGCTGACCGACGCCCGGTAGAGCGAGTCTCCTGCCGCAGCATAAAGGCCCTGGCTGGTGCCGACGAGTGAGAGGTCCCAGGGGTTCTCGAACGGCCGGCCGAAGAACGGGCCGGAGAGTTTGCGTGCGGCCGGGTCGTAAACGTAAGTCCAGTTGCCGTGGGTCTTGCGGTCGTAGAGGAACGCCTTGGCGGGGTCCTCGTCGAGGAGCACCTGGGTGCCGTCGCGGATGCACGGCCGGGCGCAGTAGAGGACCTTCCTTGAGACGGGGTCATATCCATACCATAGATACGTATGCTGCGACCACGGCCTGCGGCCGTAACTCCATCCGTACACGCCGCCGGTGGCGCCTTCCAGGTACGGCGGGAACCGCGGCGGGGCGTCGAGCGACCAGCGGTTGGCCGCCACGCTGTAGTGGGCGATGTCGTTGCCGGAGTATCCTGAGTGTCCGCCGCCGGCGTATATGACCTCGCCGCGGTCGGTGTCGATCGTCGCGCTGCTCCACGTCTTGGCGATCAGCAGGCCCGGCGGCCGCGCGTCGATGAACTGGTTGGCAGGCAGCCCGGCCAGAAACCTCCGGTGTGCCTCCAGGTCCGCCGGCGGGGCGCCCTCCAGCGATTCCTTCTGGTCGTAGTACTTGTAGCGGACCGTGCCGGGGGGCGCGCCCGTCCGGCGCGAGGCCGGCCCGGACGGGTCGTAGCGGAATGCGTATGTCAGGCGGCGCTGACCGATGGCCGCCATGAACGCCACGCCGTGCCTCCGCGACTCGGTCGCGGTGAGCCAGCGGGCGCCCGGGATCTTCAGGTCTCCGCCGGCGGGCCTCCACGTATCGTGCGCGATGTCGTAAACCCACGTCTCCTTGTTGTCCCAGGTATTGCCATGGGTTCGCGTGCCGACGAGGGCATTTGCGCCGCAGACCAGGACGAAACCGCCCGGCAGCGAGGCGGCGGCAGGGTCGAACATCGGCGGCGGAGACGGGGCGGGCAACCGCTTCTCCCACCGGCGGTCCTTGCACCGGTACACCCATGTGTCGTTCAGGGCGGCGGACTGGTCGTATCCGCCGAACATCACCATAACTCCATGCGTCGGATCGAAGACGATTGGGCTGGTGCACCGCAGCGGCGGCTCCTCGCCGGGCGGCATCTGCGGCCGATACCAGGCGTTCCGGCGGCAGTCGTAGAGCCAGGTCCGCGCGCCGCCTTCCAGGTTGAACGCCTCGCCCCCGCCGAACAGCAGCACCTCATCATTGATGGGATCGTAGCACTGGCTTGCCCAGACCAGGGCGCCGCAGGCGATCGGATTGGCGGATGGGGCAAGGTCGGTCCATGTGTTCGCGGCCGGGTCCAGGGCGAAGGTCATGCCGCCGTCATAGTACACGATGCGGCTGCGCGTCGAGTCCCAGCACGCCTGGTTGAAGGTATGGACCGGGCTCGGCCGGTTGATCCCCTCGAAGGGGAAGAAGCGGACGATGTTGGGCGTGCCGCCGCCCACGACGACCGTCCGGGGGCCGTCGGTGCCCATCTGCCCGTAGATGCGGAACGGCTGCCACTTGCCGCCGGCCCACGCCTGCTTCATGGATTCCGGAAGCGCCTCGGTCCAGCGGGCGTCGGCGGGCGAGAAACTTTCCAGTTCGTAGCGGACGTACCGGCTCGCATCGGGCATCTTGCCGCCGAGGCCCCACAGGTACAGGCGGTCGATGCTCTCGGCCGCAATAAGGCGCGCGAATGCCTTGCCGCCGTCGGCATCCTCCTCGGCGATGAGCGTCCACGTGTTGGCCGGGAGCGCGGCAAAGTCCTTGACGGCCGTGACCGGCGGGTCGCCGCCCGCCTCAAGCACGCCGCCGAGGACGAGCAGCGCCGCAGCGGCGCACCATCGCGAGTTGCCATGACGGGTCATGGTCAAGGGTTCCTCGTGCGGCGGCTACGGGCCGATGACGGAATAGACGATGTCGGTGAGGATGCCCTGGTCAACGAAGCGTGCGAGGACGGGGTCGAGTTCGCTCGGCGACCCTGCGAGGAAATATGTAAATGTGCCGCGTTCGGACTTGACGAGTTCGCACGTGAGGAACGTCTCGCGGCCGGCCACGTCGGGCGGCGCGAGGGGCCGCGCGACGCGCACAAGGGCGCTCTTGCGGAGGCTCTCGGACTCGTACGGATGCTCCTCGAGGCTCGTGACCTTCGACAGGCGCGCGACCACCCGGACGATGGCATCCTTCTCGGACTCCGAGCACCAGAACGTGGCCACAACCGCGCCGCCGGGCGCCCCGGGGTAGGCCGTGCCGTGACCGACGACGGTCTCGACGGAGATGCCGCGGTTCGAGAAGGCGGAGGCGATGCTCGTCAGTGCCCCTGCCCTGTCGGCGACGCCGACTCTGAAAACCCAGTGCTTTTTTTCGGTGCTGTCGGCCATAGCAGGTGACTCCTCGAACGCGCGACCCGATGGGTCGCGGCTAAAAGTGGACCAACGGCTACTGTTGTGCCGGTCGCTTCGCCATGACCATGCGTTCGGCGGCAAGGCTGCACATGGCGATCGACTGGAGTTTCGTCTCCACGTTGTCGGCCCGCGACAGGATGACGTACGGCACGGCCGCGCCCACCGTCAGGCCGGCGAAACTCGCCACGCCGTATTTCACCATCTCACCTATGACCTTATATAGAATATTCGCGGAGTCAAGGCCCGGGCACACGAGGACGTCGGCCTTGCCAGCCACCTCCATCGCCCCGCCCTCGAGCGCCGCTTCCTTCAGGCGCACCGACTCTTCGCTCACCGCAAGGTCCAGCGAGAGCGGCCCGTACACCGCGCAGTCCTCCCACGTGCGCTCGGAGAGGGCCTTGCCCATGCGGGTCGATGGCAGGGAGTCGATGATTTTCTCGTTGGCCGAGAGGACGGCGACGCGCGGCCGCCTGATGCCCATGATCGCGCGGGCAACGTCCACGGCATTCTCTATGAGGCCGACCATGCGGCCGAAGTCGCAGACGGTCGTGACGCCCGGGTCGGTCATCAGCATGGGCCTGCCGCCGGCGATGGGCGCGGCGTCGAACATCGTGACCAGACTCATCGTGGGCCGGACGATGACCTTGAGCATCGCGCGGTTCAGGACGGGCGTGGAGATGTTGCCCTTCAGGATGACATCGACCTCGCCGCGCTGGACGAACTCGACGGTCCTGAGGGCGGTCTCCTCGTGGCCCGCGGTGGCGACCACATCCCCCTCGGCGATCGTGATGCCGACGGCGGCGGCGGCGCGGCGCACGGCGTCGCCGTCGCCCACGAGGATGCACCGGTCAACGATGCCGTGGTCGCGGGCGGCCTCCACCAGGAGCAGGTCGTCCTCGCGGTCGCCGCCGGGGATGATGACGGTCCGCGGCGGCAGCCGCCCGGCCAGGTACACCATGTCGGAGACCGCCTGTATGGGCGGCCAGTCGTCGGTCACGTCGGCACCCTCGTTGCTACATGCGCGCGACCCGATGGGTCGCGGCTAAAATCGAGGTGGCACAGGTCAAGGTTACTTGCTCGGCGCCGCCCACTTGACGGCGTTGGCCATGACCTTCTTCACGTTCTCATCCATGAAGACCGGGTTGGTCTCGTGGCCGGCCATGAAGTAGAAGAACCTGCCCTTGCCGATTTCCCAGCAGAGACCCATGCGAGCGGGGTCCTTCGAGCCGTCCTTGACCGTGTGGAAGCACTCCAGCGGGACGGCCTTCGGCGGCGGCACGGCGTACGGTTCGCTGTAACGTTCGGCGTGGTCGAAGGTGAACTCGGCGGGCAGTCCGGCGGCGATCGGATGGCTCGCCTCTTTCACCTTGACGGTGCACGTCGTGGAGTCGGGCTTGTACGCGCCCCACGAGCAGGGGGATCCCATGAGGGCCCTATTGGGCTTGGCGAAGTGCGACGAGTGGAGGGCAATGAAGCCCATGCCGCCGTCCTTCACGCGGGCCACGATCTTCTCAACCAGTTTGTCATCTACATCCTTGTGCTTCTTGTGGCCCCACCAGATGAGCACGTCGCACTTTGCGAGGAGCGCATCGGGCAGGCCCTGTTCGGGGTCCGCAAGGCCGGCGACGACTACGTCCCAGCCGGTGAGGGCCTTCTGGAGTCCCTCTGCGATGGCGCCGTTGATTTCCTTCGGATAGACGTTCTTCGGGGCGGTTCCCTCGGCCCAGCAGACGACGGTGCGTTTGGCGGGGGCCGCCTCGGCACCGCCGAGTTTCCGCGCGAGAACCAGCCCGCCCGCCGCCGCGCCCAGGGCCACGAACTTACGTCTCGACATGCTGCTCATGGCTGACTCCTTAAAGTTGACCGTACTCATTGTGCGAACATGCGCGCGACCCTGCGGGTCGCGGCTAAACGTTGAATTAACCCATTTTGATTTCAACAAGGTCGATGCGATCAGCGTCGGCAGCCCCCAGGCCGAGTTTCTGGGCGTGGTCGAGCATGAGGCGTGCGGCCGTCATGGGCCACTCGCGTTTCTGGTTCTCGGCCCGCTTTGCCTCGAGGATCCGCAGGCCCACCGCCTCGGCGGCCACGGGGTCCGCAGAGACAATCAGGCCGCGGTAGTCCCACCGGTATTCAGGATTGTCGATAGGCCCCCCGGCAAAGAGAGGCCGGATGGCATCTATGATCGCCAGGCGCGTCTTCGCCCGGATCGGCTCAAGCGCGTTAAGTTCCGGAATAGAGAGCGGCATCCGGCCGGGTTCCCAGCCATGGTACGCGGCGGGGTTGTTGATGCTCCCGAGGTGGTTCTTCAGGGCCGCCGACATCCCCTCCGCAGAATGCGACTTCAGGACCGAGACGTTCACGATGGCCGTCGCCTGGTCGGTGTAGAGGCGGCGGAGGCGCGTCTCCAGGCCGCGGCTCGGGAGCGTGAACGTGTCCGACAGTTCGTTGTACGGCGCGGGGATGGTGCGGTCAACAACGAGGATGCGGTCGGGCTTGACGCCGGCGACAGCCGCAAGTTGGGCGGACACGGCATCGTTGATCTCGGTATGGCTGTGGAGCGTTGGCCGGCCGATGGAGTTGTGCTTGACGGCGACGAAGTCGTCGGCCCGGCCGATCTTCTTCCAGGCGTCGGCCTCGTTGGCGGCGCCGGTCAGTTCCACGACGGCGCGGTCAACCATCTGCCGGACGACCGGGGGGTTGACGCGGTAATCCTTGATGATCACTTCGGGGTGGGTGATGACGACGACGCGGCTTCTCGGACCCGGGGCCGGCGGTTTCGGGGCCGGCAGCGGCACCGAAGGTTCGCTCGGCGGCGGCAAGGTCGGTGCAAGGGCTGCCGCGGCGAGGACCTGGAGGAACTCGCGCCGTGTGAGGCCGGCTTCATGCGCGCGTGCGGCAAGACGGCCCTCGCGCCGGGCGAAGTCGGCGGCGATCTCGCCGATCGCCAGATGCCCGCGTCCCGCGCCGGGGCGATGAGGCATCTCGTCGCCACAATCGTGAGGCTTAAGCATTCGCGCTCCGGGCGGCACGCAAGGTGTGCCACGGCCGGCCTTGCCCGGCCGTGTTTTTTTCGGTCGTACGGCCAAGTCAGAGATCACGGCGGGGCAAGACCCGCCGTGGCACGCCCGCCGCCGGCCCGAAAAAACAACACGCGCTCGTCTTCGACTCGCGGCTAAACGAGTAAGGGCGCGCCTGCTTCGTCATTGCGGATTTGCGCGGCGGGTCGGGAGACCCGCCG
>CAYGWP010000380.1:0-3314 GCA_964353455.1 uncultured Anaerolineales bacterium
AAAGGTTCGTCGATAACGACGCCGCCAACAAATTTCTGAAACCCGCGTATCGGAAACCGTTTGTGGTTCCCGATGAGGTGTGAGCGCGGCGGCGCCGCTGCGCCTGCCGCTTACGAAGAACGCTGGCATGGGGGCAGCAGGAGGGGTAGAATCTCCTGCGACAGGTTACCCAGGTACATCTGTCGGGGCTCCGTCGTGCGAGGGGATTGGAGTCGCCATGAGGCCGGTCCCATGCCTGATGCTGGTGCTGGTTGCTGCGGGGCTTGCCTCTGCGCCGCTCTGGCTTAGCGGGTGCGCCGAGCCGGCAGAGGAGCCCGTCGCTCCGCCGGTGCCACAGCAGTCGCAGCCCTCCGCGCCGGCCGCCGCTGCGCTAAGTGTCGCCGACATCCGTAGGCTGCTCGCGGAGCCAATCGCCGTGGATTTTCGGAAGACGCCTGCCGTAGAGGCGCTCCAGGAGATCGAGCGGAAGGTCCGCGGCCTCAAGATCGTCATCGACCAGGATATTCGCGAGAGTCAGAGGCTGTTCGCCCCGCGCGTCCTCGACTTCTCCGCCCGCCGCATGCCACTGGCCGATGCGCTCGTGTTGGTCCTCGGCCCAGAACTCTCGTGGCAGGTTTTGCCGGGATGCATCCGGATCGTTGAGTTCTGGTCTGGCCAGGAGCCGCTGGCCGCCGCGCGGTATCCGGTCCGCCGTCTCCTGACCTACATCCGCGGCGGGCGCCGTGATGGAGGCGCGGCGGGGCAGGAACTCATCGACGTTGTGCAGCGGAATGGGTGCAGCCAGTTGCACCGCCGTGTTGCCGCATGGGCCGATGAGGGCGGACCGGCAACCATAGGCCTGTCCGGAAACGACCTCCTTGTCCGGCAGACCTACGAGGGGCATCGGCAGATTACGCTCCTGCTGGCGGCGATTAGCGAAGGCATGGGCCTTGAACCCGAAACGCCGCCGCCCGACACCTCCGCCGAGCGCCGGGCCACGGACGAGGTCCGGCGCTTGCTTGCCCAACCGATCAGCGTCAATTTTGAGAGAGCCGATCTTGAGGATGCACTCCAGAACATCCGCGAACTCGTTCCCGGCCTCGACATCGTGCTGGACACGCGGACGGCCGCCTCTAACAGAGAATCCGAACTACCCATAGAATACCTGGACGTGCGGAACGTGCCGGCGGGCGAGGTTCTGCACCTAATTGCCGATCATTGCATCGGCGCCGCAGAGGACCTAAGGGTCACAGCCCGCCCCGGTTACGTCCTGATCACCACCGAAACAGCGTCAGCCGGATACATGGCCCCGGTTGTTTACCCGATCTGTGGGATGTTCCCCGTGTCTCGCAGGGGCCTGCAACCGTGGGAGGGGGGGTGGCAGGAACTCCAGGACTGTCTGGAAAGGTATGTAAACAACCGCAACGACTGCGGTGTGGCCGCGTGGAGAGATGAAGGCGGACCGGCGGGCACCGAATATTTTGGCGGTGTTTTCATTATCACGCAGACCGACGCAGGGCAGCGGCGCGCGGCCGAGTTCCTGCGGCAAATCGGGACGGCGGTCGCCGTGGCGCGGCAACTCTCGAACGGCCCGCGTCGGGCGGTGGCGCCGGTGACTGTGCCTGCGGCAAATGTGGCCGCGACGGCTGCGGCGCTCCAAGTGCGGATGGACGTTGATTTCCAGGACGCGTCCCCTGCGGCGGCCATCCGGCAGGTTACCGAGCGCGATCCCCGTCTGAACCTGGTCCTGGATTTCCGCAGCGGGTACCCCACGACGCCGATCACTCTGAAGCGGGAGAACGCCACGCGGCAGGAAATGCTGGAGGCCGTCTGCGGCGAACGGCTCGCCTGTCAGGTCCGCCCCGGCTGTGTGGCCATGGTTGGACGCTCCGCGGTGCGGACCCCGCCGCTGGAGGTGGCAATTTATCCCATCCGCGATTTTATCGGCGCGGGTTTCGTCAACGAGGCCGCGGCTCGGTCACTCATTGATAACATCCGGCGCCGCACCCTTAGCGGATTCGACCCCCGAGTCGCGGCTTGGATGAATGAAGGCGGCCGGGCAGGGATCGAGTACCTGTGGGGCTGCCTCATCGTCAGCCAGTCGCATTATGGCCAACAGCGGGTCAACGCCCTCGTCCAGGAGTACCGGTTCAAGAACCCTTACGGAACTCGACCTCGGTCACGGTGATCGTCTCATCATCCTTCAGCAGGTGGCGCACGAAAGACTGCCGCTTCTCGTTGGGCCGACCGTAGTTTGTGAACACATCGACCTGGACCATGACAGGTATGAAGAGCGGCTTCCCTAGCATGTAGAGAGGTTTCCCGAACTTGTTCGCCAGTGTCAGTTCGACCTTGTAGGTCCCCGGCATCGCCTGCCGCAGAGTGTACTCCTCGGGACCGAATACCGGCACGTCCAGCCACAGTTGTCCGCCGATGGTGGTGGCGGCGTGCTCCTGCCAGCACTTCTCGCCCGACGGCTCGGTGACGGAGAGGTCGACGCCGTCTTCGCCGGAGTCCCACGTGATGAGCACCCGGAGGTCGGCCTCAAGCGGCCTGACCAGGCGCCGGTCCATACCGAGACGCTGGACCGCTGCGGGGTCCATCTTGGGAATCAGTCGGTTGAGTTCCAGGAGGGCTGTGACCTCAGTTCCGTCAACTGGAAGGTCGAGCCACTCGCCCGTAGCCACCTTGAAAAGGAGTTCGGCGGCCCGGTCGAACCGCCCTTGCCGTGACAGGAGCATCGCAAGGTCGAAAACGGATTCGGCCCCGTCCGGTTGCATGGCGCCGGCTTCCTCAAGGGCCTTGGCCGCCAAGTCCGACATGCCGATCTCAACGAGGCGGTAGGCCATGGTGCGCATCGCTACCGGGTAGCCGAGTTCGGCGATGTTCGACATCACCTGAATTCCGCGTTCGGTCTGCCCGGCGCGGAAGAAGAAGTCGGCGCAGTCGATGAAGAAGGCCGGCGACCCGGCGTACTTCTTCCGCTCGGCCATGTACACGGCCCAGGCCTTGTCGGGGCCGGCGGCGCTGAGGGCTTTCATGTACGCGGTGGTCGGGTCAAAGAGCAGGGTGGTGACCTGCACTGCCTGCTTCCCGTCGGCCGGCGGCGGCGTAACGACCGGCAGAGGCGTTATGGGGGGCTCCGGCGTGGTCTTCGCAGGTCCGCCCGGCACGGGCTCCCGGCCGAAGCCTGGAACCTCCGCCGAAAGGTCGGTCACCTTGAGGCCCGGGGGCAGGACTTGGGCCTGGTCGCCGGCCTGGGTGACGTCGCCCACCTGGAACCTGGGCGCACCGCCGCCGCCCGCAGCCGCGCCGCCGCCAAAGAAGCGGCTGGT
>CAYGWP010000381.1:0-1915 GCA_964353455.1 uncultured Anaerolineales bacterium
CGTACATCGTGCCGAGCCCGAAGGGGGGGCGGATGTGGTGGCGCTTGATGAAGACGATTTCCGGGCAGTCGGCCAGGGCGGCCGGGGCGGCGGTCGGCGAAGCCCCAACGGCGGGCAAGGCGTCGCCCGCGCCCGGCGCGGCGGCCGGGATCATGCATAGAAGGGCTGCAAACATAGCGGTCGCGGCGCTCGTGCGGGTCATTTATCCGGGCCTTTCGGCGCTGGCGGCTTTTCCTCGGGCAGAGGGGCTTTCTGGCGGGGATCCTTGTACAGCAGCACGTTGTCGTACCTGTACGTCCCGGCCGGCCAGTAGGTGTAGACCTGAATCTGGAGCCATTGGACATCCGCGGGCAGGCCGCCGCGCGGGGGGAAGGGCGCGGCGAGGTGGTTCCACTTGCCATCCTGGCCGCGACAGTTGAGGTACCAGCGGTAGCATTCGCGCAGAAAGGCCTTGGGGTCTTTCTTCGCGGCCTCGGCGACGAGCTTTTTCTGCTGGGCCTCGCCAAGCGCGGCGAACTGCTCGGGCGTCATGTTCATGGCGGCCAGGACGCTCTCGGGCAGGCCGTCGAGGGCGTACTCGGTGGCCTTTGAGCCCTTTACGAATACCTTGCCGTCCGGGCGGTCGAAGTCGGCCAGAAGCCAGTACCGCTGACCGGGCGTGGCCTTGATCCAGTCGCTCTTGAAGTGCACGCCCTCCATGCCGCCCAGGCAACTGTAGCCGGTCTCGGTTGCGATCTTCGGCGGATTGGCGGGGCTGGCCCTGCCCATGCGGATGGCGCGGATGTAGTCGATGTACGGCGCGCGGGCAAGGTCCGTGCGGATGCGGAGGATCGTGCCGCGACCGGCCGGGCCGGGATCGAGGAAGCTCGCGGCGTTGTCGGGCTCCTGCCAGCCGGCGTGGCCTGGCTGGTCGAAGGCGCCGTTGACGTTCACCGGCTCGCCCAGTTCCGCCGTCGTCGGCTCCGGCTCGTCGCCGTACTGCGGCGGGACCCACTCGGCTTCGGCGGTGACGGCCTCGACGGCGTCTTTGCTTATGACCGCCTCGGGCCGCTGGGTGTTGTCGGACAGGTCCTTTCGCCAGGTCTTGTGCTTAGCTCCGGGCCGGAGGTCCACACAGGACAGTTCCAGCCGGACGCGGTCGCCGTCCTTGACGACAGTGCCGTACACGGCGACCTCCACGGCCAGGCGCTTGGTCATCATCGCGACGACTTTGTTGCTGTCGGCGCCGGCCGGCAAGGCAGGGGCGAACTCGGCCGTGGTCAGCCGGTCCATCACGTCGAACTCCTCGTGCCGCGCCAACCTCATGCGAATTGCGTCGGCGAGCTTCTTGCCGTACTCGGCGTCGGCGGGGCAGTTGAAGTCAAAGACGCACGCGGCGACCTTGGCGGGCTTGGAGGCGGCGGGTTTGGAGGAGGTGGAGGCAGCGGTTTTGTTAGCGTTACGAGGAACTGGTGTGGAAGCGATCTGCTCAGTGCTAAGAGGCGCGGGTTGGTTATCCCCCTGCTCGCTTAAGCGAGCAGGCCTCAACGGCGCCTGGGGCGATTGTCCAGCATCGTCCGCGGCGCAGATGCCCGCAAGACTGAGAAACACTATCGCCACTGCGGCGGAGCGAATCGCCATGATCGCAACTCCGTGATGTGCATGGGTCAGCCTCAACTGCACGAATTGTACCCGATACACCCGGTGCGCGAAAAGGTCTTGAGCCCCCATTCGTGAGGGGCTTCATCTGTGACGGGCGCCGCGAGAACGCGACAGCCTATGGAGTGCGGCGACAAGTCCCGCAGGCCCCAACGGGGCAGGGACGCCCTCGCCGCTTTGGCTCGTGCCTGTGCATCCGCATCCTGTACACGTGCAATCGAAAGCGGCGAGGTCGCCCTGCTTCGCCCCTCCTTCGCTAAGTCGCCGACGCGCCAAA
>CAYGWP010000382.1:0-6811 GCA_964353455.1 uncultured Anaerolineales bacterium
ATCACCGGCGTCATCACCTTCAGCCGGTCCCGCTCTCGTTGGCTCATCTCGATCCGGTCCTCGCTCATCCGCTTCCTTTCACCCCCAGGAAGCGGACATTTCTACTGGGTTTGGACCGGACATTACTACTGGGTCACGACATTGCTGGCCGAGATTGCTTGTGGAACCGCCGAGACTGGTTTAGAATCCGCTTGCCGGCGGGAGGCATGGGAACAATACATGGGTGGTGCGTGCAAGCACGCACCCTACTTGGCTTGGCCGAGTATGGATGGCGGGGGGCATGGGGGCTGCATGGCGTTTCTGGTCGGCATTGATGAGGCAGGTTATGGGCCGCACCTGGGACCGCTCGTTGTCGCTGCGGCCACCCTGGAATTCTCCGCCCTGGCACGGCCCGCCGCCGGCGGGACGGCCGACACCCTCCCCGACCCGGACCTATGGGAATCCCTTCAATCTCACATTCACAAGCGGCCGTCGGGAGCGGGCGACCGCCTGGTCGTCTGCGACTCCAAGGTGGCGTACGCGGGCGGCAATCTGGCGACGCTCGAGCGAGCCGTGCTCGGATTCCTTGCCGCCGAGGGCATAAGGCCGCACTCTTTCGACGAACTCCTGCGAACCCTGGCAGTTCCGTCGGCCGAAGCGGACGCCGGTGACACGTTGCGCCCCTGGGACCAGCCCGAGGCGCTTTGCCTGCCGCTGGCTTCCGACACGGCCGAGATCGACTCGGCGGCCGCGCACCTCCAGAAAGGGCTGGCGGTCATCGGCGGGCGCATCGGCGGCCTGACTGTGAACATCGCCTCGGCCGCACGCCTCAACCGCCTCATCGATGGAGACCGGAACAAGGCCGGGGCCCTCTTCGCCCTTGCGGCCGACCTTGTGGCCGAGAGCATCAGCCGAAGCCGGGGCCAGGCGGTTCACTTCACGCTGGACCGTCACGGAGGCCGGCGGTACTACGCGGGACTCCTCTGCGGCGCTTTTCCCATGACCACGGTCGAAACGCTTGAGGAATCGCCCGAGATGAGCCGATACCGGCTCGTGCACTCCGGATCGGAGGCCCCCGTGCTTATCTCCGTCTGCGACCGGTGCGAGACGTGGAGCCTGCCGACGGCCCTTGCGTCGATGGCTGCGAAATACGTCCGGGAACTGGCCATGGCGCAACTGAATGCATACTTCCAATCGCTGGTGCCGGGCCTGAGGCCGACGGCCGGATACGGCCTGGACGCATGGCGATTCCTTGATGACGTGGCCGGCGCGCGGACCGCGGCGGGAGTGCCCGTCGCGGCCATGCTCCGCAGCCGGTAAGTCGCCCCGGGGACAAGGGGGAAGAAGGGCTGAAGGCATGGCGGTTCAACGGTGGAGCGAAGACACACTGGTGGTGCGGCTGGCAGACGATCCGGAACTGTCGGAAGACATGGCCGAGATGAACACCCGCCTGGTCGACGCGTGCTGCGACGTGGTCCTGGACCTCTCGGACCTCAGGCTCCTGACGTCAAGCGGCATCTCGAAACTGCTGTGCCTGCGCAAGCAGATGATCGAGAAGGGCCGCCGCCTTGTTCTCTGCTCGCCGCAGGACGGCGTCTGGAGCGTCTTCCTCGCCACGGGCCTCGACGCCATCTTCGTCTTCGCGCGAGACGTCACGGAGGCCCTTACGCGGCTCCAGAGCCGCTAGGGCTTTGTCAGTCGTGAAATGATGAGTAGCCGGGTGGCACGGCCACAGCCTGGTCGCCGCGGCGACCTGTTCTGCGTGGCCGTGGTCTCTCGCCCGGGGGCAGCCACGGCCACGCAACGGCAAAGCGTGGCCGTGCCACCCTTCAATTGAGGCGTAACGGAGCGCTAGCCGGCCGCGTGAATTGGCAGCCCGAGCCAAGCCTCGGCGGCCTCCAGGACGCCCTCGACGAAGGTCGGATGCGGGTGAATCGTCCCGGCGATCTCCTCGACCGTCAGTTCATTCTTCATCGCCAAGGCGATCTCCTGGATGACATCAGTGGCGTGCTGGCCGATGACAACCGCCCCCAGGATCTCGCCCAGGGCCTCGTCGGCGATCAGTTTGACCTGGCCCTCGGTGTCGCCGTACGCGCGGGCCATGCCGCTGCCCTGGTAGAAGTAGCGGGTCACACGGACCTTCTTGCCGGACCGCGCGGCCTCTGACTCCGAAAGGCCGACCGTCGCCACCTCGGGGTGCGTGTACATGCCCACGGGGACCACGTTCCGCGGGTCGCGTGCCGCGTGGCCGGTGGCGTTCTCGGCGGCAACAATGCCCATGCGGCTCGCCAGGTGCGCGTACTGGCGGGTCTCGGCGCAGTCGCCGATGGCGTAGATGCCCTCGACCGAGGTGTGGCAGCGGTCATCGACCTTGATGATGCGGCCGTCGAGTTGGACGCCGACGGTCTCAAGGCCGATATCCTCAAGCGCCGGCTCGCGGCCGACGGCCACCAGGGCGTGCGACGCGGCAAGCGTCTCGCCCCCCTCAAGTTCAGCCGTCACGCCGGAATCGGTCGCCTTCATGCCGACGATCTTCGCGCCGGTCTTGACGGTCGCGCCGCGCTCTTTGAGGGCCTTCACAGCCGCCTTCGAAATGTCTTCATCCAGGTTGGCCGCCAGTCGATCGAGCATCTCCACGACGGTCGTCGGGATACCGAGTTCGGAGTAGGTGATGGCGAACTCGCAGCCGATTACGCCTCCGCCCACGATGATGATGCTCTCGGGAAGGTGATTGGCGGTGGTCGCCTCGTCGGTGGTCCAGATGCGCGGCGAGTCGAAGGGGATGAACTTCGGCCTGGACGGGCGCGAGCCGGTCGCCAGGATGATCGCGGCGGCCTTGATCTCCTGCGGGCCGGCATCCGTCTGGACGGTCAGCGTATCGCGTGCCGTCAGGCGCCCGCGGCCGCGGATGACATCCACCTTGCGGGCCTTAAGTAACCGCTCGACGCCCTGCCGGATGCCCGCGGATACATCGGTCACCCGCTTCATGAACGCCGGGCCATCGACCTTGGGCTTCATAGGTTCCACGAATCCGTACTCTGCGGCCCGCTCGATGTGGCGGAATATCTCGCTGGCGTGGAGCATCGCCTTGGTGGGGATGCAGCCGACGTTCAGGCACACGCCGCCGATGAGGCCGGACTCAATGCAACAGGTCTTGGCGCCGCGCTTGGCGGCCCGCAGCGCGGCCACGTAGCCGCCCGGACCGCCGCCGAGCACCGCCACATCGTAGGTAGGCACGGATCGCCCCTCCAAATGGCCGTCGCCCCTGGCACGGCAGGCGTGCCGTGGCCTGACGGCAGGCGACCGGCTAACTGCATTCTTGTCGTGGCGTATCGTAACGGGGGATGCGATAGTAAGTCAAGATTGATTGGGGGGTTGACGGCGAATCAGCCGCCGACTATCGTCAGGGCGGTCGTATAACCCTGGGGGCGGTGAAATGTCCGGAGGCGTCCCGTGAGGCCGCTCTTTCATTCGCTTTGCGTGATGGCCGCCACTCTAGCCGGCGTGGTTCTTGCGGGCGCGGTGTCGGCATGTCTCGGTCATGGCGAGGGGCCGCCGCTGCCGCCGGGGGTGCCGCCGGTGTCCCAGTACGGCACGAACATCGTGCTCGAACGGATTTATCCGCCTCGCTGGTCCTGGGTCCATTGGTGGGAAGCCAACCGCGATCCCTACCTGACGAGCCTCGGTCAGAGCGGCGCGGTCCAGAAGACTGACCCCAAGGTCCTGGCCGATTACCGCGCGCGTGCCCTCAAGGCCCTCGTGGCGGGACTCTCTTCGCAGGCGTATGAGGTGCGGGCAGCCTCGGCGCTGGCCCTGGCGCGGATGAACGAGCGTGCGGCCCTCAACCAGATCGCCGGACTCGCGACGGGCGATGGCCACGCGAAGGTCCGCATGATGGCCCTGGCGGCGCTGGGGCTGCTGGACTGCCCCGACGCCCGCGACATGCTACTGACGCAGAACTACCCGACCGACCAACTCATGGAGGCCGGCTGCGTGGGGCTTTCTTTCCTGGTCGCCGCCGACGAGCCGAAGGTCGAGACGGCCCTCCAGCAGACGGCCTCCGGAAGGAAGCCCGGCCCCGCCTCCGTCGCCGCATGGGGCCTGCGGCGCCATAAGGATGCGGTCGCGGTGAAGTTTATGGAGTCGCTCCTGGCGCAATCGAGGAGTCCGTGGCTGGCATCCGAGGCCATCCTTGCCCTGGGGGAGAAAGCCGACCCGGCCGCGGTCCCGCTTCTGGCGGAACTGCTCCTCGGGACCAGAGTTGCCGCGGCGACCATTGCGGCCTACCAGGCACTCGCGAGGTGCGACAGCGAGATCACCAGGTCGATGGGCGACGCCCGCCTGCCGGTCCAGGAGGTCGAGCGCATCAAGATGTTGTATCAGACGCAGCAGGAATGGACCAACATCGGGCCCAACAACCAGCCGGCGGGCCCTCCGGGACTGGTCATCCGCGTGGGCTTGGAGCAGGTGTATCTGGCAAGCCTGCGGGCGTCGGCGGCCATCGCCCTGAGGAACTTTCGCGCGCGCGGCGCGGCCGACGCGCTGGTGGCGTCGCTTGCCGTCCGCGACGACGGGTACGCAGAACTCTTCAAGGGTTTCGCGATGATCTCGCTCGGCCAACTGGGCGAACCGTCGGCCCTGCCGCCGCTCCTCGCGAGTCTTGCACGCGCGCATCCGTCGGGCAAGCCGAAGAGTCTTCCCGAACTTTCTTCGCCGCTGCGCGGACTGGCAGCGATTGCGCTGGGCCTGTACGCCCGTCCGCGCGAAGGGCCGCAGGGACCTTTCGACCAGCCCGATTACGACAAGGTCTGCCAGGCGCTGGCCGAGCGGCTTGCCGACCCGCAGGAGGAATTGGAGGTCCGCAGCGCATGCGCCATGGGCCTGGGCCTTGCGGCACGCACCGAGAACCTGCGGTGGCTCCTAAAGGGCTCCGAGACGGTCCGCCCCGCCGACGACCTGCTGGCCGGCTACATCCTCCTGGCCCGGGCCATGCTCAGCGACCGCAACATCCTTCCGCTGGCGAAGAGGTTCCTGGACCCCAAGACCGAGAGGAAAGAGACCTCGGGCATCCTCGCCCGCCGCGCAGCCGTCATGGCCCTTGCGGTTCTCGACACCGAGGAGGGAATCCCCACGCTGCTTGAGGCCTGGCACCTGACCTACTACGTCAACCGCGAAGTGGCGGTCGCGCTTGGGCTCCTCAAGGCTTACAACGTGACCGACCCGCTGGTCAGGCTGCTCGAGACCTCCCCCAACCCGCTGGAGCAGGCCTTCGCGGCGCGGTGCCTGGGCGAACTGTTTACCGAAGAGCGGCCCTATCGCATCCGCTGGCTCCTCAACGACTCCAACTACACGATGAGGAACGAACGGATGGTGCCCTACCAGGCGGTCGCCAACGAATTCCTCTACGCGTACCTGATCCCGTGCTTCGGAGACCGGTGGAAATGACTCGCCGCGGCGAGGGGCGCCCCTGCAAACTCGCGGCTATTCTGGTATTGGTCGCCGCGGCGACCGCACATGGCTCGCCGTGGCGAGCGCCAGAAGACACTACGGATGTCGCCGGGGTCCTGAACCCTTCTCTTTTCGAGATCGAGAAGGCCCGCATCAGCGCCGACCCGCAGCCGACTCTCGTCACGTCGGTCCTCAAGCAGGCCCTGGCCGCGATCGACAACGTGGAGGCCGCCATCCGCGCGGCCCGCGCGAGCCTCGAGGAGGCCGTCTCGAAGGAGCCTCGCAGGCAAGCCAACCGCCAGCAGGCCGCCGAGAGGCAACGCCTCCGAACCCGCGAAGCCCAGGCCGCCCTCGCGCGCGGAGACGTCTATCGACTGGCCGCCCTGGCGATGCCGAAGGATCATGCCGACCGCGCCGAGTACATCGGCCGGGCCATCATGGTCTTCGATGCGATGCGCGTGGAATACCGCGACCTCGCCCTCGGCCTCATGGGCTACATCGGAGAAGCCCGCGCTCAGCGCGCTGCCGGCCGCCTCGACGAAGCCGCAGATGCCCTCAAGCCCCTGCTCGGCATTGCCACCAACCCCAAGGAGCCGTCGCTGATGCAGGTCCGGCGCGCGGCCGAACTAGAGATCCTCGAGATATCCCTGGCCAGAGACCCGCGCAAAGCGATCGCGGAAGCGGCCGGCCCTGCGCAGAACACGGCCTTGAAGGACGTGCCTATTTGGCAAGCCCGGACCGATTACGTGGTTGCGCGCGCCGAGGCCGCGCTGGCCGAGAAAGCCGCCGCGGCCACGCCTGGGCGGGCATCGGAGACCTCGGAGCGCGCGGCCAGGGCGGCGGCGATCCTGCGCCGCGAGACCGTCCTGGAGGTCGCCCCGACGTTTGACCGGCTGGCGCTCCTGGCCGATCTCGACCGCCTGGCCGGCGGCAGCCTGCTGGCACGAGACGAACTCATTCAGTGGGCCGACCTGCTGGCCGCGACCGGACGGCCCGAGGCCATCGACGCCTATCGCCGGGCACTCGCGGGCGGCCCGCTGCCCATCGAGCAATCAGCGGCCTATGTCTCGCTTCTCGTGAAGCAAGGCAAGTTCTCCGACGCGGCCGACGCCTGCGACGACCTGCTCTCGCGCATGGAAAAAGAAAAGGGTCCAGGACCCTTAAGTTTAGGGGTCCTGGACCCTTTTCTTTTTGTCCTCCAGTGCCGCGCGGCTGCGCTGCTGAAATTGATCGAGGCATCGGGGCAGGCCGCGGCGGACACGCTGCGGAACCGGACGGCTGATGCGCTGCGCGCGGTCGTCGAGAGCACGCTCGACGCCGCCGTCCGACGCGACGCCCTGCGGCAGTGGGTGGCGCTTCAGGGCGAAAAAGAAAAGGGTCCAGG
>CAYGWP010000383.1:0-2277 GCA_964353455.1 uncultured Anaerolineales bacterium
CGCCGCGCGGTGACCGAAGCGATGGCCGCGCAGGAGCGGTTCCAAGCCAGCCTCCAGCGGCGCGGCCGCGAGATCCTCTCTTCGCTCGGCCCCGACGACACGGCCCTGGTCATCATCAGCCGCCCGTACAACGGCTGCGACCCTGGGCTGAACATGAACATCCCCGAGAAACTGCGGGACCTGGGGTGCCTGGCCATCCCGATGGACATGCTGCCGCTGGACGAGGAAGACATCTCGGCCGACTATCCGCATATGTACTGGAAGTACGGGCAGAAGATCCTGGCGGGGGCGCGCATCATCGCCCGCGACCGGCGGCTGTACCCGGTCTATATCACGAACTTCGGTTGCGGGCCGGATTCCTTCATCATGAAGTACATGGGGGCCGAACTGAAGGGCAAGCCGTGCCTGGTGCTTGAGGTGGATGAGCACTCGGCCGACGTGGGCGCGATTACGCGGTGCGAGGCGTTCCTGGACAGCCTGAAGGCCGTCCGCAGCCGCGACATCCGCTTCAAGAAGCGCCTCCGCATTGCCAAGTGGGATTACAGCCGCAAGACCTTCGGCAAACGCACCATATATATCCCTTATATGGACGACCACGGGTACGCGATGGCTGCGGCAATGCGTGCGGGCGGCGTCGAGGCACGCCAGATGCCCATCAGCGATGACGACACCATCGCCTGGGGCCGCAAGTACACCACCGGCAAGGAATGTTACCCGTGCATCATCACCACCGGCGACATGCTGCGGCAGATACATTCGCCGGACTTTGACCCCCGTAAGTCGGCGTTCTTCATGCCGACGGCGTTCGGCCCGTGCCGCTTCGGCCAGTACAACAAGTTCCAGCGGATGGTGCTGGACGACCTCGGCCTGGAAGACGTTCCAATGGTCCTCCTGGACCAGGACAAGGAATACCAGGGCGATGTGAAGGAACTCGGGACGGACTTCCGGAAACTGGCGTGGGCGGGAATAGTATTCGTCGATACGATGCAGAAGATCCTCCGCGAGACGCGCCCGTACGAGACGAGCAAGGGCGAGAGCGACCAGGTCTATGAGAAGTACCTGCGGCGCTCGGAGCAGGTGATCGAGGGCCGCGGCGACCTGGTGGCCCTTGCGCGCGAGGCGCGGCGGGAACTCGGGGCCGTCAGGACCGACCGGTCGCGGGTGCGGCCGAGGATCGGCCTGGTGGGCGAGGTCTTCGTCCGGTGCAACGCGTTCACGAACCACTTCATGGTCCGTAAGATCGAGGCCCTCGGCGGCGAGGCCATCCTGCCGCCGTTCGAGGAGTGGGTCAACTACATCGCCTGGAGCCGCATTACCGACGCCAAGATTGACTTGAGGCTGAAGGCCCAAGGCTGGAGGCACAGCCCCGCTTCTTTGTTGTCTCTCCTCCGGTCTCCAGTCTCCAGCCTCCAGCCTGCTTCTCGCTTTGTGATTGAGAAGATCACCGACTTCATCCAGCGCCGCGAGAAGAACCGGATACTCAACGAGTTCCGCGGCGCGGTAAGGCAGTTCTTCGACGAGCCGCCGTCGGACCACGTCGTCGCCCTCGGGCAGCGGTACCTTGACCCGGCGGTCCGCGGCGAGCCGATCCTTTCGATGGGCCGCTGCGTCGAGTACGCCGAGGCGGGCTGCGACGGCGTGGTCAACCTGCACCCCTTTAACTGCATGCCGGGAACAATCGTCAACGCCTTGCTGGCCAAGTTCCAGAAGGATTGGGACATGCCTGCCCTGAAGGTGGCGTACGACGGCCTTGCCCAATCGACCGAGATGGTCCGCATCGAGGCATTCATGCACCAGTGCCGCGAGCGCCTTGAGACGCGCCTGAAGAAATCCGCCGGCGGCGGCCGTAAGGCCGGCGCCCTTGCGGCGGCCCGGTCGCACACGTAGCGCCCATGGGTGGCATGGTCACGCGCCTTTGCGTGACCATGCTTATCGCGCGAAGCATGGTCACCCAACATCGGGTGACCATGCCACCCATTCCGAGAGTAGCGCACTTGCGCGAAACCCTTGCTTTGCTCCCGCAGCCGGGTACTCTTGAACCGCCGATGGTTGAAAGAAACAGGCGGCACGTCCGTAAGGTATTTGGGTGAAGACTTCACCGTCGGGGTATGGGCCGCGCCCGACGGTGACCGCGCTGGCGGCCGCAGCATGAAGGGGGCAGTCATGCGACACTTCTCAGCGGTGTGTGTGCTGTGTGTGGGCATCCTCTTTGCATCCGCGGCCCAGGCGGCCGTCATCGGCAAGGCAACCGTTACGGCCGACCAAGCGCCCGTCATG
>CAYGWP010000384.1:0-9001 GCA_964353455.1 uncultured Anaerolineales bacterium
GGTCCGCCCCCTTGGGGAGGATGGCGTCCTCGGGCGCGGCATTGTAGCCGAGAAGATAGAGCATGGTGTGTGCCATGTCGGCCTGGAAGCCGAGGGTCTTGGGGCAGCCGACCATTTCCAGAAGTTTGACCATTTCGCGCCACGAGTGCATGCCGCCCCAGCATATTTCGCCCTCTGCGGCCAGGCGTTCGCCGTGGTCGTCGGCGATGGTGCACGACTCGCGGAACGTCTCGGCGATGCGCTTGGTGTTGCCGGCGGGGTCCGTCGCCCAATCGGCGGGGCCGGTGGCCGAGTCGATCCGGACGATGCCGTACGGGCGGGCGCCGAGTTCGCGGAGTTTCCTGGCGATGCGGCAGCCCTTCTTGACCTGGGCGAGGAACTTCTTGCGCTCAGCGGCGTCTCCCGCGGCCGACCCGCCGCCGGTCGGCGGCCACACCGGCGCCACCACCGACCCGATCGCCAGGCCCTTCGCCCGGACCTTGTCGGCCAGTTTCTTCAGGTCGTCGTCGGAGGCGTCGATGTCAACGTGCGGCGCGAAGAGGAAAAGGTCCACGCCGTCGAACTTGACGCCGTCAACCTCGGCGGCGGCCGTCAGGTCCAGCATCTTGTCGAGCGGGATGATCGGCTCCGCGCCGGGCGACCCCTTGCCGACCACGCCCGGCCATGCCGCATTGTGCAGTTTCGGGAAGTTGTTGGGATGGTTTGCCATGATGCATCCTTTCGAGAAACCAATTGCACACTGTGCCACGGCCGGCTTGCCCGGCCGTGGGTGTGCCGTACCCTTTTCGCACGGCCGGGCAAGCCGGCCGTGGCACACGCCGCGGCTAAACTTGGCACTACTTGCGGCGCTTGCCCTTGCCGGGTTTGGCGGCGTCGCCGACGTCCGGGGCATCCGGGTTCACTTCGGGACCGAAGTAGCGGAGGGTGACGAGCGGCGCCTTGGCCGAGGTGTTCTCGTACGTCACGCCGGCCCTTGCGGCCGACTCGGTCACGAACACCTCATCCTCCGTCAGGTCGTGGAACCCGATGAGTTTCGGGCAATTAAGGCTGAGGCCGTTGATGCGGCCCTCGCCCTGGACGACGAGGCCGCCGAACGCGCCGTTGTCGCGGACCTTGACCTTCACGCCCGGCTGAAGGGTCAGTTCCTTCGCCGTAACGCATTGCCATCCGTCCATGCGCCCGTAGCAGATCCACTGGTCCAGCCAGCCTTCGGCGGCGGTGTCGGCCACCGCCATCGGTTCCAGGTAATGGTTGGCCTTGAAGTTCGGATCGACGTTCTGCTCCCAGTCCAGTTGGTCAACGATGAAGTCGAGGTCGTGGTGCTTGTCGGGCGGCATGTCCTTTACCAGCAGCGACCACGGCACCTCGCGGCCCTCGACCAGGCTCTGGTACATGCCGAACACGTCGGAACCCCACTGCGGCTCGTACGTGCACAGCGACCCCGGCGCGTGGAGGACGCACGGCGGCACGAACCAGCCCGTGCCGGGCCTCAGGCGATAGGCCTGCGAGATGTCGAGGATTCCGTTGTCGCCCTTGTTCCAATCCTCAAGGCACTTGCGGACCTGGGCCTTCGTGGTGCCCGGGTTCAGGCCGAAGAATGTGTACGGGAAGTTGTTGCCCACGTTGTTGTGCTGCTTCGGGAAGTAGTAGGATTCGGGCTTGCCTTCCTGGCCGACCTTTTTGGCCTGGGCCTCGTTCTGGTGCATGTGGTGGGGGATGGGGCCCATGTTATCGAAGAACTTTGAATAGACGGGCCACCGCTTGTACTTCTTCCAGAGGTCGTTGCCGACGATTGCCGCGCCCAGTTCGGCCACGGCGTCTCTCAGGGTGACGCGCGCGTTGCCGGAGACGATGTACGAGAGGCCCTCGTCCGGGACGCGGCCTTCGTTGGCGGCCTCCGTGGTCGAGCCGAACCATCGCTCGTCGATGCCGCCGCGATTGAGGCCGTAGGCGTACGTGTCGTCCGGGTGGAGTTTCAGGCGCAGGCCCGGCTGGAGGAATGACCGGGGCACCCAGTTCGGGGCCAGGCGCAGCACGCCGCCGCCTTGCTCGATGGCGGCCTCGACCGCGCCGCGGACGTTCTTCGTGAGGGTCTTCAGGTCCTTGACTGACTTTGGCATCGTAGCGCTCCTTTTCATAAGTGAAACCTACTATCGCGCGGCGGGTCTCCCGACCCGCCGCGCAAGCGCAGCCGCTAACCGTGGCTCACGCCGTCACGAGGTCGATCTTGCCCATGTCGGCCACGCCGAGGCCCATCTGGGCGGCGGTCATGACGCACTTGGCCTTTCCGGTCGTCTCGAGCGACGGCAGGTTGATCTTGGCCCGCTGCTCGTCCAGGATCTTCAGGCCAACGTAGTCGATGGCCACCGGGTCGGTTGCCGCCATTATGGACTTATGCTCCCAGGTGAATTCCGGCCTGGCCTGCGGCCCCTTGTCCGCTATCGGCAATAGGGCGTCGCAGACGATCAACCGCGTCTTCTCCCGTATCGGCTTCAGGGCCGTCAGGTGCGCGATGAAGGGGTCGCCCCCGTTCGGGTGTGCGGCGTTCGGGTTGTGGAAACTCCCGTAGTGGTTCTTCATCGCATTCGTGATGCCGGTGATGACGTGGTGCTTCAGAATGCACGCATTGATGATCGCCGTGCACTGCTGCGTCAGGAGTTTCGCCAGTTTGCCCTGGCAGGTGTGGATGGCCGTCGGCTCCTCTTCCCAGTCGCCGTTGACGTTGATGTACCGGACGCCCGGCCCTTTGACGACGGTGTAGCCGGCCTTCTCCATCTCCTTGTCGGCGCGGTCCCAGACGATGATCTTGTCGTCGGGCACGCCGGCCATCTTGCATCCCTCGACGATGGCCGAGGTCACCTCGGGGTGCGTCGATGCGCCGATGGCGAAGAGGCAGTTGATCTTGATGCCGACCACATCATCCTTCTTGACGAACTGTGCCCAGGCCTCCTCGGGCTTGGCCTTGCCGGCCAGTTTGCAGACGACGGCGTTGACCATCTCCTTGGCGACGGCCGCATCGATCTTCTTGGCGGCGGTCGCGTTGTCGCGCGTGGCCTTGACGACCACCGACTTGCCCTTGGGCTCCTCCGCCATGAGCGGCCGGCCGCCCAGCGCCCAAGCGCCGACGCCGGCCGCGACCGTCCCGCCGAGAAAATCACGCCTGCGAATGCCTGACATGCATACCTCCTTGTTGATATGTGCCGTTTGCGCTATTGCGCGCGACCCTGCGGGTCGCGGCTAAAAGTTGACGTTGCTTTGCCTGCGCGTTATGCCGTGCGCGCCATTTCTTTCAAGAACTTGAGGCCGTCTTTCGCCAAGCCGTCGGCCGAATCGTATATCGGTCGCCAGATGCACGCCGCCGCGCACAGGTCGAGAATGCCCGTGGCGAAACTCTCGATCGTAATCCAGCGATCGTAGTTGATGGCCTTCAGCGCCGCGAAGACCTCTTTCCACTTCACCTGGCCCGTGCCGGGCGTGCCGCGGTCGTTCTCGCAGGCGTGAAAGTGCCCCAGCATCGGCCCCGTTGCCCTGATTGCCGCCGCCGTGTCCTTTTCCTCGATGTTGCAGTGGAACGTGTCGAGTTGAACCTTAAGGGCGGGGCTGCCCACTTCCTTGACCATCCGTGCGGCGTCGGCCGCAATGTTGAAGACGTACGTCTCGAACCGGTTCAGCGGCTCGATTGCCAGCGTGACCTTTGCCTTTGCGGCGTGCGCGGCCGCCTCGGACAGGCCGGCGGCGCACCACTTCCACTCATCGTCGGTCCGGGCCTTGCGCGTCAGGAGGCCCACCGGCGAGTAGAGCGGCCCGGCTACCACGTCGCCGCCCATCTCGGCGGTGATATCGGCCATCTTCTTTATCTGCTCGACGCCCGCCTTGCGCTCGTCGGCGATCTGGCTGCACAGGTTCATCCCCGGCAGGAGCACGCAGCAGGATGTGAGGCCCACCTTGGCCTTCTCGCGGGCGGCGGCGGTGGCCTTGGCGTCGAGCAGGCTGAGGTCGTTGAAAGGCACCTCAACGCCGTCGTAGCCGAAGTCGGCCACCTTCTGGATGATGTCAACCTTGTCCTTTGTGAACGCGGCGGTGTAGAGGAGCAGGTTCAGGCCGAATCGTGGTTTCAAGGGTTGTCCTCCTGACTTGGCATTGCCCGATGGAGCGCAGCCGACGAGTCCGGCCGCGCCGATGGCCGCCGCCGTGCCGAGAAATCCCCGCCGTGTGAGGCGCGCTGACGACATAGTCATTCCTCCCGAACGGTACGGGTTCAGAGGGGTAGTTTATGGTTGCGCCCCCCGCCGGTCAACAATTCTTTGGCGGGTTTGTGTGCCACGGCCCGTATGCGGCGCGCGACCCTTTGGGTCGCGGCTAAAACACCGAGCCGAGGTCGTCGCTACTCGGCCGGTATGCGAAGTTCGCCGAGGGTCCGGCGCATCCAGGCCAGCGACCGCTCGATCATCGGCCCTCCCTGGCCCTCGCACTCCATGCTGAGGGCACCCGTGTAACCGTTGTCGCGCAGGAGTTCAAGGCACCGGCGGATGTTGTCGGCATTCACGCCGTCGCCGATGGCCGTGTGGCTGAGCGCGATGCCAGTCTGCCCGCCGCGCACCGCCTTCGCCAGCGCCTCCGACACGTCCTTCACGTGCACGTGGCTCACCTTCTTGATGAACCGCTTCAGGTACGCCACCGGGTCCTGCCCCGCGATGAACGTGTTGCCCGTGTCCATGTTGAGCCTCAGGTACGGGCTGTCGGCGAACGCCAGCATCTTCTCCATCGTGTCGGGCTTGGTGGTGAAGTAGCCGTGCGGCTCGATGTTGACGATCACCTTGTGGGCCTCCGCCACCTCGATGATCTGCTCGTAGCACCGCTTCATGAGGTCCATCGCCTCGGCGTCCGACAGGCCCTCGGGCTTGTGCATGCCGTCGGTCGTATCGACGCAAGGACACCCCGCCAGGTGCGCCCACCGGATGGCGTTCTGGACGTACGCCACGCCGCGGACCGGCCCTTCCTTGCCCGACATCGGAAACGCCGCATCCACCTGAGAGAACCGCACGCCGTAGGTCTCCATCTTCCGCGCAAGGAGCACGGGGTCCTCGTACATCGCAAGGTGCGGCAGGTACCCCAGGCCGTGCATCCAACTGATGCCGTCGATCAGGCCGCACTCGATTGCGTGGACGCCGTTCTTCTGCGCCCACTTCAGGCACCCCTCGAAATTGAAGAACACGGAACAGAACGCGTCGGTATGGAATCCGATCTTCATCGCGATCTCCTTTTTCAGGCCTACCCGTGTGCCACGGCCCGCCCAGGCGGGCCGTGCGAACGTGTGCCACGGCCGGCTTGCCCGGCCGTGCGATGGGGGGCGCGCGACCCTTTGGGTCGCGGCTAAAATAAGTGAGCCGCCCAAGCCACGCCGCGCCTATAAAGTTCGCCCACGCCCGGCATCTGTATCGCCTTCACATCGTGCCCCAGCAGGCACTGAAACACCCGACCCTTGCCGGGCTGGTACGTGAAGGCCATCGGGTACTCCTTGCCATCCACCTTCGACTTCGCCGTGGCCAGCACCGTTATCGGCGCATTGCCGGTAAGGCACGTGTAGAGTTCATCGTCGGCCTCCAGCGGCTGAAGGCCCTCGGTGATGGGGTGCTTTACGGAAGTGATCTCGACGCGGAACTTTCCGCGCGGGTCGTGCCCGCGCAACTTCGGGTCCCATACCCGCCCCACCAGGTCCCTGAATTCCGGCCATTCCTGGAACGCCCCGCACGCAAAGTGGATGAGCACCAGCCCCTTGCCGCCCTCGACGTACTGCCGCAGGTTCTCGCGTCCCTTCGCCCCCAGGTCGAACGGCTTCGGGTTCATGAAGTTGAGGACCACTGCCGCGTAGTCGGCCAGTTCCGGCGATGCAAGGAACTTGGGGTCTTCGACCACCCGCACCTGGAGCCGCGGATCCTTCCGGAGTTCCTCGGCCAGCAGGGGCGCGGTCTGCCGCCAGTTGTGGGCCGGATGCTCATCGCCCGTGACGATGACCACCTTGACGGGGGCGGCGGGGGCAGGGGCGGGCGCGGGCGGCGGTGCCTTGGCCTTCGCTGCCGCGGCAAATGCCGCGCACCAAACAACCGCCGCACAAAGGCTGACGTTACTGAAATAAGCCATGACATCGACCTCGCTCATGTGCCACGGCCGGCTTGCCCGGCCGTGGGAATAGGCGCGCGACCCTGCGGGTCGCGGCTAAAAGTTATGATGCTCGCCTCTACAAGGCCCACGGGCTGCGCATCGCGCGGCTGAGCATGCGGTCGGCGGCGGAATCATTGACGAATCGCTCGGCCTGCCAGTCCCACGTGACCTTGCGGCCGAGGCGGCAGGCGATGTCGGAGACGATCGTCAGCGTCGTCGCCGTGTGCCCGCCCTCAACCGGGGCGACCGGGTCGCGCCGAGTCCGGATGCACTCCAGGAAGTTCCCGTGATGGTCGCCGGATTCGTACAGGTGCTCGTCCTCGGCCTTGAGCGCCACCTTAAGGAGCGACGCCGGCTCCGCCGAAATCCCCGCGCGGTCAACGTGCACCATCCCCTTGTCGCCGAAGAACCGGCAGCCGTGCTTCTGTGCGCCATCATCCGTGAAGTACAGGTGCAGCCCTTCCGGCGTCCGCACGTTCACCTTCCACGTGATCGAGGTGTTCGCCAGGCCCTCATCGGGGAAGACCGCCGTGCCGTCGATCTCAACCTTCCCCTGCCCCAGGACCGGGGCGCCCCACATGGCGATGTCGATGTGGTGCACGCCCCACGACTGTATCCACCCCACGCAATAATCGTAGATGAAGTACCAGTTGTACGTGCACTTGAGGTCGTTGTACGGCGTCCACGGCGCGGGGCCGAGCCACATTTCATAGTCGAGGCCCGGCGGGACGGGCTTCGGCTCGGCGTTGGGCAGTTTCCGCCCGCCCGGCACGGCCACCTCCACCTTCTGGAGTTTGCCCAGGTACCCGTTGCGTGCAAGTTCGCAGGCGAACCTGAAGTTCCGCCCCGACCGCTGCTGCGTGCCGATCTGGAATATCCTGGCGTGCCGCCGCACGGCCTGGCAGAGCGCCCGGCCCTCTGCCACCGTCAGCGACAGGGCCTTCTCGCCATAGACATCCTTGCCCGCCGCCACGGCCGCCGCGCCCTGGAGTGCGTGCCAGTTCTCGGGCGATGCGATGACGACGGCATCCACCCCCGGCCTGGCCAGGAGTTCGCGGAAGTCGGCGTGCATCGAGCAGCCCTTGTACGTCCCCTTGCCGGCATCTGCGGCGTACTGCGTCTCGGCCAGTTTCCTGGCGGCCTCGCGCTTGCTCTCGAACGGGTCGCACACGGCCACAACCTGCGTCTCGCCGCGGCCCAGGAACGTTTTCAGGTGGTCATTGCCGCGGCTCCCCAAGCCGATCGAGCCGATGCCGATCCGCTCGCTGGGCGCCGCCCGTCCGCCTGCCCCCAGGGCCGATGCCGGAATGATGTACGGCGCCGCCGCTACGGCCGCCGCCCCCGCCAGGAACCCCCGCCGCGTCAGACGCCGCCCGTCAGCCAGTTTCGCTCGATCCATGTGCCGCTCCTTCCAGAAGTGCCTCGCGCCCGCCCGCTCGATTGCCGCTACCTTCTATGAGAATACCGCGCCGCCCGACGAAGGCAAGCCTTTGTCGCCGCGTTTAGCGTCGTCTTGTTTAGAAACTGTTTCAAAACCCGGTTCCTGTAGCCGCCCTCGGCTGTGCTTGATTGCGGTCATTTTGCACGCCCGAGGGCGGGCGTGCCACAGTTTTGAAACAGTTTCTTAGCCGCGAATGGAAGATGAGCGCGCAGCGCCAGCCGCGGGGTTCCCGCCAAGCCGCTATCCGAACGCCTCAAGCGTCGCGTGTTTGGCCATGAAGCGGCCCACGATGCCGACGGCGATGCCGACGGCCATCCCTCCGAGGTGCGCGGCATAGGCCACGCCGCCCGCGCCCTGCGTCTCCATCCAGACGCCGAACGCCTGCATCAGGAGGAAGACCGCCAGGAACGCAATGGCGTGCAACCGGATCACGCCGAACTGCGGCAGGAACCACACAAATACCCCCAGTTGCGCACGGGGAAACATGACCGTGTAGTAAGCCAGCACGCCGGTGATACCCGCGCTCGCGCCGACGCACGGCATAGTCGTCCGCGGGTCAACAATCGCATGCAGGGCCAGCCCAGCCATGTGCGACCCGGCCAGAAGCAGGGCGAAGAAGAGCGGCCCCAGCCGGTCCTCAACGTTGTCGCCGAAGAGGAGCAGGAAGTACATGTTGCTCACCAGGTGGAACAGGCCCGCGTGCATGAAAAACGAACTGACGATCGTCAGGCCCCCGTCGCGGTCCCACCGGGCCGGCACGAAGCCCAGGCCTTCCACGGCGTTTGAGAGGTTCGAGAACGTGACGGCGTACATGATCACCATGAAGGCCGCAACCGCCCACGTCACATACGGGCGCGACTTGGTCTCGGGGGCGTCATACTCTATCGGCATGCCCAGGATGAGCGGGATCCACTGCCACTTGCTGGGCGGAACCGGGCCGGTCTCATCTCGTTCCATCTGCTCCATGTGTTGAAGTTCAAGCAGGGCCACTTGCTCGCGGCCCTTCGGGGAGAGTTCATCGGTGTGAGGGCGCGGCACAGTGGGCACCGACTCCAGTTCCGCGTTGTCGAACCAGACGGTGGCGCATGACGGGCAGACATCGAGCGCGAGGCCCGGCGCTTCCGGCCCGGCGAGGACCGAGGCCATGCGCCCGTGGCAGTGCGGACATCGGAGCGGGCCGCGGGCATCGCTTTCCTTCGCCCGCAGCCACAAGTGCTTGAGGAATTCGGGTTCCGCCCCGGCCTGACGGAGGACCGGCACGGCCACGTCGCGGCCGCGGCACTTCGGGCATCCATAGACTATGCCCAGTTTCGTCACTCGCCTCGCCAGAGGCACCGTGCTACATCGCGGGCAGAATGGCACGGCATGCCCTTTCGCAGTCGGCGTTACTTGTCTTTG
>CAYGWP010000385.1:0-1688 GCA_964353455.1 uncultured Anaerolineales bacterium
ACCCGCCGCGCACGGACGGTCTGCGGCCCACGAGCGCGCGGCGGGTACGGAGACCCGCCGCGCTGAGTATCGCGGCCGGGCCGTGACTGTCATGGGCCTGGGTCTCTTCGGCGGGGGCGTCGGCGCCGCACGATACATGGCCGCCCTCGGTGCACGTGTCACCGTGACGGACCTGAAGGACGAACGGGCCCTTGCGCCCAGCGTCAAGGCCCTCGACGGTCTTCCCATCAAGTTCCACCTGGGCCGCCACGAGCCGGCCGATTTCACGAAGGCCGATGTGGTGGTCGTGAGTCCCGCGGTCGATAAGCGCAAATCGGAGTTTGTCCGCATGGCCGAGGCCGCCTGCGCAGAGATAACCTCCGAGATGAACCTCTTCATGGCCTCATGCCCAGCCCCCGTTCTCGGCGTCACCGGCTCAAGCGGCAAGAGCACGACGACGGCCCTCGTGGGCGACATGCTCCGGCGGTTCCGGCCCGTGCGGGTCGGCGGCAACATCGGCAAGAGCCTCCTTGAGGAACTCCCCGAGATCCGCCCCGACGAGACCGTGGTGCTGGAATTGTCGAGTTTCCAACTTGAGGACCTCGCCCGAATCGGCCGCAGCCCGCACACTGCCGTCGTCACCTGCATCAGCCCGAACCACCTGGACCGCCACGAGACGATGGAAGGCTACATCGACGCCAAGAAGAACATCCTGCGGTTCCAGTGCGCGGACGATGCGGCCGTCCTGAACGCCGACGACAAAGAGGTGCGGCGGTGGAAGGCCGAGCGGAAAGGCCGCGCGGTGATGTACTCGGCCCGCCGCCGCCAAGGCTATGGCGGGCAGGCCCGCCGGCCGCGCAGGGAAGGCGTCTTCGCGGAGGGCAGCACGGTCGTCTTTCGCCTTGACGGCCGCGAGGAGCGCGTGGACCTGGCCGGCCGGATCACGCTCCTCGGGCGGCACAACGTGTCGAACATCCTTGCGGCGGCGGCCGGGGCGCGGCTCCTGGGCGTGCCGGCGGAGATGATCGCCGAAGCCGTGGCGGCGTTCCGGCCGCTGGCTCATCGCCTCCAGCCCATCGGCCGGCGGCAGGGCGTCCTGTTCGTCAACGATTCGAAGGCGACGACGCCGCTGGCGGCACGCGTCTCGATGGAATCGTTCGATGCGCCGATCGTCCTCATAGCCGGGGGGCGCGACAAGCACATGGACATGCGTCCGATGGTGCGGGCGATCCGGCGCCGGGCGAAGGCCGTGGTGCTGGTGGGCGAGATGGCCGAGGCGCTTGAGGCCGCGATCGGCCGGCACGGTCCTCGCGTCGAGCGGGCCGCCTCGATCGAGGACGCCGTCGCACGGGCCGCGGCCGCCGCACGCAGCGGCGACGTGGTGCTCCTTGCGCCTGGATACACAAGTTGGGATATGTTTAATAATTATGAGGAGCGCGGCGATGCGTTCCGCCGGGCCGCCCTCGGCCTCGGCATGAAGCCGCTTGGCCAGGGCTGAGGTTGCCCGGTGTGCCACGGCTGGCTTGCCCAGCCGTGGTCGTCGGCCGTCCGTAGGTGCACGGCCGGGCAAGCCGGCCGTGGCACACGGCATGTCGTCTTGTTCAGCGATCAGGTTGGACTACTTCGGAAGGGGATGGAAGCGATGGACCTCCTGGAACGCTTCAGGGAAGCCGGCCAGGGCCCGAGCCCGTGGCGGGCCGCCACCTTCT
>CAYGWP010000386.1:0-13133 GCA_964353455.1 uncultured Anaerolineales bacterium
TCCGAGAGTTCTCCTCTGTTTCTGTGGGCGCCCTTTGACAACCATTGGGTTGGCTTTGGTGTAACCGTTCACGGGCTGAAACCGGCGTAATCATTGAGGAAATCCGCCAGTATCCATGACGAAGTGCTCCCAGAGAAACCCATTTGTGAGCACCATCGCGCAAGAATCCCTTTGTTTTGGCCGTTCTTGCCCGTGAACGGTTACCCATTGTTATAGACGATGTTGTTCTCAACGAGCGAATCGCGTAGCGGCGTGTCCCCGCTTCCCGAGTACAGGTGAAACCCGAAGATGTTGTCGTGGACCACGTTGCCGCGATACACGTGCCGGTCGCCGTGGGTGTACCAGCCATATCCCGAGCGGGGCCGGCCCAGGTCATAGACGTGGTTGTCGAGAAACTGCCAGTCATTGCCCACGCCGCTGAACCCCATTCCGATGAGGTGGTGGACCTCCAGATTCCGGAAGATGAGATGATGATGGCTCGGCGGTTTGGAGGGCGGATTGATCCGAACGCCGGTGTTGAAGATATCCCCCGGCCCTTCGCTCGACGGCTTGAGATAAGCCACGAACTTCGCCAGGTCATCGGGTTTCTCAACGTTGAGCAGGCGGACCTGGTCAATCTGCGGATTGGTGTTGGTGATCTCAAATCCGTCGAAGACAAGGTAACTGCACACGCCGATAATATGGATGCACGTGCTGACGTCCTTGCGGCTTTCCAGGTATCGGTCGATGGTGATATGTTCCCCGGGGTGCGTCCGGAATGTGATCCATGCCTCCGGGGTTCCGTTCAGGTTCCGCACTTCGAACGGCGGGTAGCGGCCCGCTCGAAACACCAGCGTGTCGCCGGGCTTGACCTGGCTCAGCGCTTTCGCGGCCGACCGAAACGGCTGCTGGACCGTGCCCGGAGCAGAGTCGTCTCCGTTGGGCGCAACGAAATAATCTGCGGCCACGGCGGGTGGGACCGTGACAGCCAGGCAGACCCCCAGACACAGCGCGCTCAAGACAAGCGTTCTCAGGCACATCCCGCGGTTCTCCTGACAAGGCTCCTATTCGGGAAGTATCGCTTGATTGCAGGAAGGGGCGGCAAGTTCTGGCCAATCAAGGCGCCTTCCTGCCGGCAGCACTGCCGCGGCCCTGGGCCCGTAGTGGGGAACGGGCCGGCCCTGCTCATAGCAGCCCAGGTCGGGAGCCTTGCCGGTGAAGCCGTCGTTGATGCCCGGCAGGACGACGCCGGCATCGACGGCCCTGCTTCCGGGGCGAGGGCGCAGGTCCACCGTGGCCGGGTCCGCGGTTGTATCGTGCCCGGAGGGCTTGGGGGCGTTGACGAACACGTCCCAGTCAACCTGCACCGCGTGCTTCATCTGGCCGGTGTCCTCCGCGAATTCCTCCATCGTCTGGTAGCGGACGTTATTGTGCTTGATCAGCGCGGAGGGTGCGGCCACGCTGTAGCCGGTGTGGTCCATATCAAGCGGATGCCCCTGGGTGCTCATCCAGTAGCCTGTCTCGCCGGGAAGGCCCAACAGCAGGTTGTTCCAGAAGTGTGCATCATGGAAGGAGCCGCCGTAGAACGCCTCGCGCGACGCCGCGCACGTGTTGTGGGCGATGATCGTGCCCGTCGTGTTCACATGCAACTTGAAGGGCTTGTTGGTGGTGTTGTACATGGCATTGTAGAGCATGTAGGTCGGTCCGCCGAAACTGGGCTGACTGCTCAGGCTGCTGAAGGTGTTTGCCAGGCGGTTGCGGTAGATGCGCGTATTGTGATAGACGTAATCGGCCTCGACGCCGTCGTCGGTGGCCTGCCGCAGATCGTTGTAGCAGATGTCGAGCGAGCCGCTCTTGGGCTCGCCGCGTCCGCCGGCGAGGCTGATCGTGTCCCAGCAGTCCTGAATGCGATTCCACGCGATGACGTGGCCCGCCCCCGAAAGCACGACCCCGTAGGAGGAGTTCTTGCGTCCCTTTCTCCAATCGGCCGGGCCGTAGAACTCGTTGTCGGTAACGAACCAGTTCCGGCTGTTGCGCGCGGGTGCCAGCACCTCTGCGCCGCGCAGCCGCTCGGTCGCCCCCTGCGCCATGATGCCGGCGTAGCGGTAGTTCCTGAAGGTGCAACGGCGGACGACAACCGAGTGGCTGCCGAACGCCTTGATGCAGCCCTGCTTGGCGCCGACGAAGGTCAGGTCCTCGAACTCGAGGTGGTCCTGTCCGGAGAAACTCAGCGACTCATCCTTCCCGGAGCCGTCGAGGATCACCCTGCCGCGGTCCGAGCCTCGCCAGACGATGGGCTTGCCCGGCTGGCCGCTTTTCTTGAGGCCGACCGAGCCTGTGTACGTGCCGGGCAGCAGTGCAAATACGTCGCCCGGCTGTGCGGCGCCATCGGCGGCGGCGATGCCTTGAAAAGGGTTCTCCTTCGTGCCGGCGCCGCCGCCGGCGCCGGGGACGACGTACAGCGTGCGCAGGCCCTCATAGTGCGGAGGCTCGCTGCGAGTGGTGACAGTGACGGTCCGCTGGGCCTCGCCGCCGTCGGGATCCTTCAGCGTCAGCCTGACCTCGTAGGCCGTGCCCGGCTCAAGGTCGAAGAGGCTTCCGGCCAACAGGTCGCCCACATCGAAGGGGTACTTCGGATCGGCGCTCTGCCAACTCTCGCAGCGCAGCAAGGGAAAGCCCTGCTTCCACGTCGCCCCTGCGGTCTTGCGGTACTCGACGTGTACTGTGCAGTTGCGATTGCTGTCGCCGTCGATGCGCCACTGAAAGCCCGCGCAGAAAAGAGTGGGCTCCTCGACAACAACGTCGCCGGGGACCGTGGCGAAGGCGGCGGCGTTGCGGCGGTCCACGTACTGCCGGGCCGTCAGACCCAGGGGTTGCCGCTGGTAAGAGCCACGGGGATAGAAGCCGTAGGCCTGGGTGAGATTGCGCTCGTCCTTGACGTGCCGCCGCACGGCCTCGACGTTCGACGGCGCGTCGGGGCATCGCGACAGCGCGAAAATGGCGTTGCCCAGAACGTTCTCGTCCTTGTCCTTCGACAGCACCTCGCGCAAAAGCGCCCCTGCCACCGCCGATGCGTTCTCTCCGAGCATCCAGCAGAGTTTCGCCCGCAGAGCCGGGTCGGCGGTTTGCAGCACCTCACGGATGATCCCGACAACCTTGTCGGAATTCACGCCGGGACCCTTGACGGCCCGCGCCCAGGCATACTCAACGAAGTTGCCGCCGGTGATCTCGTCCAGGACCTGTCGCAGAGCGGCTTCGTCGCCGGCACGGGCGCGATCCACGATCCCCATCATGGCATGTCGCTCGGCCTGAAGCAGTTCTCTCCGGAGCGCCTCGAGCCGTTGCTGCGCGGCTTTCACTTGCTCTTCGGCTTCCTTGATCCGCTCGCTCAGCCCGGCAAGGTCCTGCCCCGCGGGCGTCTGGGGCACCTGTGCCCACACAGCGCTTGTCAGCAGAATCACGGCCCCCAGCACCACTTGCCACGATCGTTTCGCCATCTTCATTGCCCCTCTTGCTTGCCGCCGCGGATCGCCACCCGATGGCGGCCCACGCCCGATGGAATTGCGATTACCGTGCGTCCGGAGAGCGCTTGTCGTTCCACCTTACCATCTACCGACACGGTCGCGCCCGCGCCGAGTTTCTTCAAGTACCAATCCGACAACTCCAGGGTCCACTTTGACGGGTTCCTGGCGAAATGGCGGCAGTAGTAGGCGTCGTAGTCGAAGTCCAACGTCAGTCCGGCGGAGGCAGCCGCCTCGACGCTGCTATGCAGATAGGCGCAGTACTCGTTGAAGCCGATCCATCGCTTGTCTTTCCAGCGATCGGGCCAGTCGGGATTCCGCAGGTCGATGCTGCGCCCGCCTACCACGCGCGTGTCACGCAGGACCGCGGGGCTTTGCTCGTCTCTCGCCTTACCGATGAGTTCTGAATCGGTTTTCTCGGCAAGGTCTATATCGTGGCAGGTGACTTGGTCGGGGGTCATCTTGAGGATGCTGAACTGGATCACGCGGTCGCGGCCCAGGTAGTGCCAGCGATCGACGCCGTAGCCTGCTATCACGGCCAGCCGCCCGTCGTAACGTTCCAGATCCTCGCCCGGGCGGACGTTGGCGGCCAGCGGCGTGACGCCGAATTGTCGCTCGATCGCGTCGCGGCCAACCTTGTAGGTGAAGAGGATGTCGTTGGCAGGACAAGAAACGCCGCGCCGGAAATCGAAATTCTCATGGTACCATCCGTTGTGCGACCGCTCGCCTTCGATGGGCGCATCCCACCATGGCCCCGGCGGCGAGTCCAGGTCCCAGTTCATGTGCGTCCACATCCGGTGGGCGTTGATTTCAAACACCCCCCGCCGCAGGCCCTCGCCCAGCCCTTCCTTGGTCGAGCCGTAATCCTGCACGTTGCCGAACGGGTCGGTGAACTTCGCAACGGTCCAGGGAACCTCGATCATGCGGGTCACAGGGTTCGCGTAGCCGGGACAGACGTTCTGCACCATCACCAGGCCGCGATTCTGGAGCGGCTCGACCAGGTACTTGACGATTGTCTCCCTGCTCGGCGTGGGGTAATGCCACCTCAGGCTGTAGGCGTGCTCCGATGCGCCCATGTCGTCCATGATGAAGATGAAGGCGTTCTCGAAGTTGTCGTTGAACAGACCGTAGCCCATGCAATAGACCATGGCCTTCCGGAAAAGTCCCCGCATGGCCGGGGACTTGTCGAACCAGTCGTGGCCGCCGCCGATCCAGACCGGCTTCGTCTGGTCGCTTACGTCGCGCACCACCAGTTGCGGCTGGTCCTGGAGTTTGCCGAGGACCCTCGTGCCGGGCAGCGGGTGGCAGCGGACGATGCGGGGCTTCGCCGCCCCCTCCGCGGCGATGGTTGTTCCCACCGCGCCTGCGGTGATGAAGTGTTCGCCGGTGATCTTGATCGCTTCGGCGTCCTGCCCGCCGACATCGGCGGCGCCTTCGTACTTGACACCCACGAGTTCGGCCAACTCCGGGGCGCGAACGTAGTCGAACAGGGCGATCAGGCTGATGCCGTAGTCCTCCACCGCCCGCCGCAGCGTCGGGTAATGCGCGGAGTATCCCTGGAGTTTGTCCGGGTCGGCCATCCAGATCACGCAGGCGTAGTTCGGTTCGGCCGCGCCGTTGAGAAACCGGTTGATCTGGAGCCGCTGCTCGTCAAGGCGCAGGACGTCGAAGGGAATCCCCCAGATCTTGAGCATCGTGACGACATCGACGAAATCCTTGGCGGACACGGACGTGCGAACAGGGCGGATCGACGTGGCGTGAATCGCGTAACTGCCCGGGTCGCCCCACTGGTCGCCGATCACCACGAGCACGCGGTACGGCTTTTCCGCGACCGGCCTGGTAGCGCCGGCGGTAGCCTCGCCGGCCAACACCGCCGCCAGCGCCAGCAGGGCGACGCAGAACTGTAGTCCGGTTCGCATGTCTTGTTCCTTTGCAGACTACTCGTTCACGGTGAGTTGCCAGGTCACTGTCCGGGCCTTTCTGAACTGGTTTTCAGCCTTCAGCGAGACCTCGAAGACGCCGGCCTTCGCAGGGGTCCCGGAGACGATCCCTGTCTTGCCGTCCAGCGTCAGGCCGTCGGGCAGGCCGGCGGCCGTGAAGGCGTGTTCCTCGCGGGTCCAGAAGGCCACATTGTAGGCCCTTGTGGGGTTGGCGTGGCACTGTAGATCGCCGTCGGAGCCGATCACCAGCGGCTGATAGCGGTATGGCCTGCCGACCCTGGCGGTTGCCTCGGGCCGGTTGACCACCAGCGGGCGATCCGCCTCCGCATAGTCGGAAGGGCCGCTTTCGATCCCCGCGGCGTCGATTGCCACCACGCGGTAATAGGCCCTGTTTGTGTTCGGCGACTGGAGGTCCGGCCCGATCACCGCCAGGGAAGTCCCGCTTACCCGTGCAATGAGGTTCGCCGGGGTCTCGACCATGTTTGAGCCGCGCGCCGGGTCGGGCTTGCTCTGGTACTCCTCCATGCTGCGCACGAACCCCTTGCCGCGGTTGACCCGATACTCTGTGTCGCTGACCGTGAAGCCCCGCTCGTTGCTGCCATAGACTTTGTAGGCGAGCGGTCGCGCGCCCTGCGGGTTGGGATTCCACTGGAGCACCAGGCCGTCCTTTGCGGGCGCCAACTTCAGGTCGAGAGGCACGCCCGGACCTCCGGCACGGAAGGAAAAAGTCGGGCTCCACGGCCCCCACACGCCCCGCGCATCACAGGCCCGAACGTGCCAGTAATACGTCGTCCCGGGATTCAGAAGCCCCACATAGGGAACCGTCCATTCGGCCTTGCCCTTCGACGGGGTCTTCGAGACCAACTTCTCGAAATTGGGCGACAGCGGCCAACGCATGTCGGCGTACTCTGACAATTCGAAGTGATGGTCGATGATGCTGTCGCCATCGGGGTCTGTAGCCGGACCCCAACGGAATGTGACTTGCGAACCCAGGATCTCTTGCCCATCGCGCGGGAAGAGGGCTTCGCGGGGAGGTTGAGGCGCGTGCCAAGCGGTCCGCTCGACCCAGCGGTGCGTGATCCGCACCTGCCGCTCGCCCGGCGTGGAATCGACGTACTGGATGCGGCTGACGCCCACCTGCAATTCGGGCAGCGACAAGGGGGCCATCTGCACGTCGTTGTCGAAGGCGATCCGGCTCGCTGTCCCCGGGCCGCGTAGCGCCAGCCTGAGCCAGTAACGATACGTGGGCCGGCCGCGCGGCGAGATCGCTTCGTCGAGCGTGGCCGCGAGCGTCCGCTGACCCGGCTCGGTTGCGGCGACAAGCGTCTTCCACTCCTTGCCGTCGGGGGAGTAGTGCCACTCAGCCGCAGCGCCTTCGGGCAACTGCACGCTCGCCGCGGCCTTCGCCCCTACGAACACGTAAGGACTGGAGAACCGCCAGACGACGGAGGCCGGGCGCTGAGGATTCTCCGGGCGGATCACCCCGGCGGCCGCGTCGAACACGGCGTTTTCCAGGGACTCCGCCCCCTTCGGCGCCGCGGGCCCCGACAGGTCGGGTCGGTAGCACATCCGGCCGTTGACCAGGTTTTCTACGGCCTGCGGTCCCCACCTGCTCAGGGACTCGAGGCCCGTGTAGTACTTGCCCTGGTGATCCCAGCGGAACTCGATCGACTCGCCCGGCCGCAGGACGAAATCCATCGCATGTTTGGCCTTGTTGCTGCTGTCCGTTTCTCGCTCCCTCTCGTAGTGGAAGAGCGAGGCCGAGAACTCGTCGGTCTCGCGCGAGTCGTTGGCCAGGATGCCATAGGTGTGGGTCCGCTTCATGAGGTCGTGGTCGCGGACCACGTCGGACTCGGAGCCGATCGTCCGGTTGTCGCGGGCCAGGCAGATGACATGCTCGTCGCCGTCGAGCAAGTGCCAGGCACCGTCATAGAAGACCTCGGTCACGACGTGGCCAACCGGATGGCCGGGCCGCGTGGTCAGCCCGGCGGCCTTCCAGAGGTCGTTGATCACCTGCGCCTCGTCGCCGCAGAGCGTGTAGCCATAGACGTTCAGGGCCTTCAGCGCGTCGGGGGACTCGTCGTCGCCGGTGGTGGCATGGAATCGTGTGCGGCGGCGGTATTCCCAGATTGCCCGCGCCCGGTCGGCCGGCGAGGTGTATCCCCGCGTGGCTTCGGCGATCACGTCGGCCAGCGTGTGCCAATTCCGTTTGCCGTTGACCACGATCCGCGGGCTATGCACGTCGGCCTGGCCCACGTTTTCGATGAGCACGGAGCGGTTGGGCTGCCAGCCCTGCCTGAAGGCCGAGTAACCGATCGGCGAGCGGGTCATCGTGCCATCGACCGTCCCGCGGAACTCGATCTGGTAGGCGTGCGGACTCTTGCCGACCATCTCCGCGTGCTCCCGCGGCTGATCGCCTGGCAGATATTCAGGCGGTTTCCTGGGAGCGTCGATCATCGCGGCGCCGGCCACGGCCGCCCACCAGCAGAGCACCGCAACGACCGTCCACCTCGCGCAGGAAAGGGCGACCCGATTCATCTTCGCGCTCCTGTTGCCAAGACCCTCACGCTTCTCTCCCGCCACGCAGACGGTTAATCTCATCCCCCGGTGCGCGTCGGGTAGTCCTGTCCCATCAGACTGCGTTCTACCGACAGTTGCCAGGCATCCAGCGCGGCCGCCATGCTCCTGACGACCTCGGGCTTCTCCTGGGCGAGGTCCTTGGTCTCGGCCGGATCGGCCGCCAGGTCGTAGAGTTCGAAGTGCCCGTCGGCCAGTTTGTGCAGTTTGTAGCGGTTATCGACCAGCGCGGCGTGCTCGTTTTGATGCGCTTTCTCGTTGCCGGCGTTGGGGCGCCGCGGCCCTTGATACCGGTGATTCTGGAAGGTCCGCCAGGTGCCGGTCAAAGCATCGGCGTCCAGATAAGGCCCCGCCACGCTATACCGGGGATTCCACCAGAACCCTATCGGCTTGGGCCGCTCGGTCATCCTGCCGTCCAGCAGCGGCACCAGGCTGATCCCATCGATAGGCTCCACCTGGCCGGGGACTTTCAGGCCCAGGATGTCAATGATCGTCGGGTGGATGTCACAGGTGGAGCAGGGCACATCGGTGACCATGCCCTTCTTGATCCGCGCCGGCCACTCGATGATGCCCGGCACACGGATGCCGCCTTCCCAAAGGCTGACCTTCCAACCGCGAAGTCCGCCGGTGGAGCCTGGATCGTTAATATAGGGGCCGTTGTCGCTGTTGAACCAGAGCAGCGTGTTGTCGGCGATGCCCAGATCTCGCAGGGCCTTGCGGAGTTTCCCCACGCTGGCGTCCACCGCGGCCACCTCGCCGTAGTAGTTCTGCTCCCTTTCGGGAAGATGCTTGTACGGCTGCTTGTATTTCTCCGCGGCCTGGCACGGCTCGTGGGGATTCGGGAGCCACACCAGCGCCAGGAACGGCCGCTTGGCCGCGGCCTGCCGCCGGATGAATTCCAGGGCGGCATCGGTGACAATCTCGCAAGGCTCTCCCTGGCAGATTTGCGGCGGCCCGCCGTTGCGGCTGAGCGGCGGGTCGAGATCGAACCAGTTGTCGTGGGATAGCGACTCGTCGAACCCGCAATTGACCGGACTCAGCGGCGAGCCGGCCTTGACCGGGCCGACGTGCCACTTGCCGAAATGGCCCGTGGCGTAACCGGCGGCCTTAAGCACCTTCCCGATCGTGACCTCTTCGGGCCGGATCGACATGTTGGCCTGGAAGCAGCCGTACCGGTTGGGGTGCCGGCCGGTCAGCACGCTTCCGCGCGTGGGCGAGCACTGGGGATGGGCCGCATAGAAGCGATTGAAGCGCAGCCCTGACGCCGCCATTGCGTCCAATTCGGGCGTCTTGAGGACCTTGTGCCCGTTGTAACTGGTGTCGCCCCAGCCCTGGTCGTCGCTCATGCAAAGGATGATGTTGGGGCGCTCTTGCGGCCCACCGCCGGTGGCCGCAACAGCAGGCGCAGCGGAGTGCATGGTCGCCGGCGCGGAGCATAGGGCCGCTGCGCCGCATGCAGCCCGCTTGAGGAATTCCCGACGAGTCGCCGCGGCTTGAGTCGCTTTCGTCCTGGTGCTCATCTTCTGTCCTCCCAACCAAGGTTAAGCCGTAGGGTCACCCTTCCTTACGGTCATTCGCCGATGGAAGGGGCTCACCGGCTCCGAGCCCCGGCCCGTCGAGGCAGGCGGTCTCCATCGTGCCGTCGGTGACGCGAAAGATTCCGGGGAATCGCTTCTCCCATCCCGCGTTGCCGTTGGGGTAGTACTGCCTGGCGTTGGCCTCAATGGCTGCTACGCCCGGCACGTGCGCCGCCGGACCGATGACCCCGCGCAGGCCGGGCGGGCAACGCAAGGAGTCGCACATGCCCGATGCGTCCGAAATCCACGCGGTGCTGGCCGAGCGGTTCCGCGACGGCCGCCTCAACGCACGCAGGGCGGAAATCCTCGGCCGCAAACTCCGGCGCGACGACGGCCGTCGGCTCTGCTCGTCGTCGGCGGCCGCGCGATCATTTCACCTCGCGGAAATCGTCCCACAGCAGTTCGCAGGTCTGGCCACCTTCTTTTGTGGTGCCGCAGAACTCAATTCTGCATATCTTGGTAAGGTTCGCGCCCTTGGCGGTTCCGTCGCCAAAAGTGTCCGCGCTGCCTTTATCCCCGACGGCAAAGGTCACTTGGGTCCATTCTTTCAGGTGTTGCGAGTACCAGAACCATACTTGCGCGCGTTGCTTGTTGGCATCGTACAGGGCGACTGAGGCGCTCGCCAGCGGAGCAGGATTCGGCGCCTTGATCCAGACGGTGAACTTCTTTCCCGTGAAGTCAGTCGGCCCGAACGTCTTCTGAACTCCGCCGACGCCGTACCCGTCGGGACCCGAGGGAAAGGTGGCCTTGACGCAGGCTGTGCCCTCCTTCTTGTCGCCTTCCACCAGGGCAATCTTCGCGTCTGTCGCGCGGTAGCCGCGGACGGCCTTCACGGTCTCGGTGGAGTCGAACGATTCCTCGAACGGCTTGGCGACGGGCTTGGCGTCGGCTGGTCGCTCGGCTGCACCGGCAACCCGGATCATCTCCCCCGTCACGTCGCTCTTGGCAGGTTGAGGCGCTACAGCCGGCTTCTCGGCCGCCGGCTTCGGCTCCGCAGGGGGCGGGGGGAGCGGGACGGGCGCCGCCTGCGGCGGCCCTGCCGTGACCGGGGCAGGCGATGGCGACTGGTCCACCACATCCGAGGGCTGAAGCCCCGAGACGGCGTAAGGCGTCCCTGCCTTCCCGAACACGAAATTGTTGAAGAACCGGTTTTCGCCCGCGGAGTCCTTCAGGCAGTAGGCCGTGCCCGCCACGTCCGAGACCCGGTTGCCCTGGACGAGGGTGCGGCCAAAGCCCTCGCCCAGCAGGATGCCTGAGCGGCCGCCGTAGATGGCATTGTTACTGATCACGGCGTCCTTGAGTCCTCGCGTCTCAATGCCCCACTCGGCTATTCCGCCCTCGTCAACGAAGGTGTTGCCGCTGATGAGGACTTTGCCGAGATGCTCACCCTGTTGGACCACCTGAACGCGGATCCCCGATTCCTGGTGCCTCTTGGGGATCCCCCGCCCGTACCAGATGAGATTGTTGATTATGGTGATGCCTTCCCACGTGGCGTTCTTGACTTCAATGCCTTTCTCGGGGCGGCTGCCCACCGAAATCGCGGCCAGCATCGGAGCGCGTTTCCTGCACACGACGGTGTTGTTGGCGATGAGAATCCGGCGGATGGCCGCGCCGTCGCGTTTGCCGTCGGCGGCTACGCAGATGGCGTAGGCCTGGGGGTCCTGCACATAGTTGCCCAGAAACTCGATGTCCTCGATGACGGCGTTTTCCTTCAAAGTGAAACTGCCGAATCCGGTCGCCAGTTCCGGGGCGAGGCTGCGGTTGTTCACGACGTGCACGCGGCGCGCCATGTCGATCTCGACCTGCAAGTGCTCGATCAGGTTCTCGCTGATCCAGATGTCCTCAGAGGGCTCAGCGCCCAGGGCAAAACAAATTGCGTAGCGATCGGACGTCATCTTGGGCTGAAAATTACCGTCGAAGAAGTGGTTCTGATGGATCCGGATGCGCTTGCAGGAATAGAAACTCATGCCCGGCCCGAAATGGGTGACGCCGTTCAGATCGAACCGCAGGCCCGTGATGGTGATGTCGGAGCACTTCTGGAAAGCGAAGAGGAAGCCGCCCTTCCCGCCGGCGGCCTTGATCGTTGCACCGGGATCGCCGGTCAGCATCAATTCCGTCCGGTCCGTCGGACGGACGCCAGTGGCAAAGTAGTATGTCCCCGAGGGGAAGTAAATGGTCGAGCCTTTCGGCGCGGCGTCCATGGCCGCCCGGACCGCCGCATGGTCATCGGTGACGCCATCGCCCTTGGCGCCATGATCCTTGACGTTGACGGTTGCCGCAGGACAGGCGTTTGCGCACACAAGCGCGGCCAGCAACGCACCGAACGTCCATCTGGCGAGTCTGCTTTTCATCGGCGTCTCCTGTCTGCTGCGGCTTCCAGGATGCGCAACTGGTCCGTTGGCGAGGGCTCACAGTGTCCAAGGGGGCCGGATGGGCCGGTCCAGCATCTTGGCGGCCTCATCATCGCCGATGATCTGTTCCTGCTTGGGGTCCCAGCGGATCTTTCGCTTCAGCAGCATGGCGATATTGGCCACGTGGCAGAGGCTGGCTGTGCGATGCCCCGCCTCCACCGGTTCGGCCGGGTCCTGACGCGACTTGACGCAGTCGAGGAAGTTCCGCGCGTGATCAGGATTCATGATCCCAGAGGTCTCTCGCGGGCCCGTCAAGTTCAACTCGCGGTTCGGGTTGCTGACCGGGAGGTGAATTTCGTTCGGGCCGATCTTCGAGTCCTTCACCGACTCGGGCTTGGTCTCCAGTCCATCCTTGCCGGACTGCAACCATCCTTCGGTCCCTTCAAAACGGGTGCCCGAAAAACTTACCCCCGGAACGTCCACTCCGCAAAGCAGTTCGGCGCCGTTGGCATAGCGTGCGCGGAACCGCAACTTCGTGGCGGCGGTGAACAGGTCGCCGGGCTCAGGCCACTCCGTGCCCATGTCTTCGAACTCCACCGGCCCGGTATCATCCGTTCCCAGCGCCCACTGGACAAGCCCGAAGGTGTGTGCGCCGGTGTTGGTCGTCTCCCCTCCCGAATAATCCAGAATGTAGCGGAATCGGTACAGGCAGCGCAACTCATGATAAGGCGCCGTCGGCGCCGGGCCCAACCACAGGTCATAATCGAAACCCTCGGGGACAGGCATGGGTTTCCAGCCCGGCCCCGGCCCCCTCGGCGCTCCCCCGATGGAGGTCAGGATCCTCGTGATCTTCCCGATCCGCCCCTTGCGTATGAGTTCCGAGCGGAAGCGGGCACGGGGACTGGAGCGATACATGCTTCCGGTCTGCAAGACCCGTTTGTACTGCCGCACCGCCTTGACCATCGCCTGCCCGTCGCGGACCGTCAGCGAGAGCGGCTTTTCGCAATAGATGTCCTTGCCCGCCTTCGCCGCCAACACCGTCATAATCGGAGACTGTAGCACCATTACCGGGAACATGCCATCCGGTCCTCGCAAGATGAAGCGTGTGAGTCGTCTGCAGCCGGCCTTCGGCCTGGGCGTCGCGGAGCATGTCGGCGGCGATCCGCCGGCTGATGTGCGGGGCGGTCC
>CAYGWP010000387.1:0-15781 GCA_964353455.1 uncultured Anaerolineales bacterium
CCGGCACTCAGCGGCGCTCGTGGAGCCAGGTGCGGCACATCTGCGAATTGGTGCGTAACGGCCGCATAGGCAAGGTCCTCCGCGTAAGCGGCGGCGTCGGCCTGAACAACGTCAAGTGCGAACCGACGTGGCAGCCTGAGCCCGTGCCGCCGGGCTTCGACTACGAGATGTGGCTCGGCCCGGCCCCGTGGGAGCCGTATCACCCGCTTCGGTGCCACTACTCGTTCCGGTTCATTCTCGATTATTCGGGCGGGCAGATCACCAACAACGGGGCGCACTGGTCGGACGTGATTCAGTGGGCGCTCGGTGCGGACGGCAGCGGCCCGCTGGAGGTCGAGGGCCGGGCCGAGTGGCCCACCACCGGCCTCTTCACCACCGCCACGGATTTCGAGTGCACTTACACGTATCCCGGCGGGACGCAGGTGGTTTTGTCGCCGCGCGGCGGGGGACCGAAGTTCGAGGGCACCGAAGGAACGATCACCGTGGCGGATAGTAAGGCGGCCCCGCCGCAAGGTTACGCGCCCATCCGCCCCGATGAGATCCATCTGTACGACACCCACGGCGAGAGCCACATGGAGAACTTCCTGCGGTGCGTGCGGACACGCGAGGAACCCGCCGCCCCGGTCGAGGTCGGCCACAGGTCCGCAACCGTGTGCCACATCGGAAACATTGCAATGATGCTGGGCCGCAGGTTAAAGTGGGACCCAAAGGCCGAGCGGTTCGTGAACGACGACCAGGCAAACTCGATGCTTTGGCGGGCCATGCGTTCGCCGTGGCGCCTTTGAATACGAAAGGGCACTCGCATGAGGTATGCAATCGCGTTGGGGTTGGCGGCAATGCTGGCGGGCATGGCGATGTCGGCCGAACCTGCGGCCGCGCCGGCCAGGAAGATCGCCGTGGCCGTCATCACCGGCGGGCACGGCTTCAACCAGCCGGAGTTCCTGAAACTCTTTGAGGGGTACGACGACATCGCCGCAACCCACTGCCCGCAGAAGACCGGCGGCGAACTATTCGATGATATCTCCAACTTTAACTACGATGCGATCGTCCTCTACAACTTCAACCAGAAGATCTCCGAGAAGCAGCAGGAGAACTTCCTGAAACTCATGGACCGCGGCACGGGCCTCCTCATACTCCACCACGCCAACGGGGCCTACAACAACTGGCCGGAGTTCTGGAAGATCGCCGGCGTCACCTACCACTTCGGGCCGTGGGAGGACGGCGGCAAGCAGATGCAACGCTCCAGCGCCAAGCCCGGCGTAACGTTCAAGATACACGTGGCCGACCCGAACCACCCCATCACCAAGGGCATCGCCGACTACGAGATGGTCGATGAGACCTACGGCCGCACCAGCGTTGACCCCGGCGTGCACGCGCTCCTTACGACCGAGGAACCGTCGAGCGACAAGATCATCGGCTGGGTGAAGACCTACCGCAAGTCGAACGTCTGTTACCTCCAGTCGGGCCACGACCCGAAGGCGTACTCGAACCCGAACTACCGGACGATGGTCGCCCGGGCCGTCCGCTGGGTGGCCGGGAAACTGCCCGAAGGCAAGTAGCCAACCGTTAGCCCCCGGTGAATACACCGGGGGCGGAACCTCAAAGGAGCCTGACCATGAAGCGAATTGCCCTGATGCACCTCGTTACAGCGTTTGCCGTCATCGGCCTTGCGGCCGCAGCCCTTCAGGCCGCCGACGCCCCTGCCCCGCCGGTCTCGAAGAAGATCAACGTCGCCCTCATCACCGGCGGGCACGGATACGACAAGCCGCAGTTCCTGGCGGTCTTCGACGGAATGAGCGGCGTCATGTACAAGCACTTCGAGCAGAAGGCCGGCGGCGAGGCGTTCGATAATATCGACAACTGGCCATACAACGTCATCGTCCTCTACAACTTCAACCAGAAACTCACCGACAAGCAGGCCGAGAACTTCATCAAACTTCTCGACAGGGGCGTGGGCCTGGTGGTCCTGCATCACGCCATTGCCGCGTACGTCGATTGGCCGGAGTACCGCAAGATCCTCGGCGCTCGATATTACCTGAAGGACGAGACCGATGCCGCAGGCGTCAAGCACGCCCGATGCCAGTACAAGCACGATGTCGATATGAAGGTCCACGTGGAGGACCCCAAGTGCCCGGTCGCCGCCGGCGTCTCCGACTTCACGATCCACGATGAAACCTACAAGGGCTACACCGTCGATCCGCAGGTCAAGGTCTTCCTGACGACCGACGACCCCACCAGCGAGAAGGCCATCGGCTGGACCAACACCTACCGCAAGGCCAACGTGTGCTTCCTGGAACTGGGCCACGACGGCAAGGCCTACGCCAGCAAGGAGATGCAGAAACTGTACGCCCAGGCGATCCAGTGGGCGGCGGGGAGATAGGCCTACCGCCCGCGCGGTCCGATGGCTGGCCGGAAGGTTGCCGGAGGGCAGCCTCGCGCCGTCGAACTATGAGCGTGCCGCAGGCCGGGCCGCTCACGCTCCAGCACCACGGCCACCCGGCTGAAACACGGCCGGACAAGCCGGCCGTGGCACATGAACAGGAAAGGTGGCGAAATGATGCGACTATCTCTGACCGTATCCGTGGTGGCGGCGGCCCTCGGCCTGGCCCTTGCGGCCGGCAGCGCCCCGGCGGCCGATGCCGGCGGCGCGTTCGCCGTCAAGGACAACCCCGGCAAGTGGCTCGACATCCTCCAGGGCGGCCGCATCGTCGGAAGGTACATGTATGCATACGATAAGTCGTCGCCGCAGCAACTCACCTTCACCTACAAGCCGTTCCTCCACATCTTCGACGCCGAGGGGAAGGAGCCGATCACCAACGGCCCGAACCCGACGTACCCGGCGGGCAAGTCCGTCGGCTACCCGCACCACCGCGGCATCTTCATCGGGTGGAACAAGATGACTTTCGAGGGGAAGTCCTACGACCGCTGGCACATGAAGGGCGGCGAGCAGATCCACCAGAAGTTCTCCGAGCAGAAGGCCGGCCCGGATTCGGCCACGTTCACCAGCCTCGTCGTCTGGAACGATGTTGACGGCAAACCATTCGTCGAGGAGGAACGGACTACGACCTTCCTCGCGCGGCCGGCCCCCGCGCTGGCCCTCGTTGACTTCCAGTCGCGCCTGAAGGCCCCGCGCGGCGACGTGATGCTCGACGGCGACCCCGAACACGCCGGCGTCCATTACCGTCCCCACAATGACGTCAAGGGATCGGAAACCGTCTATGTGTTCCCCCGCGAAGGCGCCAACGCCCACAAGGACACGGATTACCCGTGGGTGGGCGAGACGTACACCCTGGGCGACAAGCGGTACAGCGTGGTCCTCATGAACCCGCCTGACAACCCGAAGGACACGCGCTACTCGGCCTACCGCAACTACGGCCGCTTCGGGGCGTTCTTTAAGAAGGAGATCAAGTCGGGCCAGACGCTGACCGTCCGGTACCGGTTCCTGATTGCGGCGGGCGAGATGCCGGCGGTCGAGACGATCCAGAAGTGCTGGGACGAGTTCGCCGGCGTGAAGACCCTCACGGCGACGCCGAAGACGTCGGTGATCCGCGCCGAGGGCGGAGGCGCGCCAAAGCCGGCGGCGCCGGCCGCCAAGTCTCCGGCAAAGGAAACGCCTGCCAAGGCGCCGGCCGCCAAGTGAACGACCCTGTTCGGCGTTTGTCATTCTGAGGCCCCGCAAGCGGGGCCGAAGAATCTCGCTGTGGTCGTTGCTTATCGTCGTCGGCACAGCGAGACCCTTCGCTTCGCTCAGGGTGACAGCGCTCTGGGTGATGCCCAACACGTACAGCAAGCATAGTGCGAAAGGAATCCAATGGCCGTTGAATCCGGATCGCAGAACAAACGAGCGATGGCGTTGGCGCTGGGGGCAGCGCTTCTGGGCTGGATGTTCGACGGATTCGAGATGGGCCTGTTCCCGCTCGTCGGTCGCCCGGCGCTGAAGGAGTTGCTGGGCGTCACCGCCGATACGCACTTCGGCTGGTGGTTCTCAGGCATCATGGCCATGTTCCTTGTGGGCGCGGCCTGCGGCGGGATAATCTTCGGGTGGCTCGGCGACCGCATCGGCCGCGTCAAGGCGATGGTTTGGTCGATCGCCACGTACGCCATCTTCTCGGGGCTCTGCGGTTTCTCGACCGAGGCCTGGCACCTGGCCGCGCTCCGGTTCCTCGCTTCGCTGGGCATGGGCGGCGAGTGGGCCCTGGGCGTGGCCCTGGTCATGGAGATCTGGCCGGCAAAGTATCGGCCGATGCTCGCCGGCATCATCGGCGCGGCATCCAACGTGGGATTCTTCATCGTCGCCCTCATCGGCCTGGGCCTGACGCAGGTCATCGACGACCTCTCCGGATTCCTGACATCGATCGGCGTGCCGAACGAGTACGCCACCACTCTGTGCGCCAACTCCGGCTGGCGCCTCCTGCTCTTCATCGGCGCGACACCCGCAATCCTCGCCTTCTTCATCCAGATATTCGTGCCCGAATCCGAAAAGTGGAAGCATGCCGCCGCCACCACACCCAAGAACAAGGTCTCGGACATCTTCAGGGGCGGCCTGGCCAAGTACGCCATCATGGGCGCCATTCTCGGCGCAATCGCACTGCTGGGCACGTGGGGTTCGGTCCAGTGGATTCCAGCGTGGGCCAACAAGATGAGCAAGGCCCTGCCCGCCGAGGCCGCAGGCTGGGCCAAGATGGCGACGAGCATGACGCAGATCGCCTCCTCCATCGGCGCGATCGCCGGCTGCATCATCGGGGCGCTCTTCGCTCAGTGGACCACCAGACGCATCGGTTACTTCACGCTCTGCGTGGGGTCGCTCATAACGTGCCAGGTCCTCTTCCACATGCCCGTGGAACTGGACTGGTGGTTCCTCTTCATGGTCTTCCTGGTGGGCGGCCTGACGGCGGCATTCTACGGATGGCTGCCGCTATACCTGCCGGAACTCTTCCCGACGCGTATCCGGGCCACCGGCCAGGGATTCGCCTTCAACGCAGGCCGCATCCTCGCGGCGTTCGGCACCGTCGGCAGCGGCGGACTACTTACGATCTTCAAGGAAGACTACGCGGCGGCCGGCACGATCACCTGCCTCATCTACCTGGCGGGCATCGTCTTCATCTGGTTCTGCCCGGAGACGAAAGGCAAACCGTTGCCGGAGTGAGCACTTTGAGGTTGGATAGTTGCGCGGCGGGTCTCCCGACCCGCCGCGCGAATGCCGCGTTACGCCACAAGCGTGAACTTCCGGCTCGCGGCATCATACTTGACGCGCGGCTCGGCCTTCACGGCCGATGCATCGAGGCCGATGATACGCAGCGGGTTGTGGAAACCCACCACCTCCATCTCCTCCAGGCCCAGCCACCCCAGCGATGACAGGAAGTTCATGCACACCAGCATCGTGGCCGACGACCCCGCCAGGCAGCCCCGCGTCGGAATATGCAGCCGGCCCGAAGGTTCCAGCACCACGTCGTTACCCGCCACGTGGTACTTGCCCGGCGGCATGCCGGCCAGCGCCGTCTGGTCGCTGGTGACGGCCACGCGCGGGACGCCCTTCGTGCGTAGGATGATCTTCAGGAGCGACGGCGGCAGGTGGTGGCCGTCGGAAATCATCATCGCACAGAGGCCGTCGTTCGCCAGGCCGGCAATGATCGGGTTCGCGTGGCGCGGCAGGGTCTCCGGAACGCCGTTCCCGAGGTGCGTAAGGGCCGTCGCCCCGGCTTTCACCAGCCGCGCCAGGTCTTCCTCGCCGGCCATCTGGTGACCGAGCGAGACGGTGATGCCCATGCCGACGGCGCGGCGGGCAAGTTCCTCCGCCCCCGGCTGCTCCGCGGCGATCGTCAGGAGTTTGATCCGGCCGTGCGCCCGCCCCTGGAACCGCGCGAGCAGCCGCGTATCCGGCGGCAGGACCCACTGCGGCATGTGCGCCCCCACGGCGCCCGCGCGCGGCGAGATGAACGGACCCTCAACATGGATACCCAGCAGGCGCCCCTGGAACTCCGGCTGCGCCATGACATCCGCCATCAGACGCAGGTTCCTCTCGTACACCGCCGCCGGACTCGTGATGATGGTCGGCAGGAAGGCCGCGGTCCCCTGCCCCAGGATGTCGCGGCAGGCCTGGGCGAACGCCTCCGCCGTCAGGCTCGGACTCGAAAAGTCCGTGCCCTTGTACCCGTTCACCTGTAGATCGACGAAGCCGGGGATGGCCATGGAAACCTTTCTCGCGCCTGTGCACCGCGGCCCAGGCGGTGAAATCATGCTCGCCGTCCCCGCAAAATGCAACATATTCCCGCCGCAGTGCGTCACTCACGGGGGTGGCACGTTTAGCCGCGACTCGAAGAGGAGCGCGCGTGCCGTTCGAACACGCGCTCCTCTTCGAGTCGCGGCTAAACTCTCGGCCACCCGCCGAGGCAAGCACCCGTAACTGACGCAGTACCGCGATGCGGCAAAGACCGCTTGACTTTCGGGCGGCAAAACCCGACATTTATGGTCCCGACTGGCCGTACCAGGGCAAGCACGGAGAACGCGAATGAAGCAAGACTTGAGGTTGACCCGCCGACTGTTCCTCAAGGGGGCCGCGGCGGCCGCCGCCGGACCTTACGTAATCTCGTCCGCAGCGCTCGGCGCGGGCAGCATACCGGCCCCAAGCAACCGGCTGACCGTGGCCCACATCGGCATCGGGAACCAGGGCAGCGGCCACTTCGGCTGGATGCTCGGCAACTCGGCCGGCCAGATCCTCGCCGTCTGCGACGTCCGCAAGTGGGTCCGCGACAAGTGCCAGTCATCCGTCAACGAACGCTATGCCGCAGACCGCGCTTCCGGCACGTACAAGGGCTGCGACGCCTACAACGATTTCCGCGAGGTCTGCGCCCGGCCCGACATCGACTCCGTCATCATCGCCGTGCCCGACCACTGGCACGCCCTTGTGGCCATCGCCTGCGCCAAGGCCGGCAAGGACATCTACTGCGAGAAACCGCTGTCGCTGACGATCCGCCAGGGCCGCGCCATGGTGACCGCCGCCCGCCGCTACGGCCGCGTGTTCCAGACAGGCAGCCAGCAGCGGTCCAGCCAGGAGTTCTGGAAGGCGTGCAGCCTGGTCCGGAGCGGGCGCATCGGCGAAGTCAAGGAAGTCTTCGTCAGCGTGGGCGGCCCGTCCACCGAGAAGCAGTTCCCGGAGGAGCCGATCCCGGACGGGTTCGACTGGGACTTCTGGCTCGGCCCCGCCCCGTGGGTGCCGCACAACAGCGAGCGGTGCAGCGGCGACTACGGCGGCGGATGGCGGCACGTCCGCGACTACTCCGGCGGCATGATGACCGACTGGGGTGCACACCACTTCGACATCGCACAGTGGGGCCTGGGGATGGACGCGACCGGCCCCGTCGAGATCCATCCGCCGGGCGGCGAGTATCAGACCTTGACGTATAAATATGCAAATGGCATCGTCATGTATCACGGCGCCGGCGACGGACGCTCCGGCGTCCTCTTCGTCGGCACCAGGGGCAAGGTGGCAGTCAACCGCGGATACTTCCGCACCTATCCCGACGAGATCGGCCTTGAGCCGCTGGGACCCAACGACGTCCAACTCTACAGGAGCAATAATCACCACGACGACTGGATGAACAGCATCAGGACCCGCCAGCGGCCAATCTGCGACGTCGAAACCGGATTCCGCTCGGTCAGCGTCTGCCATCTCGGGAACATCGCGTTCTGGCTCGGGCGTTCCATCAAGTGGGACCCCGCGAAGGAAGAAATCATCGGCGACGAAGAAGCCAGCCGCTGGCTGGATCGGCCCATGCGCGCCCCCTGGCGCCTCACTTAAAGGAACCTGCCATGAAACTGCTGCGAACGACCCTGCTTGCTATGACGGTTGGCCTCCTGGCAACGGCCTGCGTCCTTGCGGCCAGACCCGGCAGCGTGCCGGTGGCCCCGGAGACCATGCCGCAGGTCAAGGACCTCGATGCGCTCATCCCCCCCGCCGGCGCGGACGACCCCCAGGCCCGCGGCAACGCGCAGAAGGCGATCGAGGTCATGGCCATGAACGCGGCCCGCCCCGGCGCCGAGGCCGAACGCGCCGCGGTCGCCAAGGCCCTGGCCGCCAAACTCGGCCCCGCCACGCCGCAACTCGCCAGGGTCTGGATCCTCAGGCAACTTCAACTTATGGGCAGGGCGGAGGTCGTCCCGGCAGTCGCCGCCCTTCTTGGCGACAAGGATGCGCTGGTCCAGGAATCCGCCCGCCGCGCGCTCCAGTACATCCCCGTTGAAGAGGCCGCGGCGGCACTCCGCACGGCGCTCGACACGGCGACCACGCCGGATTGGAAAGTCGCCTTCATCAACGCCCTGGGCGGCCGGAAGGATGCCGCCGGCGTTGCGGCGATTGCCAAATTCACCGCCGCCAAAGACGAGTCGGTGGTGGCGGCCGCCGCGGCGGCCCTCGGACGCATCGGCGGCCCCGAGGCCGCCCAGGCCCTCCGCGCCGCCCGGGCTGCCGCGCCGGCGAAAACCAAGCCAGGCATCACCGATGCGTACCTCCTGTGCGCCGACCAGTTGCTCGCCGCCGGCAAGAAGCCCGAGGCCGAGGCGATCTATAAAGAAGTCTATACGCCTTCCGAGCCGAAGCCGACTCGCCTTGCGGCCCTCCGCGGCCTGGTGCTCACGGCCGGCGAGGGCGCAATCGCCCTCATCGCCGACGGCCTCGCAAGCCCGGACCCACAGACGCAGGGCATCTCGATGTCGCTCGCCCAGGAAGTGCCCGGTCCTGCGGCCACGAAGGCCCTGGCCGACCTCGCGCCGAAACTCGCGCCTCCCATGCAGGCATCGCTGATCGGACTTCTCGGCCGCCGCGGCGATGCCGCGGCCAAGCCGGCGATCCTCGCGGCCGCCAAGAGCGCGGATGATAGCATCCGCATTGCCGCCCTCGGCGCACTGGGAACGCTCGGCGACGCCTCCGACGTGATGTTCCTTGCAAAGACCGCCGCCGGGGCCCCGGGGCCGGAGTCCGACGCCGCGCGGGCAAGCCTGGCCGCCCTCCGCGGCGCTGACGTCAATAAGGCCGTGCTCGGCGCCACGGCGACGCCCGATGCCAAGGTCCGCGCGGAACTGCTGCGGGCCCTTGCGGCCCGCCGCGCGGCCGAGGCCGTCCCGGCGATGGTCAAGTTCCTCGGCGACGCCGACGCCGCCGTTCGCATCGAAGGCGCGAAGTCGCTCGAGACACTCGGCGACGAAAAGGCCGTGCCGCCGCTCATCGCCTACCTCGCCAGGGCCCAGACCGATGAAGAGAACCAGGCGGCCGAGAAGGCCCTCCTGGCCGCCTGCGGCCGCGCTGCCAGCAAGGATGCCTGCCTCCAGCCTGTGATGGCGGCCCTGCCGCAGTCGAAGATGCCCGCCCGCGGGTCGCTGCTGCGGGCACTGGGGCGCCTGGGCGGCGACAAGGCCCTTGCGGCCGTCCGCACTGCCACAGCCGACGCCGATCCGAAGGTCAAGGAGGCGGCCGTCCGCGCCCTGGCCGACTGGCCGGACTCCGCCGCCGCGCCGGACCTGCTGGCCATCGCGAAGGGCGACACGAAGGGCACGCTGCCCGTGCTGGGCCTGCGCGGCTACATCCGTCTGGCGGGCCTTCCGGAGCAGGCCCCCGCGCAAAAGATGCAGATGTGTCGCGAGGCGCTGGCCGTGGCGAAGCGGCCCGAGGAGAAGCGGGCCGTGCTGGCGGTGCTCGGCGAAGTGAACACGGCCGAGTCCCTGAAAATGATCAGTCCGATGCTCGACGACGGCACGGTGAAGGAAGAGGCGGCCCAGGCGGCAACCAAGGTCGCCAAGGCCCTCGGCAACAACCTGCCGCCGGAAACCAAGGAGATGATGGAGAAGGTCATCACCTTCACGAAGAACAAGAACGCGCAGAAGGACGCCAACGAGGTCCTCAAGAAAGTGAAGCCGCCGAAGAAGTAATATGTGTGGAGTCGCGTGATACTCGCAGGGGCACGGCATGTAGGTGTTTAGCGTGGTGCTGTTCACCCCTCTCCCCTGGCGGGAGAGGGGTTGGGGGTGAGGGGGCGAGCCGCGGTAACCCCTCACCCGGCCTTCGGCCACCCTCTCCCGCAAGGGGAGAGGGTTAACGGCAGGGCACACGCTAAACACGTACGACGGAATGCCGTGCCCCTACTTTGTCGGCGCCTCGAAGCGGTACGTTCCAGAGCCGGCGCGATAAACCGCCGCGCCTTCCTCCATGCGGAGGAACTCCAGTCCCTCGGCCCCGGCGGCGGGCTTGCCGCCCTCGGTGACGGCGGCGGCATCCTTCGCGGGCACGTGAATGGTGGCGGTCGTGTTCGCCGGAACGGTCACATCCATCTCTAGGCGCGCGCCGTCCAGTCGCCACGCCGAGATGATCTCGCCGTTGATTGAGCGGTACGACGCCCTGGCGTGCCTCAGCGTGCCGCCGGGCCGCGGGCAGATGATGATGCGGCGGTAGCCCGGCCCGTCGCTCTCGATGCCGGCGACGGTCGAGTACAGCCACTCGCCAACGCATCCATATGCGTAGTGGGCGAAGGAGTTCATCGCCGGATCGTGCAGGCCCTTCTCCGCCGTCCAGCCGTTCCACCGCTCCCAGATGCTCGTCGCGCCGTGCTTCACCGGGTAGAGCCACGAGGGGTACGTCTCCTGCTCGAGGAGGCGGTAGGCGACGTCGGTGCGGCCGATGGCGGTCAGGGCCGGCAGGAGGCTCGCGACGCCGACGAAACCGACCGACACGTGCCAGCCGCGCGCCTCGATGTCGGATGCGAGCCGCGCTGCGGCGGCCGCGCGCTTCCCCTCCGGCAGAAGGTCAAAGAGGAGCGCCATGGCGTAGCAGGTCTGCGTATCGCCCCTCACGCGCCCGTCATCGGCAACGTATGCCTTGTTGAACGCCTCCTTGATCCGCTGGAAGAGGGCCTCGAACCTGGCGGCATCGCCTTCCCTGCCGATCGCCCTGGCGATCCGCGCCACGATCCGCGTGCTCCGGGCGAAGTACGCCGTCGCAAGGACGTCCTTGGGCGTCTCGGCCCCCGCGGGCACCCAGTCGCCGTAGCCCGAGGCCGGCCGCAAGAGGTCCATGCTATGGGCCTCCAAGTACTCGACCCACCGGACGAAGGTCGGATAATGCGACTCAAGAATGCGCTTATCTCCATACACTGTATGGATGGTCCAGGGGCAGATTACGCCGGCATCGCCCCATGCGGCCGTGCCGCTGCCGCCGAAGGCCGATACGGGGGCCACGTCGGTGAACCCGCCGTCGGCGTGCTGGGCGTCGGCCAGATCGACCTGCCACTTGGTGAAGAAGGCGGCCGCATCCATGTTGTACGTGGCGGTGCGGATGAAAACTTGCGCATCGCCGGTCCAACCCATGCGCTCGTCGCGCTGGGGGCAGTCGGTGGGCACGTCGATGAAGTTGCCGCGCTGCGTCCATGTGATGTTCCGCCACAGGCGGTTGACGAGCGGATTGGAGCACTCGAACGACCCCGTCCGCGGCAGGTCGGAATGGACGACGATGCCCGTCACGGCGTCGAGCGGCGGCCTGCCGGGATAGCCCGTGACTTCCACGTATCTATAGCCGTGGAAGGTGAATCGCGGTTCCCAGGCCTCGCCGGCCGGGTCGCCGCGGAGGGTGTACGCGTCGGTGCACCGGGCGCTTCGGAGGTTGGCGGTGTGGATGTTCCCATCGGGCTCAAGGACCTCGGCGAACCGCATGACGACCGTCGCGCCGGCCCGGCCGTTGACCTTCAGGCGCTCGATTCCCGAGAAGTTCTGCCCGAAGTCGAAGACGAAGACGCCCGGCCTCGGCTCCGCGACGGCGGCGGCCTTCATCTCCTCGAACCTTCGGACCGTCGCGGACGGATACGCGCCCAGTTCGGCCTTCACGGCGCCGCCGGGGACGGCCGGCCGCCAGCCGGCATCGCTGAAGCCTGGCGCGTCCCAGCCGGGCATTTCGCGTCGGGCGTCGAAGGTCTCGCCGTCGTAAATGTCGGCGGCAAGGAGCGGCCCGGATGCGCCCTTCCACGCCGGGCCGGTCGCGACGACCTGCGTGGCCCCGTCGGCGAACTCAACTTCGAGTTGGGCGAGGAGCCGCAGTTCCTTTCCGTACCGGCCGCGCAGGCCGTACCAGCCGCGGGCAAGGATTCCGCCGACGGCGTTCTCGCCCCGACAAAGGAAGGCCGTCACGTCATAGGTATTATAGTAGATGCGTTTGCGGTAATCCGTCCAGCCGGGCGTGAAGAGGTCGTCGCCGACGCGGCGGCCGTTCAGGCGCATCTCGTACAGGCCGAGCGCCGAGGCATACAGGGTCGCGCGGCGGACCGGCTTCTCGACCCGGAACGTGCACCGTAAGTGCGGGCACGGCAGCAGCCACTGCGCCCCCGCCAGGTCCGGCCGCGCACGCTCCTCCTCACCGGGCGCACCGTCGTAGCCGATCCACCTGGCGCGCCAGTCCTCCATTTCCAGCAGGCCCATCGTCCAGAAGGCCGGCCGGCTCCATGGTGATTGCGCGGCGGCGGCATCGAACACGCGGACCTTCCAGTGGCACCGCATGCGCGATGCCAGGCTGCGGCCTCCATAGACGATCTGGCTGGTCTCGCCCGACTTGACGATGCCGGAGTCCCAGAGGTCGCCGCGGTCTGCGGCCAGGTTCTCCTCGGTGGCTGCGACGAGGATGTGATAGGCCGTCTGCGCGGCGCCGCGGCGCGGGTCCGCAACCTCCCACGAGAGCCGCGGCTCACGGACGCCGAGGCCGAGCGGATTGACAAGATACTCGCACCGAAGGTTCCGCGTTTCCATTCTCAGGCGTCCTTTCACAGGCCCATCAGCGCATCGGCCTCGGCGCGGGTGGGCAGAGCGGGGATGGCGCCGGGCTTGGTGCAGGTGATGGCGCCGACGGCGTTTGCCCGCCGCGCGATCCGCTCGAGCATCCGGCGAGTGAGGCCGTCGAGCGTGCCGGCCGACTCCAGATGATCGAGCAGGTCAACCAGGATGCTTGCGACGAAGCCGTCGCCCGCGCCCGTGCACTCGACCACCTTCACGCGGAAGCCCGGCACGGCGGCCGCGCCCGCCGGGTGATGGAAGTAGCAGCCCTCCTCTCCCAGGCTGACGACGACGAGTCTCGGCCCGGCGGCGAGGATCCTCTCGGCCCCATCGGCAAGGTCGTCGGTCCCGGTCACGATTCGCCACTCTTCGCCGCTGACCTTGACGACGTCGGCCAGAGGGAGGGCGTTCCTAATCTCCAGGTGTCCATGCTCTTCGGAGTCCCAGAGCGCAGGCCGCCAGTTCGGGTCGAACGACACCAGCCGCCCCGCGCGGCGCGCCGCCAGCGCGGCCTTGATAGTGGCGGCCTTCGGGCCGGGGTCGATCAGGCTGATCGAGCCGAAATGGAAGCACGCGGCCTGCTGGATATAAGGCTCGTCGATGTCTTCGGGCGCAAGAAGCATGTCGGCCCCGGGGTTGCGGTAGAAGAAGATTTCCTTGCGGCCGTCATCGTGGACGCCTACGAAGGCGAGCGTGGTGCGTGCGTCATCGGTGGAGACGAGCCGGCTGGTATCGACGCCGGCCGCTTGCAGCGTCCGGCGCAGCGACCGGCCGAAAGGCTCTGAGCCGATCTTGCCCACAAACCCGGCCGTTCGGCCCAGGCGCGCCACGCCGCAGGCCACGTTGGCAGGCGCCCCGCCGGGCGCGCGGCGGAAGACGGACACATCCTCAAGGGGGCGGTTCGCCTCGGCGGCCACGAAGTCAATGAGGAGTTCTCCCAGGCAGACCACATCCGGCATGGCAGACCCTTTCCGTGACATTGCCGGGGGAATCCTACCATAGATGTGCGGCCCGGCAAAGGCAACTTGGCAGGTTTCGGGAAAGCCTTGTATTCCTCCGGGCCGGTTTCTAGAATGTTAGCGATGGGGGATGGTCGCCGCGGCGACCGGCGGACTTGGCACGGGGGCACGAGGGAACCATGGGAACCACATTGGCTTTCCGAGGGCGGCTCTCGGCGTTCACGCTGGTCGAACTGCTTGTGGTTATCTCGATCATCGGGATCCTCGCCGCCCTGCTCCTGCCGGGCCTGGGCGCGGCCATCGTGTATGCCACAAACCTGGAGTGCCAGAACAACCTCAGGGGAATTGCGCAAGCGGTCCTCAACTACGCAACCGACAACAAGGGCGCCATTCCGCCAACCAAGTACGGGGAACTTTACTGGTGCGACCTCCTGGTGAGGGGCCAGTACCTCCCGGCCGAGAACACGTGCGAACTGCCCGACAAAAAGATTTCGCAGAGCCGCGGCGTCCTGCGGTGTCCGATGGCGCTAGACATCATCGTGACCGAAAGCGACAACATCCAGTACCCGGCGCGGTTCGACGACCAGGAGGACCTGGCCCAGGGGACCGCGCGCCTAGGCAGCAGCACACTCAAGGTCGATTGCTCATACTACTGGAACGGGTACACCGGGACGGCCGCCGAACTGCTGCCGCGATATCCGTCGCTTGCGTTCGACCCATCCGACAAAGCGGCCGTCAAGGCGACGCGGATCCGCGACATCTCGGAGGTCCGGTCGCGGACGACCCTGGTGATGGTGGCTGACGGGGTGTTCTTCGACGCCGAGACGAAGCGCGCCCGCATAGCCGCGCGGCACATGGGCACACTGGGCAACCGCACCCTGACGAACGTCGCCTACTACGACGGGCACACGGGGTCCATCGACCGCGACCCGGGCACCGACAACACCTTCAGCAAGGACTGCATCATGACGACCGGCACCGATTCGTCGTATCCCGGCCTGTTCATGCTGCCGCCACGCTGAGCGCCAAGGGCGATCTTATGCGCGGCGGGCCTTCGGACCCGCCCGAGCGGCGCTACCCTTGCCGGAAGCGCGGCGGGTCGGGAGACCCGCCGCGCAAAGCCCGGGACCCGCCGCGCAAAGCATGGAATCTGCCGCGCAAAGCCGGGGCCCGCCGCGACCTGTTACTCCAGCACTTCGTCCAGGTGGTCGAAGACTTTCTCGAACGCATCGACGTATAATTGCATCAACTTAAGGTCGTTCGGAGGCGCGAAGCCCCATACCAGCGTCGTCTCGTCGAGCATCCGCATCGCCTCGGGGTACTCCCGGCGGAACCGCGCGGGCGGATACGAGACCTCCCGCGAGGCGAACGGGCACTTCCACGGGCACCCCCTGCCGTGCCCTTCCCGCACCTGGTACACGGCGTGGGCGGGCAGGACCTTATCGACCCACTGATGGACGTTGACGCCCTCGGCCTGGAGGGCCTTCTCCAGGAGCAGCCGGAACTCGCGGGCGGGCATGTCGATGCCGAGCGCCCCCGGATCGATCCGCACCGGGAACATGTGATGGACGTTTGTGCGGTCCGGCGGCGTGATGGGCGGCTGAAGGCCGGGGATGCGCCCGAGGCGGCGCGAGAGGAACTCGGCGTTCCGCCGCCGCCATCCGTTCAAGGCGTCGAGGCGCTTCAGTTGCGACCGGACGAACGCGGCAACCATCTCGTGCATCCGCGAATTGTAGCCGAGCGAGTACGCGGGGTACCGGCTGCCTCGCTGGCGCAGGCGGACCCGCATCTGAAGGCGGGCGCCCTCGTCCAGGATCCACTTCTTGTCGGTCGTCAGGAGGCCGCCCTCCCCGCCGGGGAGGTTCTTGGAGCCGTTGAGGCTGAAGGCGGCGCAGTCGCCGAGCGCCCCTGCCTTGCTGCCGCGGTACTCGGCCCCGTGCGCCTGGCAGGCATCCTCAACAACAAGCAAATTGCGCTTCTCCGCAATTTCCATTATCGCGCCCATGTCGGCGGGCTGGCCG
>CAYGWP010000388.1:0-1758 GCA_964353455.1 uncultured Anaerolineales bacterium
TGGTTCCTACTACACCCAAGAGCCTAACCGGTTGGAGGCAGCCTTTCATGGGATTACTTCACGGCATCGGCAAAGCGGGCGCTCGCGCCGTCCCAGTCGATGATCTTCATCCACGCATCGACATAGTCCGGGCGCTTGTTCTGGTACTTGAGGTAATAGGCGTGTTCCCACACGTCGCAGATGAGGATGGGCGTCGAGCCCCAGACCGTCAGGTCCTGGTGTTTCTCGACCGTCAGGATCGCCAGGCGCTGCGTCGCGGGTTCCCACACCAGGATGCCCCAGCCGCTGCCCTCGACGGCCTTTGATGCGGCGGCCAACTGGGCGACCATCTTCTCCTGCGAGCCGAACGATGCCTCGACGGCCGCAGCCAGCGCCGCCGACGGTTTCCCGCGGCCGCCCGGCCACATGCTCGCCCAGTAAAGGTTGTGCAGGATGACGCCCGAGCCGTGGAACGCGAGTTCCCGCTCCCAGTGCTTGACGAGGCCGAAGTCTCCGGCGTCGCGTGCCTTGGCCAGTTCATCGAGGGCCTTGTTCGCCCCGGCCACGTAGGCCGCATGGTGCTTGTCGTGATGAAGGGCAAGCGTCGCATCGTCGATCACCGGGTCGAGCGACTTGTACGGCAGCGGGGGCAGTGCGAACGGCTGCGGCTTTCCCATGGCGGACTCTCCTTTGCTGTGGTCGAACGAGGCGGCGACGACGGCCGCGCCCAGTCCGGCCAGGCCGATGTGTTTGAGGGCATCACGGCGAGACATGCCCGTCATGTCGTTCTCCCTTCCGGATTGCCCTTGCCGACTGGTCGGCTTTCCTATAACCTTATGCTAGGCGCCTCGGCGCGGCAAAATCAAGATGATGATGAGATTGTTGGACGGCCATTCGGCCCGTATGGGTGGGAGCCCATGGACGAGCGGATGATCTTCTCCGGTTTCGGCGGCCAGGGTCTGATGACCCTCGGCAAGTTCGTCGCGGAACTCCTGATGCACGGGCACGAGGTGACGTTCTTCCCCTCGTACGGCACGGAGGTCCGCGGCGGGACGGCCTACTGTCACGTCTGCGTTTCGGACCGGCCCATCGCCAGCCCCACCGTCGAGCAGGCCACCTGCATCGTGGTGATGAACCAGATGTCGTACGACCGGTTCGCGCCGCTGGTGCGGCCCGACGGCCTCGTCATCTCGAACTCATCGATGGTCAAACCCACGGGCGCCCACGGCGGCGCCCGCCTGGTGGAGATCGACGCATCGGGCCTCGCCAACGAGATGGGCGAGGTCCGCGTCGCCAACATGATCATGCTGGGGGCGCTGGCCGCCCTCAAGGGCATGGCGACCGAGAACCAGATCACAGCGCTCCTGGAAGAGAAACTCGGCGGCGGGGCAGGAAAGGCCAGGATGCTCGACCTCAACAAGCAGGCCCTGCGCGTCGGGGCGGAAGAGGCGAAGAAGGCTGCGGCTGCACGAGCGTGAACCGCGCCAGTGTTTGCGCGGTGGGTCTCCGTACGTGTTTAGCGTGTGCCGTGCCGTTAACCCTCTCCCCTTGCGGGAGAGGGTGGCCGAAGGCCGGGTGAGGGGTTGCCGTGGTTCGCCGCCTCACCCCCAGCCCCTCTCCCGCGAGGGGAGAGGGGTGAGCGGTGCCGCACTAAACACATACGGGTCTCCGGACCAACCGCGCCCGGATGCGGATTTGTCTGCCGCGCGGCAGGCGGCTGGTCGTATAATCAGGGGGCGATGTTCCTCGCGTACAAGGAGGGCCAACCATGCGCAGATT
>CAYGWP010000389.1:0-9618 GCA_964353455.1 uncultured Anaerolineales bacterium
CCGATGGGGTTGACGTGGCTTGCGGCCCGCGGCTCATCGCCCTTCGAGGCGGGCGTCTTGCCGAAGAAGATGCAGAACGCGCTGCCGGTGGGCCAATAGCCCAGTTCGCCGATCTCCATGCGGTCACGCGCATCCAGGCCCAGGTCGAACTGCACAGGGATGCTGAAATAAACCTCCTGGCCCCACGTGTTGACGGTGCTCTCGATGGGCAGGCAGTCCCAGATGCGTTCGGCCGTGGGCGAATCGTTCAGCGTGGCCAGCATCTCCACTTTCTTGGTTGCGATACAAATCTCGTGCATGGTCGTCTCCGGTCAATTCCGCGAATCAAGTAGGCTACGCTCCGACGGCCCCGCCTGCAAGCAAAAACGGCCCTGCGAGACGATACGGACCGGACAGGCCTGCCGTCGCAGACCCTTCCGGTCCGTATGCTTCGACCTCCGGACCCCGTTCGTCCGAACGGAGGATCAGGCTATTGCTGCTGTTTCTTCCGCAGATAGAGGAACACCGCGACCAGGCCGATCAACAGGATGACCAGTATCGGGTAAACCCACCATGGATACGTGAACATGCTGCTTCCTCCTTGCCGTTCCTGATACGCCCCCTATCGGTGCCCCCCGCATTATTACAAGCGTAGCATAATCGGCGCGCGGCGGGTGTCAAGGGTTTATTTGGCTGTTTACTCGGCTGCTTCGAGGATCGCCACGGCTCGCCCCAGGTCCGACACCCTCAGGACGAGCGCCCCGCCGCGCCCGCGCAGGTCGGCCGTGCCGTAGGCATAGTGGATGTTTATCCCGACGTCGGCCAGGCGGGCCGAGACGCGCTGGAGCGCCCCCGGCTCGTTCTCCAGGTCCAGCAGGAGCACTTCCTGGGCGCGGTGGGCGATCTTGGCTGCATCGAGGGTCTTCTGGGCCTGCTTCGGCTCGTCCACGATCAGTCGCACGAAGCCCTCGTCCGTGCAGTCCTCGATCGCCACGCCCATGATGTTGACCCGGGCCCGCGCGAGGACCCCGCACAGGCGGCACAGGGCGCCCACTTCGTTGCGCATTGCGATCGAGATTTGCGTCACCTTCGGCATGGCGACTCCTTGCGCGTAACAGCGCGCCGTGCACGCAGGGGCACGGCCCGCCAACAGGGCGGGTCTTCGATATGCCGTGCCCCACGAACATGTTTATTTTAGGGCGCGGGCGCCCGCTTCGCCAGCGATTCCTCAAGTTGCCGCACACGAGAGTCGATATCGCTCCGCACGTCGGGCGGCAGGCGCCGGCCGGGCTCGGGCATGAGGCGGTCCAGTTCGAGCGTCCTCTTGTATTCGGCGATCGCGCGGCCGGCATCGCCGAGCCAGTCAACGAGCGTCGCCAGTTCCAGTTGCGTCGGGATGTCGGTCGGATACAGCCGCCGCGCATCCTCCACGTACCGCAGCGCATCGGCCCATGCCGCGCGGTCCTCGCGCCCTACCGAGGGCATCGACAGGCGGCACTGGGCAAGCGCCAGGTAGGCCCGCCTGAGGCGCGGCACGCGGGCGAGGGCCTCCTGGTAGGCGGCCATCGCCTGCTCCATGCGGCCGCTGATCTCGGGGACGTTCTTCGCCGCGGACCCGGCATCCTGCCACAGCCGCCCGCGGGCCATCTGCGGTTCCCACGCCAGCGGGTTCACTTCGCCGGCGCACCGCAGGATGCCGTCCTGGCGGTCCGGCTCGTGCCAGCGCTCGGCCTCCTCAAGCAACACCCGCTCGCGCAACACCGGGACCACCAGCCACTTGACGTACCCGAAGACGGCGGCCATGGCGATGAACATCAGGGCGAACTTCGCGCCTGCGCCGAGCGGGAATACCCCGCCGCTTCCGCCTTCGCCGAGGCTTCCGGCTCCGCCCATGCTTCGCCGGACAAGTCGGCGGACAGGTCCGCGGCGGGCTCGGGGCGATTCGTCGCCCAGGCTGAGCGATGCCCCCACCACCAGAAGCGCCGCCCACAAGGTCGGCGGCTCGAGAATGGCCGTCCCGATCTGCTCCATGAGCGCAAAGGCCGCAAGCGCCGCGATGCACGCGGTCCGCGACGAATCGAGCGGCCGCTCCGTCGCCTCCAGCCGCGACGGGTCCTCGGCCGTGGCGAGCGCTGCCACCAGCGACGCCGCCGCCACCGCCACCACGCCGATCGGCCAGCCCAGCATGAAGAACACGATGACGCCCGGCGCGGCGATGAGAGCCGTCGGCACGAGCAGCGATGAGAGAGGTTCCGCCTTCGCCAAGGCTGCGGCGGACAAGTCGCCAGGCAAGTCGGCGGCAGGCTCGATCTTGCCGCGAAGCCACGACCGCACGGCCACGACCGTGAGGCCCGCCAGCGCCGCCAGGCCCGCCACCCCCAGGTTGCTCCACACCGAGAGGATGAGGTTGTGCGGGTCGCGGATTTCCTCCGGCGCCGTCGGCAACTTAAACTCCGTGTAGTAGAGGCCGAAGTTCTCCAGCCCGACGCCCGCCAGGCCCCACCGCCGCAGGACCTCCGCCGTCGCCTGCCAGTAGTCGAGCCGATACCGGAGCGACAGGATGGCGCCCTGGACCGCCGGCTGGTCAATGGCGGCTGCCGCCGCAACCGCGATTCCGCCCGCCACAAGCGGCGCGAGCACCAGCGCAATCCGAAGTTCGCGCCTCCGCACCCGCCAGGCGACCGCAAGCCAGTAGAGGCCGGCCGCGAGCGCCACAACTCCCCCGCGGCTCTGGGTCAGGAAAACGCCGACCGCACAGATCACGCCTGCCGCAATCACCGCGAGCGCGAACCGCCGCGACGCAGGCGTCCCCGCCTCCGACCACTTCTCGCGAGCAAGGCCCGCCGCCACCAGCGCCCCCACCACCAGGAGCGCCGCCAGGACGTTCGGGTGCCCGAGTCCCGCCTGGACTCCGCCGGTGAACCGGCCGATGAAGACCTTCTCGGCCCAACTGCCCGGCGCGATGCCGTGCTCGGCCAGGACCTCGGCCCGATGCTCCTGAAAATATGTCCATGTGCTGGGGAGTCCGAACGCGGCCTGGTAGATGGCCACGATCGCGCAGACAACGGCCGCGCCCACGAGCATCGCCAGCAGGAACCGCCGCTCCCCCTCCGTCCGGATCGCCTGCACGAGCGCCCAGAAGCCCACCCAGAGACCGGCCATCTCGGCCCCGCGCACGAGGGCCGAGAAAACGTCCGAGGCTGCCGCCGTCGAGATCGCCACACCCGCTACCCAGAGCGCGACCGGCACGGCAAGCCACCCGCGGACGATTCGCACGCGCCCCTCGGCCACCCATGAAGCGATTACCAGGACCGGCATCAGCCAGAACGCCAGGCCCAGCGACAGCACCACCAGGGGCCCCGGGGCGCCCTTGACGCCGGCGAACGAGGCGTTCGTCGTAAACTGCGGCAGCACCAGCACCGCCGCCGCAGCCATCGCCACCACCAGCCGCCTCAGCCACCGGGCAACGTTGTCCGACGTGATCCGCACCGGCGGCCACGGGATGTACGGGACCTCCCCCTGCCGACCTCCGCCATCTTGAGGCGCCGACGTGCTCATGTCGCGGCCTCCCGAGGGGCCGGCCGGCGCGCGATGAAAACGGCCGCAAGGGCCCCCGCCACAACAATCCACGCCCCGATGAGCATCGGCCCCGCCAAGTAATACATCGCCATGGACGCCGCACCCGTGAGCGCCGTCGCGCCGGCGGCAAACGCCACCACCATCCGCGGCGAGACGCCCCGCGCAAGGCACCGGTGCCCGAGGTGACTCGTCGCATCGCCCTTCATCGGGTTCTCCCGCCGCCACAGCCTCCCCAGAATCACGCAGACCATGTCAAACAGCGGCACGGCCAGAACGGCCAGCGGCACGAGGACGACGTACCGGGTCTCGACGTAGCCCGAGATGAAGTACCGGCCCTCTATCGTGAGCCCCGCCAGCAGGTACCCGACGAGCATGCTCCCGGCATCGCCCATGAACAACTTGGCCGGCGGAAGATTATGCCTCAGGAAACCGGCCAATGCGCCGGCGACGGCCAGCGCCGGCGCCGGCACGTAAGTCGTATGGCCGCTGCCCGAAAACACATCTGCCTGCCCGGCAGCCAAGGCCGCCAGGGCGACCGCACCGGCGGCAGCCGCCAGTCCGTCGGCGTGGTCGAACATGTTGTAGGCGTTCACGACAGCCAGGATCCACAGGATGCTGACGACTTCCGGCAGGCCCGGCGTCGTGAGCCACACCGTTGCCTTCTGGCCCAGGCCCACAACCACGACGGCCGCGATCAGCGTCTGCAAGCCCAACTTCAGCCAGCCGCCGAATGCGAAACGGTCGTCCAGAAGTCCGAGGGCGAAGAAGAGAACGGCGCCCAACGCCAGCCGGCCGAGCCACGGAGCATGAAACCCCACGGACTCGTCCTCTATCTCGGGCAAGAGAATCCACTCCGCCGCAATGACAACGCCGGCCACGATGAAAATGGCGATCCCGCCCCCGTACGGACGCGCCTCGCGGTGCAGCCTGTCGGGCCGGACGGGCGCCACCAGGTTCATCGCCAGTGCGACACGGCGAGCAACTGGCGTGAAGATGACGGCCAGAACAAAGGCCGGCAGAAACATCGCCAGGATGAAAATCGCTATGCCGCTCATGGCCGCAGCGCCGGACAAGTCCGGCGGCTAACTTGGTCGTTCACTCCACAATCCACAATCCACAATTCACAATCACCCATGTTCCGCCTCCCGGCGCTGCTCCGCCAGGCGCGCACGCACGCGGGTGAAAAAGTCGTGGTATGCGGGGGTGCGGTAGTCGGGGTAAGTCCACTGGAGTTCCTTCCACCGGCCGCGGCTGTAGAGAAGGGTCACTTCTGCATATATACCATCGCTGAGATGAATGCGGTGGGAGTAGTCCTTGGTGCTCGCCAGGACGAGTTTGGAGGGGGCGATGTAGCCGGGGTCCAGGTTCATCGGCCTGACGACGGGCCACGCGCCGTCGGCCGCCATGCGGGCCTCGACCTCGTTTGTCAGCCGCTTGATGCGCGGCAGTTCGCCCGGCTGAATCAGCCGCTCGAAGGAAACGAACAGCCGCACCAGAGGGTGCCCCATCTCGTCGCGGTAATACTCGGTGAACTCGTGGGCAAAAAGGTCGCTCCGCAGGTCAACCGGCCCGAGCGCATCGACAAGGGCCGATTCGGCATCGGCGAACGCACCAGGATACGCCGAGAGCATCCCGACGAAAAGTTTGACCGGTTCAGGGTGGCTGATCTGCCCCATGCCCAGATGATACGTCCCCCGGCACGGCCTGCCAAGTAAAACCGGCGGACACTCCGGGGCTACTGATTGGCGTGCGCGCCTATCGCGGCCGGCTTGGCGGTCCCGATAACGCCTGCGCTCGGAGCGGGGCCGCGGAGTTCCTCAAGCCCTCGCGCGGCCTCGACCATCCCGGGATTCAGGGCGAGCGCTGCTCGCCAGTGCGCCGCCGCTTCCTCGGGGCGTCCCATGCGGGCCAGGACCCGCGCCAGGCTGCATCGGGCCGCCAGGTGATTCGGGTCCGTCCGCAGGACCGCTTCGAGGTGTGCGGCGGCCGCCTCGCAATCGCCTTGCTCCACGAGCGCTGATGCCAGGCAGGTGCGAAGATCGGGATAATCGGGGAACCGCTCGACGCCGTCGCGCCAGCACCCGATCGCCTCGGACTTCCTGCCCAGCCTGACCATGACGTCGCCGAACTGGCGATACCCCAGCGGGTCGGGCCGGATCGCCAGCACGCGGCGGATGTGCGGGACCGCTTCCTCCAGGCGCCCCTGCGACGCCAGCACGCCCACAAGCCCCCGGTGCGCCTGGACGCAATCGTCCCGCATGCAGACGGCCTCGGCGTACTGGGCGGCGGCCTCATCGGCGCGGCCCAGGTTGGCAAGCGAATCGGCCAGGCAGACCCGCGCCTCCAAGTGGCACGGAAACGCCTCGACGACGGTCCGGAAGTGCTGGGCGGCGGCCGCAAAGTCGCCGACTTCGGCCCGAAACACCGCGAAGTTGTGGTGCAGGCGCCAGTCGCCGGGCGCGCGGGCAAGGGCCGCGCGGTACATGGCGTCGCCCCGCGCATCCGACTCCGGCGACAGCCGCGCACCCAGGGCCGCCGCAAGCCCGCGCATCCGCTCCTCGCGCAGGGCGTGGTCCGACTGGTTCGTGAACGGCGGCTTGGCCTGGCATCTCGCAATGACGGCGGCCATCCGCAACCGGTCGCGGTCCGAAAGGGCCAGCATCTCCGCGCACCTCCGGCATGAGGGGACGGGCCCCGCGGCCGCGCCGCGCAGGGCGTCGGGCATGGCCGCCTCGACGGCCGGAAGGACCGCCCGCGCCAGGCGCCAGTTCCCCTCGAAGGTCATGTGGGCATGTTCATATACCGATTCATCGCCAGGGATGCCGTGCGGGACGTCCGCATCCATCTCGAAGGCCCGTTCGGCGTCGGCCAGGTAGATGCCGCCGTCCTGGCGGCCCGCCGCGGCCTCCCGCGCAGCCTCGTTGAGGGCCGTGGTGGCGCGGAACGGCATCGCGTCGAGGTCGCGGGCCTCGATGAAGTGACGCCGCGCCTCGTCCGTCCGCCCGCACGCCAGCAGGCCCCGCGCCAGGCGCCAGTGCAGGTCGGCGTAGCGGCCGTCGATCGCCAGGGCCGCCTCGTACGCGCGGACGGCCTCGGGCGTCCGCCCGGCAAGTCCCTCGGCATCGCCCGCACGGACCAGGCGGTCCCACTCGGCCCGCTCGCCATCCGAGAGGTCCGCCCGGTGGAGCGATGCCAGCGGGGCGAAGTCGCGGAGGTTCGTCACCACGGTCGCCACCACCGCGCGGGCGCCCGCGGCGCGGGCGGCACGGAGGATGTCATCGAGGTTCGCGCGGAAGTGGTCGCGCACCGTCCGCAGCCGCTCTTCGCCCGGCGGCACGGCCTTGGCGAGGAATGTCTCGAGCGTCTGCGGCCCGGTTTCGTCGGCCGCAGGGCAGACGGCCCGCAGCGCGCTGCGGGCCAACTGGCCGACGCGGGTCGCTTTCGCCGCAATGCACGCCCGCACCAGCCGGAGACTGGAAGCCTGCGATGGGGCCGCCAAGGGGCTGCACGGCCCCACCGCCTCGTTATTACCCATGTAGATGACAAATATGTCGGCGTCCCGCCGGGCGCACTCGCGGGCAATCGGCAGTATGGCGTGCGAGTCGATGCCCATCATGGCCGCGTTGAAGACCTCCAGCCTCACGCCCGGATGCCGCTCTCGCAGCATCGCCTCCAGCACCCGCCCGAACGAGTAGGCCGGGTCGGGCGTGCCCATGGCGGCCGACTCGCCGAGGATGAAGATGCGGCACGTACCGTCGGGCTTGGCCGAGGCGATCTTGAAGAAGTCCGGCTCCGTCGCCACCGACGGCGGCGAGAACCGCCAGGCGAACTGCCGGTTGGCGGTCCACGTGCGGCCGCCTTCGCACGGAAGAAGAAAATCGGTGGGGTGTCCGTAGCCGAACAGCCTGAGACCCGCCTCCAGGAGTCCGAGAAAAACCGCGGGCGCGGCAACCAGCAGGGCGATTCGAAGGACCCACGCGCGCCAGCCGACGATCCGCCGCCAGGACGAAGCGGCTGCCGGACCGGCCGATGCAGGAACGATATCCCCCCCGGACGCGGGCGGTCCGCGCAAACTCCTCCCCCGGTCGGGGCGCTTGGCAGGATCTTCTGACATGGGCCAAGTGTCCAGACCAACGCGGACGACCGAAACGGTCGGGACGAATCCATCGTCCCCTCAGGAAGTGTTCTATGCCAATGCGGCGGCCGCTTCAGCCATCCTCACCGGACTTGCGACTTCGATACTATAACACCGCTTTCGGCGAAGGGCAAATGATTCCGTCAACAATTGATAACTGGCGGGCTGCCGCGAACGACCGGCACGACGTCCATCGTATCGACCTCAGTGCACACGGCCAGGTCGGCCTCGAGGCCCAGGCCGGCGATGAACGCCCCGCCCCAGGTCTCGCGAAAAATCTCGTCGAGGCGGCCCTCTGCCCCGCGCCACGCCGCCAGCGCCACGCGGGCCGAGTCCTCCAGGTAAAAGGCTGCGCCGCCGGCCTCCTCTTCCATCGCCGCGATAACCGCCCCGGCCACGAGCGTATCCTCGCACGAGACCGTGCCGACCGTGCCGGCGGCGACGAAGACGACGCGCCGCCCGGCGGCCGCACACCTGCGCGCGACCGCACGCCGGTTCGGCATCGCCGCGATGATGACCGTCTCTGCGGCCATCGCGTCGAGGATCGCCTGCGTGCCGTTCGTGGTCGTAAGGAGCAGGGTCCGCCCGCCGACCGCCGCGGGCGTCATCACGGATGGGCTGTTGTTATGGTCGAGGCCCTCGATGCGTACACCCAGGCGCTCGCCCGCCGTGACGACCGTGCCCGGCGGCCGCCGGGCGGCCTCGGCCTTCACCTCGGCGTCGGTGCGGAACGCAATCACCTCGCGGCAGCCGGCCGCAAGGGCCGCCACGATCGTCGTCGTGGCACGGATTGCGTCGATGACGACGGCGGTCGCGCCGCGGAGGTCCGCCGCCGGGCGCGCGGCAGGCTCGTAGAGGACGCTGACGGTCGGCTCGCCGGGTCGAGTCTTCGACTTGTCGCTCGGCTTGATGGTCACTCGCGGATTGCCTCGAAGACTTCCCGGAAGGTCTCGCATGCCGCGCGGTCGTAAAGGACGAACCGCACGTCGGTCACGGTGGTCTTGCCGCGGAGGTGCGCGGCCGCCTCCTCAAGCATCACCTCGGCGCAGCGGCGCATCGGGAATCCGGCGATGCCCGTGCCGATGGCCGGAAACGCGACGGACCGCAGTCCCTTCTCCTTCGCCCGGAGCAGGCTGCTGCGAGTAGAGAGCCGCAGGTTCTCCTCAGTCGTCTCATCGCCCAGCCGCATGCTTGCGGCATGGATGACGTAACGTGCCTTGAGATGTCCGCCGGTGGTGATGGCGGCCTCGCCGAGCGGAATGGTTCCGATGCGGTCGCACTCGGCCTGGATATCAGGCCCGCCCTTTCGTCGGATGGCCCCGGCCACGCCGCCCCCCAGTTGCAGGTCGTTGTTGGCGGCATTGACGATTGCGTCGGCGTCCTGTTCGGTCAGGTCGCCTTGGATGATCTTGATTTGCTGTTTGACGCTCATTGTTCGTGCATCGTAACCTAAGCGGCGCGACAGTCAAGCGAGAGGCGACGAAAGGTTTGACTGGCCCGCCCGAACGGGTAGAATGTTGGCCATACATTTCGCTGGGCCGGTCTCCGGGCGAAGGAGGCGACATGCGGTTCTCCGCGATTCTTGCCGCGACGGCGATGCTTCTGCCTGCATCGCTCGCGCGGGCCGACGAGGCCGCCGACACCTTCAACTCGCTCTACGGCGGTGAACTGAAGCGCGTGACGGCCACGCCCGCCGCGGCCGATGATCTCGCCCTCGCCAGGCAACTCCTTGGCGCGGCCAAGGCGGCGACCGGCCAGCCGGCGTTCCTCGCCCTCCTGTGCGAGAAGGCGTACGACCTCGGCATGAAGGACCCCGCGGGCTTTCCCACGGCCCTTGCCGCGATGGAACTTGAGGCCGAGATCCTCCCCGCGAAGAAGGCCGACTGCGCCCAGAAATCCATCGCCGTCCATCAGCGGCAGTACGC
>CAYGWP010000390.1:0-8017 GCA_964353455.1 uncultured Anaerolineales bacterium
GGCGAGGTGCCCGTCCCGGCGCTCCTCTTCGTGCCGGAGAAGGCCGAGGGCCGCCGCCCCGCCGTCATCTACGTGGATGGTCGCGGCAAGGCGGCCGATGCCGCGCCCGCCGGCCCGATAGAGGCGCTGGTCCGCGCGGGCACGGTGGTCATGGCGATCGACGTTCGCGGCTTCGGCGAGACCTGGCCGCAGAAGGCGGGCAAGTACCTGGAGAACGAGTATCCGCTTTCGTATGCGGCCATCATGCTCGGCCGGCCGCTGCTGGGCCAGCGCGTGGAGGATGTGTCTGCGGCCGCCAGTGTGCTCGCCGACCGGCCGGAGGTCGATGCGGCGAGGCTGTCCGTCGTCGGCGTGGAGGCCGCCGGCCCGATCGTCCTCCATGCGGCCGCCCTCGACGAGCGGATAAGCGAGGTCATCCTCCGCCGAAGTATCGAATCATGGATGAATGTAGTTGCGACGCCCCTCAGCCGCGCGCAACTCCAGAACGTCGTTCCGGGCGCCCTTATGCGCTACGACCTCTCGGACCTCGTCCGCGCAATCGCCCCGCGCCCCGTTCGCATCGAGGAACCCCTGGACCCGGCCGGCAAGCCGAGACCCGCGCCGTAGGAGCACTGCCCCCGCCTCTTATCCCCGCACGCCGACCGCCACCGGAAGCGAGGGACAGCGAACGTCGGTCTCATTCGGTCGCGTTTATGACTTGACTGGCTGCCTGGCGCGGATGTCAACTCCTGCCCGACGCGAAAAGATCCCGGGCGTTTTACTCACCGGGCGCCTTACTCACGGGCGCCTTACTCAGTTGAAGGGATGCCGCGGCAAGGCTACAATCGTGCCGCGGCGGGAACCCGGGACAGGGAAGCATGATGCGCGGACGGCTCCTCGGAATGGCGGCGGTCTGTCTGGCGACCTTCGGCGGGGTCGGCCCGCTCTTCGGGGCCGACTGGCCCCAGTGGCGCTGCGACGCCCGCCGCAGCGCCTCATCGCCCGAGGTCCTCCCGGCCGACCTGCAACTGGAATGGGTCCGCCGCCTGCCCGCGCCGGCCCCTGCGTGGCCCGCCAGCCAGACGAAACTCCAGTTCGACGCCTCCTACGAGCCGGTCGTCCTCGGGAAGCGCATGTTCGTCGGCTCGATGGTTGCGGACCGCCTGACGGCCTACGATACATCTACAGGTGATGAACTGTGGCGGTTCTGCGCCGACGGCCCCGTCCGATTCGCCCCCGTGGCCGCCGCCGACAAGGTCTATGCCGCGTCCGACGACGGCTTCCTGTACTGCCTGGACGCGGCCGCCGGGCGGCTGGTCTGGAAGTTCCGCGGGGGACCCGCCGACCGCTGCATCCTCGGCAACGACCGCCTCATCTCCACGTGGCCCGCTCGGGGAGGGCCTGTGCTCGACGGCGGCACGATCTACTTCGCCGCCGGTATATGGCCGTTCATGGGTATCTTTATCCATGCAATTGACGCCGGTACCGGCCGCACGCTGTGGACCAACAGCGGCGGCGGCGCGGCGTACACCGTCCAGCAGCACGGAAGCCCCGCCTTCGCAGGCGTGGCCCCGCAAGGTTACATGGCCGTCGCCGGCGACAGCCTGCTCGTGTCCGGCGGCCGGACCGTCCCGGCCGTCTATAGCCGCAGCGACGGCTCGCTCAGGTACTTCAACGTCTCGAGCCGCCAGTTCAGCAACAGCGCCGGGGGCTACGAGGTCGTCGCGGCGGCCGAAATGTTCTTCAACGGCGGTGCGGCCTACGTGCTGAAAGACGGCGCCGGGGTGTGTCGCCTCGATTCAGGCTCCGCCAAGAAGGCGGCCGCCGCCGCGAAGAAGCCCGCCAAGGACGAAGACGACGATGCCGCCCTTGCCCCGCCCCCCGCCGCCGTCGCGCCGCCCGTCATTGACGACGACTCCGCCGTCGTCCTGGCCGACGGAGGCCTGCTGGCCTACGCCCTCCGCCCCGAATCGCGCGAGGTCAAGGACTCCAAAGGCGCGACGCACGCCGATCTCGCCCTGTCCGTGCGATGGCGGGCCACGGTGGACCCGGCCCTCGCACGACTGCACCTGAAGGCGGGCGGACGGTTCTACGTCTCCGGACCCGGCGGCCGCATCGCCGCGCTGGAGGTCCCGCCCGGCGGCCCGGAACGGGTCCAGACTTCGGGCGGGGCGGCACGCATCGCCTGGCAAGGCCGCGTCGAGGGCGACGTCTGGACCATGCTTGCCGCCGATGGGCGGCTCTTCGTCGTGACGCGGCAGGGCGGCCTGTACGCCTTCGGCGCGGCGCGCCAGCCCGCCCGCACCCACGCGGAACCCGCCGCAGGCCCGCCCGCACCGGCCGACCGCTGGTCCGCCGCGGCAGAGTCGCTCCTCCGCCAGAGCGGCGCGGGCGAAGGCTGCGCCATCGTCCTCGGCGTCGGAAGCGGGCGGCTGATCGAGGAACTCCTGCGGCAATCCTCGCTGCGCTTGATCGCGGTTGACCCGGATGAGAAGAAGGTGGCGCTCCTGCGCGACCGTCTCGACCGCGCGGGCCTATACGGCAGGCGGGTCGCCGTGCACGCGGGCGACCCGGCTGCATTCCCGCTGCCGCAGTACATGGCAAGTCTCATCACGAGCGAAGACACCGCCGCGGCCGGCCTCGCGCGGGGCGTCAAGTTCATCCGGGCGGTGTTCCCGGCGCTTCGGCCGTACGGCGGGCGCGCGTGCCTGGCCCTGCCTGCCGCATCGCACGCCGACTTCGCGCGCCAGGTGTCTGAAGCCGGGCTGGAGAAGGCGAGCATCCAGCGCGACGGCGAGTGGACGATCCTCGCGCGCGAGGGCGCATTGCCCGACTCCGCCGACTGGACCCACCAGTACGCCGACGTGGCCAACACCGTCGTCAGCCGCGATGCCCGCGTCCGCGCGCCCCTGGGCCTCCTCTGGTTCGGCGGGCCGCCGAACGACCCCGTCCTGCCGCGCCACGGCCACGGCCCCTCGCCGCAGGTCATCGACGGACGCCTCATAATCGAGGGACGCAACATGCTGCGGGCCGTCGATGTCTATAGCGGCCGCCTCCTCTGGCAGCAGGAACTGAAGGACCTGGGGCGGTACTATGACAACACCAGCCACCAGCCGGGGGCCAACGAGATCGGCTCGAACTACGCCTCGGCGCCCGACGGCATCTACGTGGCACACGGGCCGCAGTGCCTGCGGCTGGACCCGGCCACCGGCTGCATCCTCTCCCGCTGGCCCCTTCCGCCGCGACAGGCCGCCGACGGCGGCACCTGTGGCTACATAGGCATATATGATGATCTCCTGATACTCTCGGCGTGCCCGCGCGACGTGAAGTACAAGTTCGAGAAGGCCGCCCCTGGCAAGGAGCCGCGACTCGCCGAGACCCTCGGCTTCCTCGCCGCCCCTTACGGCGCAGGCAGCCGCTGGCTCCTCGGCCTCGACCGCCGCACCGGCAAGGTCCTCTGGGAAAAGGAGGCCGCCTGGGAGTTCCGCCACAACGCCATCGTAGCCGGCGGCGGCAAGGTCTTCTGCTTCGACGGCATCTCCGACCTCCGCCGCACCACCTTGCGAAAGGAGGGCCTCAACCCCGACGCCCTGCCAACCCTCTACGCCCTCGACGCAAAGACCGGACGCGTCGTATGGAAGACCGGCGAAAATGTCTCCGGCACGTGGCTGGGCTACAGCGCCGCCCGCGACATCCTCATCCACCTCGGCAGCAATTCCCGCGACCGCGCCTATGACGAGCCCGGGGCCGGAATGGCCGCATACCGCGGGGCCGACGGACGACTCCTCTGGAGAGACAGCGGCCGCCACGCCGGGCCGTGCCTCCTCCACGGCGACACCATCATCGCCCAGACCGCGGCCCTCGATCTTCTGACCGGCCGCCCCAAGACCCGCCCCCATCCGCTGACGGGCGAGCCGATCCCGTGGTCCTTTACGCGGAACTACGGATGCAACACGATCGTCGGCAGCGCCAACCTGCTGACGTTCCGCTCCGCGGCGGCGGGCTTCTACGACCTCGCGGCCGACGGCGGGACAGGCAACATGGGCGGATTCAAATCAGGATGCACGTCGAACCTCATCGTGGCCTGCGGCGTGCTGAACGCCCCGGACTACACCCGCACGTGCACATGCTCATATCAAAATCAGTGCTCGCTGGCGATGGTTCACGACGCGGACGCCGAACTCTGGACCTTTAACTCCCTGCCGGCCCCCGCCGGCCCCATCCGCCGCATCGGCATCAACCTCGGCGCGCCAGGCGACCGCATGGCCGAGAGTGGCACCCTGTGGCTGGAATGGCCCGTGGTCGGCGGACCCTCGCCCAAGTTCTCGCTCGCGACCGACCCCGAGAAACTCCAGACCTTCCGCCTTCACTCTTCGCAGATAACCTCGGGCGACCTCAGGTGGGTTGCCGCATCGGGCGCGACGGGCCTCAAGCGCCTCACCCTCGGCCTGGCGAAGGCGGGCCCGGAACGCCCGTACACCGTCCGCCCGCACTTCGCCGAACCGACCGACCTGGCCGCCGGCCGGCGCGTCTTCAGCGTGGCCCTACAGGGGAAGGAGGTCCTCAAGGACTTCGACATCGTCCGGGCGGCCGGCGGCCCGCGCCGCGCCTGGGCCTGCGAGTTCCGCGGCGTCCGCGCGGGCGCCGACCTCCGCCTCGACTTCACCGCGACCGCCGGCGCGACGCTCCTCTCGGGCCTCGAGGTCATCGCCGAGTGACCCGCCGCGCGCCGCGGCCTAAAAAAGGCGGCCGAAAAAGGTTGTCAGGAACCTTCTTCGGAACATGGCGGTTTTCTTGGGGTCTTGCGAAAAGGTTCCTGACACCTTTTTTCTGCGGACCCTTGAAGGAGCCTCAAAATGACGCTCGAACGACGGCCGCACCGGTGGCTCTTTGGAACCATTTTGCTTATCGCGGCGCTCCTGGTCGGGAGCGCTTGCGCGGCCGATGCCCCGAGCGCTGCGCCGCCTTCGCCGGCCGCCGCAACGCAGCCCATCGACCACGGCCTCCGCATCTTCATCTGCGGGCACAGTTTCCACGTCGGCATCCGCGGGTGCCTGCCCGAGGTGGCCCAGGCGGCGGGCATCAAGGACCAGACGATCATCGACTGCCAGTTCATCGGCGGCTCCCGCGTCATCCAGCACTGGCAGTTGCCCGACCAGGCCAACAGGGCGAAGGCCGCGCTCGCCACCGGCAAGGTCGATGTGCTCACCCTGTCGCCGCACCGCAAGTACCCGGATGAAGGCATCGACCTGTTTACGGAACTCGCCCTGAAGCACAACCCCGACATCCGCATCGCCGTGCAGGAGAGTTGGCTCCCGTGGGACGATCCCGATGCGCAGAGGCCGGCCACCCTTAAAGACCGCAACGCCGCCACCGCCGAGGCGCTCCTGAAGATCCACGAGCCGTACTTCATCGCGTACCGCGAGCAGTTGGAGGCGATCAACCGGAAGTGCGGCCGCCAGGTGGTGTTCGTCGTGCCCACCGGCCACGCCCTCATCGCCCTGCGCGAGAAGGTCCGCCTCGGCCAGGCCCCTGGCATCGCGAACCAGGAGGGCCTCTTCATCGATGCAATGGGCCACCCGGGCGCGGCCCTGCTGGCGCTCAACACATATTGTCATTTCGCCGTGATCTATCGGCGCTCGCCGGTGGGCCTCGCGCCGCCGGCCATGCTCAAGTGGGCGTCGGAGGCAACCCGCGGGACGCTCAACCGGTTGCTCCAGGAACTCGCGTGGGACGCCGTCACGAAGTGCCCCCTGAGCGGCCTGAAGGCGGAGGCGGCGAAGTGAAAAGGAATCTTCACCCCCCAAGTTCCAGGAACGCCCGGGCGAAGCGTTTGCCGAGTTCCAGTTGGCCCTGCGTGTCGTAGTGGGTCTCGTCGCTGAGGGTGCGGAGGCCCTTGGTGGGGACGAGTTTCACGCGGGGCACGTCGCGGGCCACCTGCTGCTGCCCCTTGCGGACGTCCTCGGTGGCCGGGAACCGCCCCGGGGGCGTATTGACCTCGCCATATATGAAAGGCAGGTCGGGCGCCGCCAGGTCTTTGCGCAGGCGCTCCACAATCTTCCGGAGGTTCTTGCCGTATTCGGCGGCCACGTCGGGGAACTTGGCATCGCGGCCGCCCTGTTCCCAGACGACGGCGGCGATCTCGACGGCCCCGCCGCCTGCCGCCGCCTTCACGTGCTCGATCAGTTTCGCGTAGAGCGGCCCGCCCTTGGCCGCTTCGGTCCTGCGGGCGTTCTGCTCGGTCCAGTCGGGCGCCCAATCAAGGAGCGACGTGCCGCCGATGGCGAACTTGACGATGATGATCTGTCGCTCGGGCCAGGCCTTGGCCATTTCGTGGGCGAAGGCGACCTCGGGCCCGAAATTGGCGGCGGCCGCCAGCGGCTCGGCCCTGCCGGCGTGGTACAACTTGACGTTGGCGGGCGTCTTCTTCAGGTCCGCCGGCAACTCTGCGACCGCACCTTTGCCGACCATGTTCGACTGGCCTGCAAGTATGAACATCTTTGTCTTCTGCTGGTCAGCCGCCCCGGCCGCCGCAACGGCCGCCAGGAGCACCGCCAGCATCGCCGCCGCCCTGGCCATGTCAGCATCTCCTCCGGGAGCCTGTGATGCGCTACCCCGACCGCCGCGGCCCATGCCGGGCGGGTCATACCCCGAGTCTATCAGAGGCCCCTCCGGTTGTCGAGCCAGTGGGGGCGGGTTGGTGCGTACGTTTGCCGCAATAATCTGGGCGGCGTGACGGTGCTTCCGCCATCAGAGTATTTCAGGTTGCGTGCCGCCGGCGACCCGTAATCGTGCGGCCTCCTCTTTGCGCCGAGCCCCCCGCGGGGCGAATTAAGAAAGGCGTTCGCGGAATTTCCCTGCCCTACTTCACACTTACTCCTTACGAGCGCACTTGGCTTTGGCTACATGCCAATAGCCGGAACAACGAGTGCCAGATACACAGCCAGCAATAAGACTGCCGCAACCTTGCCGGCAACTCTTTTATCAAGGAAAAGGACGACAGAGGACGAAACGACACCAATTGTGAACACCGCTACTGTGAGGGTCAAGGAGGGCAACTGACTCATACCCATAATCCTGCCGTTGCCGTCAACCAGGATCGCGGCTACCAGGGCGCACCCTAACATAACCGCATTAACAGCCCAAGCTAATCGTAATACGGTATCAGAATCTCGGCCGTTCATGCTCACCACTTTCGTCAACAAAGGGGTGCCCGAACACTGCTTGTAGTGCCCCCATGTTACCCTGCACAGTAGTAATCTGGGCAGTAATCTGAGTAATCTGGGAACACGATACCTATTTCCTCCCCTTGGCGGCCGTCCGGCGCGGCGTGCCGCTGGCGCGGCGAACAACGGCCGAGGCGCTCCGTTGTAGGGGCGCCCCCATGTGTGCGCCCATGCCGTTTTGGCGTGGGTGGTGTTTCCCATTGCGCCAGGCCGGCCATCACGCCTGCGGTTGGCCGAACGGACACGGACTTGCGCCCGCCGCAGCACCGCACCTTTTCGCGTCGCACACGTGCCCCAACACATGGCACAGATATCCGTGCCTTCACACTGGGCTGCGGACCTGCCGCGGCCGCCGGCTCGACTGACGCACGCCGGGGGCCTTCGCCGCTTTTTCGTCGCGAGCCTCCAACTTCCGCCACAGTTGCGCGATCGGACTTTTGGACGTGGCCAGTTCCTGCCGAATGCGCTCTCGTATCTCCTCATCCGTCAGCCCGCGCCACTGGCGGGTCAGGCGGGCCTGAATCTCATCCTTCAAGCGGACGCAGTCGAATTTTTTGGTCTTCTTCATTCACACCACCTCCCGGGGAGAGCGAATCTCAATTGCCGGATAGCCTTCCCGCAGATTGACCGCGTTGAACATGCGTATCTTGTCCCAATGCACGATATGCTTGAAATTCCAACTCACCACCAGGTCCGCCCGCGACACCGTTGCCAATGCAATGTGGTGGGCGTCCTTGGCGTGGCCCCGGCCGACAACTTTCGCCGCCAGGTAGGCATCGCGCAACTGCTCGGACTCCTCGCGGATGGCGACC
>CAYGWP010000391.1:0-2006 GCA_964353455.1 uncultured Anaerolineales bacterium
CACGGCGGGCACCACGTCCCGAAGAGGTCCAGCATGACCACATTGCCCTTCAGGGACTCCAAGTTCACCTCGCCGCCATCGACGAGCGGGGCCGACGTGAACTTGTCGAACCAGAAATAGGCGCTGCCCTGCGGCTTCTCCGTCCTGCCGCCCTCTCCTTCTCCCTCGCGGCCGCTGCATCCCCAGGCAATCGCCGCGAGTGCAGCCGCGCACAAAGCAATCGCCGGACGCCCGCCCATCACGCGCCCCCCTTCTCTCGGTCGCCGTTACGGACCTTGAACACGCAGTAGTCGCCGCACATGGAACAGACGTCGTCGTGTCCCGGTCGGCGCTCGCGCCGGAGCTCGCGGGCCCGCTCGGGGTCGAGGGCCTCGGCGGCCTGCTTCTCCCAGTCGCGGGCGGCGCGTGCGCGGCTCATGCGGAGGTCCCACTCGCGCGCACCGGGCCGGCCGCGGGCCACGTCGGCCGCGTGTGCGGCGATGCGGGCGGCGACGACGCCCTCGCGGACGTCCTGGGGGCGCGGCAGCCCCAGGTGCTCGGTCGGCGTCACGTAGCAGAGGAAATCGGCCCCGGCCATCGCGGCGACCGCCCCGCCTATGGCGCTAGTGATATGGTCATATCCTGGTGCAACGTCGGTCACGATCGGCCCAAGGACGTAGAACGGCAGGCCCCCGGTGAGTTCCTTTGCGAGTTTGACCTGGGCCTCCACCTGGTCGAGCGGCACGTGTCCCGGCCCTTCGAGCATTGTCTGGACGCCCGCCGCAACCGCCCGGCGCGCGAGGTCCGCCAGGGTCATCAACTCCTCGACCTGCGGCCCGTCCATCGCATCGGCGATCGCCCCGGGCCGCAGGCCGTCGCCCAGGCTCAGCGTCACGTCGAATTCGCGGGCTATGTCGATTAGTTCATCAAACCGCTCGTAGAGCGGGTTCTCCTGCCTGTGCCGGAGGATCCAGTGGGCCAGGAACGTCCCGCCGCGGCTGACGATGCCGCAGACCCGCCGCCTGAGCGGCTCCGACTCCACGATGCGCCGCGTCACGCCGCAGTGCACCGTGACGAAGTCCACGCCGTCCTCCGCGTGCCGGCGGACGGACGCCAGCATGTCGTCGGCGGTCATCGCGTCGAGGCGGCCCCGGCCGCGCGCTGCCCCGGCGGCGGCCTCGTAGATCGGCACCGTGCCGACGGTGACGCGGCAGGCCTCCATGATGCGGCGGCGGATGGCGGGTATGTCGCCGCCCGTCGAAAGGTCCATGACGGCATCGGCGCCGGCCTCTTCGGCGGCGCAGAGTTTCTCCAGTTCCGCCGCAACGTCGGCGTAGTCGGTGCTCGTGCCGAGGTTCGCGTTGACCTTGACGCGAAGGCCGCGGCCAACGCCGATGACGCCCCGCGGCCGCCGGTTCTTATTCAGGGGAATGACCGCGAAACCGTCGGCCACGTTGCGGCGGACGGTCTCGGCGTCCAGACCCTCGGCCGCGGCCACCGCGCGCATCGCGTCGGTCACCTGGCCCTTTCTTGCCGACTCCATCTGTGTCATGCTGACGACGACTCCGTTTCTCCTGGAACCGCTTGGGTTTCTCGCCCGCCCTCAGTCTTGGCGGGCTGCGGTCGCCGCGATTAGGCCCGCCACGGGGCGGTCCGCCGCGCTCAGGCCCGCGTTCGCGGCGCTTCTCAAACGGCGGACGTTCGCGCTTCTCAAGCGGCGGACGTTCGCGCTTCTCAAACGGCGGACGCGCGCGGTCTCCGCGCGGACGGAATTCCCGGCGCTCCGGCGGGCGCTTGCCGCGCTGCCACGGCGGCCGACGCTCGCCCCTGTCGGTCTTCGGAGGCTCGCGCCCCTGGGGCGGCCGATGCTCGCGCCGCGGCGGCAGGCGCACCGCGCCCGGCGCGGCCGGACGCTCCGCGGCCTGGGCCGGCGCGGGTTGCCCGACGGCAGGCAGAGCCTCCTCAGGCCGATTTACTCGTTTGCGATTTACTTTGCCAGGGCTGCCTTTTCCGACCGGCGGCGGGGT